>CAYWFF010000019.1:0-17410 GCA_964458085.1 uncultured Gammaproteobacteria bacterium
TATGTTTCAATCAGCAAGACTTAGGTTAACTTTTTGGTATTTAATTATTATTGCGTTCATTTCCATAAGTTTTAGCGCCATAATATATCGCTTCATGTCATTGGAGCTTGAGCGTGGGTTTGTAGTTGCTGAATACCGCCTCAGGGGTCAACCGATTCCCAGGGAGCGTGTCCGCATAATTTTGGAGAAAGAACTTGCAGATGCAAAGCATTCGGTGCTGTTAAATTTACTTACAATAAACGGCATCATCCTGGTAGTGGCCGGTGTGGGCGGTTATTTTCTGGCAGGAAAAACTTTGAAGCCAATCGAAGAAGTTGTAGATGAGCAAAAAAGATTTATAGCTGACGCGTCCCACGAACTTAGGACACCTCTTACTTCAATGAAATCCGAAATAGAAGTTCTTCTGCGGGATAAAAAAATAAAACTGTCTGAAGCAAAAGGACTTTTATTCAGCAATCTGGAAGAAGTGAATAAGATGAAAGAGCTATCAGATTATCTTTTGTCTCTTTCAAAGTATGAAGCAAACGCTAAAGACCTACCAATGGAAGCGGTCGACTTGGCAGAAGCTGTAAAACAGGCAGCAGACAGAAATGCTTCCTTAGCAAAAGAAAAGGATATAGCAATTAAAAAAGATGTGCAAAACAGCATAATTAAGGGAAACCCGATGAGTATAGTTGAGCTGATATCGATACTTCTCAATAATGCCATAAAGTACAGCGAAAATGGTTCAAAAGTCGAAGTTTCGGTAGCAAAAACCAACCGACATGTTTTGCTGAAAGTGAAAGACATAGGTGTAGGAATTCCTAAAGAAGATATTCCTCACATTTTTGATAGATTTTATCGGGCAGACTCTTCGCGATGCAAACATACCACAGACGGTTTCGGTTTGGGACTTGCAATTGCCAAATCCATTACAGATCTTCACCACGCAGAATTAAAAGTAGAAAGCCAGGTAAATAAAGGCAGTGTCTTCAAAGTAACATTTCCCCGATGACTCTCAGTGTCTTTTCAGAATCAGTTGTTAATGTATACATGCAGTCGAAAGGAGGTGATAAAAATATGACAAAGAAAAAATTTGTATTTCCGTCAATAATCGCCATAGCAATTATTGCAATTACTTTAATGAGCGCTAATTACGTTTCTGCGCAGGAAGGGGTGGTTAATCGCCCAATTGTACAGCGTCTGGCGGAAAAGTTTAACTTAGACACCAATGAAGTCCAAAAAGTGTTTGACGAAGAAAGAGAAACAAGACAAGCCGAAAGGTATGCGCTTTTTGTTGAAAAGTTAGACGATTTAGTTGCTGAAGGCAAACTAACCCAAGAACAAAAGGATTATCTCGTGGCTCATCACGAAAAAATGCAGGGAGTACATGAAGAAATGATAACTTTGGAACCTTCGGAAAGAAGGGAAAAAGCCCAAAGTCTGCATTCTGAACTTGAAGTATGGGCAGAAAGTCAGAACCTGGACCTTTCAGAAATCATGCCTTTTCAGGGAAGGGTAATGCACGGAGCAGGCAATGGAATGATGAAAGCAAGATTTGGCAACAAGCTCTAAGTTTAGCATTTAAATGGAAAAGCGCCCGAAGGGACGCTTTTCCCTGTGGCTTTTCAGGAATTTCTCAGTAAAGCACACTATACTTCATTTTTATGTCCGGTTTCATTAAACTTTCGTTGATCGCACTGATTTTGCTAATTGCCGGGCAGTTTTTAAAATCAAACTCTTCAAAACCTCTCCTTACACAAACGCCAAAATCAGTCGAAAATGAAGGCGGACTTATAAACCAACCGCATCCTCTGTCAATTGAATCATTAAGAAACGGCGACTATCCGGGAAGTGACTTGATAATTGAACAAACTTTGACTCCCGGAAACAATTACAAAAGATACATCGCTTCCTATAAATCAGAGGGGTTAAAGATTTACGGATTATTGACTGTCCCTGACTTCGCTCCGCCTGAAGATGGATTTCCGGCAATTATATTTAATCATGGTTATATTCCCCCATCTCAGTACCGCACAACTGAGCGCTATATTGCCTACACAGATGCATTTTCCCGAAACGGGTATGTTCTTTTTCGTCCCGACTATAGAGGACACGGAAATTCTGAAGGGACAGCAACCGGCGGATACGGTTCAAACGGCTACACTATAGACGTACTAAACGCTGTTTCATCTGTTAAAAAACTGGACTATGTAAACAATGAAAAACTGGGGATGTGGGGACATTCCATGGGAGGACATATTACCTTGAGAAATATGGTGGTTTCAGAGGATGTCAAAGCAGGGGTTATTTGGGCAGGAGTTGTGGCAAACTATCAGGATATGCTGGAAAGATGGAGGAGGAGGAATTTGACTGTCACTCCGTCCCCGGGAAGCACACGGCGTTGGCGACAACAGTTAATTGAAGAGTACGGAGAACCAAATAACAATCCGGATTTTTGGAATTCTATATCTGCAAATTCATATCTTAGGGATATTTCAGGTCCTATTCAGCTTCATCATGGGACAAATGACACTTCAGTACCGGTAGAGTTTTCAGAAAACTTAGAAAAACAATTGAAAGATGTTGGCGGCAATGTAGAGCTCTACATCTATCAAGGTGATGACCATAACTTGTCTAATAGTTTTTCTACCGCCATGGCCCGATCGGTTTCTTTTTTTGATTTATATTTAAAGTAATGAAATATTCAGTTTCTTCTCAGGATACACGGCTAGACTGGAAAATTCGTGATACAAGCGTTTTATACAGCCAAGTAGACCGGAGGTGATAAAAATGGATGACACACAAATACAACCAGTCGAGAAAAAACCAAACAACATGCTTCTGATAGCAGGACTGGGTATCGGACTTGCAGTAGTTGGCGGAGCGTTTTTGCTTCGGGGAAACTCTGCACAAGAAGTTCCAAACCAAGCAAACTCTGCACTTCCGACACAATCCTCAAATCCGATTGATTCCGGAAGCAATGATACTTCCATAATGGTAGATGATACGGAAGGAACAGTAGCAAATGCCCGGATGATCCAAATAGAAGCAGGCAGTTTTTATTTTAATCCGAGCGAAATAAGAGTTAAAAAGGGAGAGACGATTACAATCGAATTGACTTCAGTTGATATGATGCATGATTTTAATATTGATGAATTTAATGTTGCTCTTCCGATTACTCCGGCAGGAGAAACCAACTCCGTCACCTTTGTCGCAGACAAGGCAGGAGAATTTGAATATTACTGCTCAGTGGGACAGCATAGAGCAAACGGACAAGTCGGAACACTTATAGTTGAAGAGTAAACTAATACTATCGAGAATTGACACTGGGGAGCGAAAGCTCTCCAGTTTTTTTGGTTAGTTTCTATTAGAAAACTACGCTGTTTGCCTTTGCCGTTCGTTTACTAGCGGTAAATCAAAGTAAAATGCAGAACCTTTGCCTTTCGTGCTTTCTACCCAAATTTTTCCTTTATGCCTTTTTATAATTTCCCTAGCAATATAAAGTCCCATTCCGAATCCCGGAAATGTTTGTACTTTGGCATCTGTGACTTGATACAGACGTTCAAATATTTTTTTCTGTTCACTTTGGGCAATACCCATTCCTTGATCTTTCACTCGTACAGTCGCTTTCCCGTTTTTCTTTAAGGTTGTTACTTTAATTGGTTTTCCAGCCGGAGAATATTTAATTGCATTTGTAAGTATGTTGGTAAACACCTGGTATATCCTGAACTTATCAGCCAAGACCGGTAATTTACTTTTGCTTACGAAATGAATTCGGTGAACTGTTGTCACCTTAAGGACGTCAACTATATCTTTTAGTAAATCGTTTAATTCAAAATGTTCTTTATTCAAACTCAGCTTACCTGTTTGCAAACGGGAAACATCCAAAAGGTCATTAACTAATTTTTGAAGCCGTTCTGTTTGTAGTTGGATATTTTTTAATATCTTTGCCGTGTCTTTATCTTTATGTTTTTTAACCTGTTTTACCATCAGATCAAGGTAGAGTTTCATACTTGTTAAGGGAGTTTTAAGTTCGTGCGATGCCATATTTACAAAATCGTCCTTCCTTCTTTCTGCCTCTTTTTGCTCCGTCACATCACTTATAATGGATGAGGCTGCGATTATTCTTCTTTTATTTGTCAAAACCGGCGTAGCATTAACTTGTATATACTTCTGGTTTCCTTTTTTATCCTGTATCGTAAATTCCTGTGTAACGATAGGCTTTTTCTGTTCGATTGCTTGAACTAAAGGAAATTGAGAAGGTTTAATTTTCTTGCCATTTTTTTCAGGCTCAAAAAACAATTTGTCATGAATACTGTCTCCAATTGGGACACGCATATCAAAAATGGTGTCCACTTGTTTGTTAACCTGGACAATTTTTCCCTCGTGGTCGGTAATGATAACCCCTACCGGTAGTTGTTGTATTACAGCCTGAAGTCTACTTTTTTCATCTTTCTCTCTCTCCAGTAAAATATCAATTGTTTGTTTTAGCCAGCCTATTATAAGCGACACCCCGACATACAAAATGCCTAAAAATATAGTAGTTTGTATTGCTGAAACAAGCTGACTACCCGTATAACCCCGGGTATAGATTATATATCCGTAATAAAATATCGTTACGGCGCTGGAAATTAAGCCCCCCATAATCCCGTCACGAAATGAAAAATAAATGATAATTGCAATAAATATAATTATTGCAAGTCTAGCTACAATGGCGGGATTGTTCGCTATTCTAAATGCATAAAATTCAAGCGCAAAACAAGCGCCAAGCGTTATTGCGAAGGGAAGGTAAATTGAATATGTACGGTTCCCCAAACGCGCAAGAGGGTCAAAGTATTCTTTTAAAATTACAAGTGTTTGTTTCATTTATAACCGGAAAACGGAATAATAGCTTACAGATTTTTTAGTAATTTATCGGTTTTTAACTTACTTATATTTTTCTGATACAGCTGTACGTAGTGTAACTGCAATTTGTATAAAAATTGTAAGGATTATAATTTCCTCTATTTTTTAAGAGCTTTGTTTATTGGAGTAAATGTTGGGAGTCAAGGTAGGAAATGATTCCGTCGCTTATTCCGCGGGCAGGAATTGAAGGATTATGAACCAAAAGTTTTTGATCGGAAACATTGGTTAAAAATCCCGTCTCAAAAATTGCGGCCGTTGTCATCGGGTGAATTGCATGTTCATATCTCCACCATGAGAAAGCATAATAACCACGCATGTTGCGTGTAATATTAGGATCAATTGTATATCCCGTTTCCTCCCGGTAACTATTTGTTAAGAAATTCACCAATGTATTTGCTTTACCGGTCAAATCCCTCCAGGGAGCAGCAACTTTAAAACCCCTTTTGGATTTTTCTGTTGACCCGTCTGCATGAATTGCCAAAAACACATCAGCTAAATATTGAGAGGGAACTGTCGAAGGAAGAATATCGACTTTTACCCCCTTTTCTTCTAAGTTAAATTTAACAATTTCGGCGATAGCGAAATTAACTTCCCATTCGTTTTTCCCTCCGCCTGTTGCTCCGGAATTCCCCCTGAGTCTTTCTAGTTCATCGGGGAGTTCATTGTTTTTCCAATGGCCAACCTGCAAACCTACTTTTGGAGGGCCGTCGGGTCGCGACCAATTTTTATACTGAGCGTAAGGGTCATCAGGCACTTCTTCTTCGGAAACTCCGTACGGCGGAGCACCGGAAGTAACAGGCTCCTGTGTTTGAAAAGATTGAAAGCCGTAAACTATAGCCATACTTATACTTACTAAAATTAAGAAGTGTTTAAAATATTTCATAGCCAAACGTAGAGTATACAGGAAAAGAACTTAGAAATAGCTTAAGAAAAGTAACTTAGCGGGAACAGGCTGGCCAGAGATGGGTGTGGCCGAGGGAAAGTGCATAAGCTGCAGTTTGGATTGCCTCTCTGGCGCCGAACCGGAGATCTTTATTGGGATCTTCTCCCATTTTGTTTCTGTATGTATACCAAGTACCTTCAGTAAATTGAAACATCCCGGCATAAGGCTCAGCATTCACTCCCGGATTAAAATGTGATTCACAATCGGCGATTTTTGCTAAAAATGCCTTGTCAACATTGTAACGGGAAGAAAACTCACTGAAAAAGACTTCTAAGTGAGAAGGTACGACAATGGGGTTAACGATAGGTGTTGGCGTTGGTGTTAGCTTAGGGGTTAAAGTTAACACTGCTTTAGCCTGATGTGGAGAAGGTGTGGGGGTTTTAATGGGTGTCGGACTGAGTATTGGTGTAAAGGTGGGTGTTGGTATTGGCAAATTAGAAATTTCAGGGAAAGAACTAGTTGAAAGAGGTGGCGTAGGCGTTATGGGGATTTGTGTTTGGTACGAAAGTACAAATGTATTTCTGTCGGTTAAATTTTGATCTATAAACAATGCTCCGGTAAATCCCCACACAACACCTGTTAAAAAACTAATTACATATAGTATAAATTTTTGCATGCTTTCAGTGCTTTAACAATTTACCATAAAAATACGCAACTGTTTCCCTAAGCGATCGCTGCCTATGAAGTTTGTGGGGAGTACGAATTAAAATTAGGGGGCACTTTTCAGCGTCTGTATGCACATGTTCATGCCTTAAATGAGTTATTAAAAACGTAAGCGCATCGTTTGTAGAAGCAAAAAAATGGTCTTTTCCGATTTTTTTATAAAAACCCGAGGCTATCAACACTTTCATGACAGGAGCTTTTACGCTTGCCATAAAAATATGTTTTCCGCTTTCTTTTAGAGTATCTGAAAACGCAGACAACATCTCTTCTCCGGTAGAATCAATTTGATTAATACCGTTGGCAACGAACAAAATGTCAGTAATTTTAGAGTGTTCTGCCAGATCCTTAATAATTTCATTTTCAAAATATTCGGCATTTGCAAAGAAAAGCGGTGCGTCCAACCGTACAATGGCAATATTTTCGCAACGGTCCAAATGAAAAGCTCTAGCATCATGATATGACTTATCACGTAATTTAGATAAAAATGCAACCCGTGGACGGGTTAGACGATACATAAAATAACCTATTGAAAAAAACACACCCAAAATCACTCCTTTTTCAATATCGGGAGCATATAGGAGAGTTCCCGTAAAAGTTAAAAAGGCAGCCACACCATCCGCTTTATTAACTTTCCATATATGGGAAAATTTCGAAAAATCAATCAAGCTAGCAACAGAGAATATAATGATTGCTGCCAAAACCACCTTAGGGATATAGTAAAGGACAGGGGTAAAAAAAAGCAATGTAATAAGTACCGCACTGCTTGCAAACATACCGGAAAGCTTTGAATTTCCACCCGCGTTATAGTTTAATGCCGTTCGCGATAATGAACCGGATACTGGGTGACTTTGGAATAAAGAGCCGATAAGGTTCGCTAATCCTTGCCCGCGCAGCTCTTTATTGGGATTAAGACGCGACTTTGTCTTGACTGCCAGAGCTTGTGCAATTGAAAAACTTTCCGTAAAACCGATTAATGCCATGGCTAATGCAGTAACAACTAAAGTCGACATGCTGGAAAAAGTTATATGGGGTACTGCAAGCTGAGGAAGACCTTTGGGTATTTCGCCGACCAAAGCCGTAGGATAAGAAAAAACATAACTTACCACCGCACTAGCCGCAACCACAATCAGAATATGGGGCATTTTTTTGTCTACCTTTTTCAGGATGAATAACGTACAAAGCGAAACTATTCCCAGTAAAAAGGTCGGCCAGTTAATTATTGTAGTAGCAGACACCAAAACCGCAGTGACAACCTGATACTGCCGTTCAAAATCCGGCACCACTATACCTAAAAAAGCCGGAAGCTGGGTGGAAGCAATGATGAGTGCTGCTGCATTAGTAAATCCGTAAATTACAGGATGTGACAAAAATCCGATAAAAGAACCCATTCGGGCAATGCCAAGGATAAATAATATAAGACCGAATACAAACGATAAGACAAAAGTATAATTTACAAATGCCGTACTTCCCGGAATTGCATACTGCGAAATACTTGCGTAGGTCATGAGAGACAATACAGCCACAGGTCCTGTAGACAAAAGCGCACTCGACCCGAAAAAAGCAGCAATTACGGGCGGGATTAAAGCAGCATACAGGCCGTACTGGGGCGAAAGTCCGGCAAGCTGGGCATAAGCAAGCGACTGGGGAATAAGAATAAGAGCGACTGTCAAACCGGCAAAAATGTCATTTTTAAGACTTTCACTCTTCAAAAAAGACATATACTTTATACTCTACAGGATAAAAGGTGCAGGCAACAATAGCGGCACCAAATCAGTATTGCTCAACCTTGTCTATGAGGTCATCCACATCAAACGGTTTTGCCAAATAGTCATCAGCACCGCACGACTTAGTGCTTTCTGCTACCTCAGGAGATGCTGATACTAAAATAACAGGAGTAGTCTGCATTTCGGGATCCTTTTTGATTTCCCGGCAGACATCCCGCCCGTCAATTCCGGACATAAATATATCAAGAAGCACAATATCAGGATGTTTCTTTTTTACTTTACGGGCAATATCACCGTTTGAAGTTGTAAATACATCATACCCATACAGCTCCAACAGCAGTGAGGTCGGCTCCAGTATAGAGTAATCGTCATCAGCAATCAGAATTTTTTTACGTTTTTTTACCTTATCCATCTACCAACTATAGTTATAATTAGTAATAGGTTGGTTAAAAAGAGATTAGGGGTTCATAAATAACCTCAAAAAATAGGATTATTATTTAGCTCCTTTTTTCTTTGAATTGGTAAATATTGCAAATACTCCGGCCAGAACTCCCAAAACTGCTGCCAGACTGATTAATTTCTTTGCGTTTACATTCTTTTTCGCCATTGTGGTTCACCCGCCTTTCTACTTAACTACTTTTAAGTATAGCGAAGGAAAGAAAGAAGTAACAGCTATTTAAAGTAAATGAGCCTGTTTATTGGTTAGAAAGGAAATAATTATAAGTTTCATTTCCCGGTAAGACTTCGAAAGCATTAGAGACTGGCGGAATTGACTGGCTCCCGGAACGCTTTTGATATACATTTTGAAAAACTTTTTCATGACTTCTATGTTTTTTGTATCACCCCAAGTTGTGTTAAACAAATCTAAATGCTTAAGCAGCAGTTGAAGGGATTCTTCATTTGTATGTTTCCCATGAGGAGAAGTAAAAAGCCAAAGGTCTCTAAATATCCCTCTTGCAACCATCACTCCGTCAACTTTATATTTTTGAGCAAGTTCCTGTCCCTTTGTGAAACTATCCACATCACCGTTTCCGATTATTTTGGTATTAGGGTTTATACGGTCGCGGAAGTTAACTGCTTTGCCAATTTCTTCCCAGTTGGCAGGTTTTTTAGACATTTCACTGGCAATCCTGCCATGAACCGTCAATGCAGCGATATCTTGTGTCAAAAGAAAGGGAATCCAGGTATCAGTTTCTGATTTTTCAAAACCTAGCCGGGTTTTAACACTGACCGGCAAATTCCCCGCACCTTCTTTTGTGGCGGCAATTATTTCTTCTGCCAACTTTGGATTTTTAATTAGCCCGGCACCTGCTTTCTTTTTGACAACTGCCCGGACGGGGCATCCCATATTTATATCAATTCCGTCAAAACGCTTTTGTCTTATTAATTTCGCTGCGTTATAAAAATTATTCACGTCAGTTCCCCAGATTTGGGCAACAATCGGCCGTTGTTTTTCGCTAAAACGCAAATTATTCTCTGCATCTTTTCTGCCTTTCGAAGCAAGCGCATCAATATTGGTAAATTCCGTAAAAAAGACATCGGGTCGGCCTACTTCTGCAATGATTTCTCTAAAAACATAGTCAGTCACGTCTTCCATTGGAGCAAGTACGCTGAAAGGTTTGGGAAGTGTTTTCCAAAAGTTAGTCATGGTCGCAATTATAGTCAGTTTAGTAAGCTTTAACAAATGAAGTTATACAAAAAAAGAAGCCCCCTTTGGGGAGGCCTCTTTAAAATTTTTTAGGAAAACGCGAGTTAGTCCAAATGATTGACGTAACTGACACATTGTCCCTGATTTTTGAATGACGGGGAATTGAAACTCATCCAACCACCCTTTTTACATTCATCTTTACTTACCGGACTTAGAACGGGTTCAAAGTCATAGGTTGTAATTTCGTCATCTAAATCAACTACTACATTATCTAGATAACCAGCTAAACCAGTATCATTATCTGAGGTATCTCCGACGTTTATAGCAAAAGCCCGTACATAACTTCCTACAGGCATCTCAGCTAAAGTTGCTGGACATGCTACTATAGTGCTTGAACCATGTTTTGTAACTGCTGTAGGAGCATCAGTAACATTTACAACAAAAGTTGTAAATTCGCTTGTTGAGCCTTCAGAGGGTACATAATCAAAACGACAGTCATAATAGTTATCCGAATCATCTATGTTTGCATAGACATTAAGATAAAATTGTTCTGCGTCATCCGCATCCCCACTTTCCGCTATGAGAAAATCATAACTAAGTGCATTGACTAAAGAAACAGGAGTTGCTAGAAAGTTTTCAGCAATAAATTTATCAGACGGGTTTGCTCCGATCGGAAGTACATATAAACTTCCAGCACCAATGCTTGCTTCATCTGAATTAAACTCAAACGGTGTATCGGTATCTTCGTCTCGGTTAAACAACCATCCGGGTTGATTCTCCCCGGCAGAAGTGTCGCCGGTTACAACTACGGTAGAGTCGGCCGCAAGCACGGTTACGGAAAAGAGAAAGAGAGCAGCAATTCCATTCAAAGCTGCAATTATATTTTTAATATTCATTTTTACACCTCCTTTCCATCCATAAATAAAAGTAAGTTGCATAAGAAGGGAGGATTTTTTCTTGGGTTATTTTGGGGGGAAAGATAACTCATTAGACAGACGGTCAGTTAACCAATTAGTATTGTTGTTGTCAATAAAATAATTGAAGACACTATGAGAGAGAGTTTGGAGAATTAATTTTCTGCTATTACAACTTTTCCGTCAAGGTCGGTCCGGTAAAGATAAGTAGTTTCGTTTACATTTAATGTGATCAGGTATCCCGGTGTGATAACTTGTGCGCACAGAGTGTCCCCGTCAGAAATGCCCAAACAGGCATCCGGCCATTCTTTTTCTTCAACTTGTGATATTTCAATATCGTTTACATCAATTCCCAGCTTTTCTGCCAGATCATTCTTAGCATTCGTTTGAGCTGAAGCTAACGGTAAGTCCTGAGAATCGTTTGCAGGTTTTGAAGTGTCGTTAATTTCTTCGACATAAAGCACTCCGTCCGCTCTGCACTGCCTCGGATACGACTCCATCACAGGATTTCCGGCTGCCACACATTCTTCAAAGTTTGTAACATTCATTTTTTTCGATTGAAGATAAAAAACAACCAAAGTAACAGAAAGCATTACAAAGGTAAGCACTATTAGTATCTTTTTCATTCTTCCCATTTCTACCATGAGGAGTAGTGTAAGTCAAAGGGGGTATATTATGTATTAAGAAGTTATTCTGCCATTGTAATAAAATAGCCGTTTACATCTTTGAAGCAGAGTTCTTTTTTCCCGTATTCAGTTTGATGAAAGTCTTGTACTATTTCAACTTTGTCTTTTATCTTTTTATAATAGTCTTCAAGTCCCTTTACATTAAAATATAAAAGAAAACTTCCGCCCATTTTCTCACTCTTTAACTGAGGGATCTCATTCTCAAATTCTTTCCGTGTATAAAGCATTATCCGTGCGTTATCCATTTTGAGTTGGACAAATACAGGTTCGTTTTCGGGAAAGACTATTTCTTTTTCAAACCCAAGAACCTGTGTGTAGAAGTCCACACTTTTTCCCATATCTTCTACCAAAAGCTCGGGGATAATTTCGTGTACTTCCATAGCTTAATTATACTCCTTGATATTAAGTTGTAGTATTTCAATTGACTAAAAAATTCTCAGTTTCGTTTTTACAAAGTAAAGATACTAGAATTTAAGAAAAAAAGTATTACTAATATTAGGTAAATAAAGTTCAGTTTTCTAAAATAAGAAGTTTTTCTGGTGCTTTCCTTTGAATTGGTTTACTATCCGGTTTTTCCCAACCTTTATTCCAGGTTAAATATCTGTCACAAGTTGGCACCTTAATTTTATGCTGTTCATTTATAAATACCAATGATAAACCTCCAGTGTCACGTCCTATTTCATCCATTGCTGTTTCAAAATTATTGGCAGCGTAACTGGTAAATTCCTTTCTAGCACCTGATTTTCTAAATCCTCCCACATGTACTACAAAACCGCCAGAACTTGTTTCTTCTTTAAGATCTTCAGCAGTCTCACCTTCTGAGATTCTCTTTAACCTCTCTTCTTCACTTAGCGGTCTACAGCAGCTCCTTTCTGTTAATGATAGAACTACACTTTCAACGATCCACTTTAAATCATCTGATAAATTTTCTGCGTTACCTTGAAAATGTATCGTTAATCTATCTTGAGGGAAGCTTATTACCCCATTTATATATTGATCTTCAACAGTTGAATCATCAGTTTTTGCTATTTTAAGCCCAAAATGAATACCTCCCTTTTCGTATTTTCTAATTACAGCACTCTCAAATACTCCGGGTAATTGAAGATGGTTTTCAATTTGATAACTATCTCCTGCAATAGTAGGTAGTTTGGTAAAGTTACGAGGTATTTTATACCTTTGTTTAATTAAATTGCTAAGTATTTCAAGTGCTTTTCTTCTGAGCTCATCAGGAACTGTTAAATCCAAGCTTGTTTCGAGTTGATTTTTTATAGTAAATTCTTCCTTTGCAAGTATAAATATATAATTTTCTTTATCTCCCCTAGCAACAGATCTTTCTGCCCCAACTATGCCTTTTGACCTCATTTCATCCCAATACTCATGAAGATTGTTATTTTCAATTAACGACTGAATATATAACACTCGCTCTTTCGCTGACATTTCTTGAAGTTGAGAATTATACTTGGGATTAATTATCAGATACCCATGTAAGTTGTCTTGAGCAAAGGGAATAATATTCCACTTTTCTCCATGGTCTTGCGCTGCAAATTGTTCAGCCGTTTCAAACATCTGCTTTTTAACTATCGCTTTTTTTACTATTGATCTAAGTGCTTTGCGCTCCTCAGAGTCATAGAGAATTATATTAAAAGGAAATTGGTTGAGCACTTCAGGATCAGAAGGAAGTTCTCGTGTAGAAAATATTTTACCCGAATCATCAAAAGTACCAGCATACTGATTCCAAAGTACTTCTCTGTCATAATTTTTTGCTAATAATTGTGCTACTTCTAATTGATCAGGTGCTAGCCGTTTAAGTTTCAATTTATTTATATTTATATGTCTATATTTACCCACGTCATCTTTTATTCGTCCTTCAATTATTACTTTATACTGTTTCCGACCTTCACCCGAAGAAGGATCAAGTCCCAAGAAAAAGACAGTACGAGCTGCACTTATTTGCAACATTCGGACAGCATTATCCTGTGCTAGTCTTTTGCGATCTTCTTTCTGTCCAGTTATTTCAGAAATTAGTACTATGCTTTTATCTAATTCTGAATATTTTCTAAGTATTTCTTCATCACTGGGCGCAAAGGTGGCTTTTGCTGTCATAACAGATCGCCATGATAAAGAATCCTGTGGCATCACTTCTTTATAATCTCCTAGAAGTATGTTGAAAAACTTATGAATAGTTTGCGGATCTTTAGAAAAAGCAGCTGCTTGAAATATAGAATAAAAATTGTTAAAAGCAGCTCTCCAATCTCCACCACTCTCAAATCTTTTCGAGATAAGCCCATTAGTTAAAGATTCCGTTAAGTCTATAAGTAACTTTTGGTCAGTCTGTTTAACCAATTCATTGCGCTCTTCTAAATTCGGTAAATTTGAAAGTAATGAAGATGATTGGTCTACTGTGAGCGGCGTTTGATCAGCATCAGTCCAAGTTTCAGGGTCACTTATTTTTTTATTGATCGTCTTTAGATATTTTCTTAATCTTTCTTGTGTATTGACATCTTCATCTACTGAAGCTAAAAAAAGCTTATCAGAAATATCTACCCTAAATTGCGTAAGACTTTCCGGGTATTCTATTAATAAACGTGAGACAACTTCAGCCGAAGCCCCTATTTGTACATCAAACGCAGGTATCGGGTAGACGACCTTTTTCTTAACAACTTTATCCCTAGTATCAAAACCAGTTTGATCATCCCGCTCTCGTTCTTCCATAAAATATTATACCAAACTGTTATAGGGTTATTGTAGTTTAAGAAGCGGCTTCACTAAATGTTTGAATTTTGTGAAGATAGTCAAATCGGCTCGGGCAGTTAGAAAGTATATGCAATAAAAGTACGTTTATCACCTGAGCTTTGGAGATAATAGTTTTTCGATCCACATTATCAACATAAACCTTTAAGTATTCGCGTCAGAACAACTCATATCAGTCAAATAAAATAAGTCGAGGTTTACAGCTTTTTAACAGAAGCAGTGACAGAGAGGATGCCTTCAATCGGGTAAATTTGCCAATGGCTGCTACTCAACATTTCAACGGGCGTAAAGACTCCGGAAACTGAGATACTTTTTCCCGACACCAAGTCAGGTGTAGTCTGTGAAGACAATCCAAAATCCAGCGCATAATATTTCCCGTCAGCAGTTTCTATACCATTCGCGCACTCGTCAGTCTGCGGTCCTTCAGTGTCTTTATGCGGTAAACAAAGATAAATTCCTTCGAGCGTCATGCGTTCAGGAGTACCTAGGCGAGTTATATTTGCAACTTCAATAGTTCCAATGCTTTGATATTTGGTGTCGTTCCGTGGGGTGAAATTGCCTTGCACTTCAACTAAAGTATTGGTAGGAATACCCATTAAATTAGAGAAGGCAGGATTATTGTCACTTAATCCGTAATAATTCCCATCAGAATCCTGCAAGCCGTATGCACATTCTAAAGTTTGCGGACCTTCGGTGTTTTTATGAGGTAAACACACCAAAGTTCCTTTTATGTTAATTTCTTCCTGAGGAGGAATTTCATTTTCAGGTGTATTTGAAGAATTTGACTTACTCATTACGTATAAACCCAAACCGGAAAGAAGTAGCACTATAAAAATAAAAAGGAGTACGGTTTTATGTTTTGAAAAAATCATGAACATACGATTTATTATACCTCGTCTAAAGTAATTGCGGAATTAAAAATACCGAATGGGTATGTTTCAATCACGATTGGGTTTTTATTAATTCGGGTCTAAATTCACTTATTAATTTTTCTGTAATTTCCAATTGCCTTTCAAATATAAAGTGATCCTTAAGCTCATCATACCTTACCCATTTTACGTTTCGTATTTCACCTGGGTCCGGATCTATGTCCTTCCTGTCTCCTAAAAAGTTTGTCAAAAAGAAACTCACTTTTTGCCCCCGATATTTTATTTTCTTATTTTTAAGATCCTGGGCAATTATAAAGTCCGGCCAATCGTATCTTTGGGTAGTTTTACTCATTTTAATTATCTCAAATTTATCAGTTCCCAATTCTTCTTTAAGTTCTCTGACTATAGTTTCCTTGGCTGATTCACCTGCCTCAGTCCCCCCTCCCGAGTAATTCCATTGATTATCTTTATAATTGACCAATTGAACTAGCAAAAAATTATTATCCTTATCAAGGATTACTGCAGAAGCTTTCTTTCTATAACCTAAGTGGTTGTTTTTTTTGAGATAATCAACATATGCATGGTGCAAAGCTTGAGTAAAAGATAAATTGTGTGCAATTATGCTTTCATTTATTTGAGGTTTCTTTGCAAATCTTTTAATTACTTCTCCGTATTGTTTTCCTTTTTTGATTTCATTTGACACTGCATTTGGTAATTCGATTTCGTCACTTTCCCCTATATAAGTATTTCCCTGAGAGTCATGTAAACAAGCATATGACGTTAGACAATATCCATCACCATTTACGCAAAGTCCCCCTTTCATTCCAACTCCAAAGTCTGCAACTGGATTATATGTATGTGCACCAGAAGCTATGTTTACTGCTCCTTTTTTTGTAGTTTCCCTATCTAGGGGTTGTAAGGAAAAATCTGAATCTATATTTACACTTTCTACCTGAACCGGCATATGGATTTCAGCAAAAGCTTTCTTAACAATTTTGACTTTATCCGTATTATTTGTTCCTACTACAACTTTCATTCAAGTATTATATTTTAAATATATGGTTTATCCAAATTATCAACACCCCTTAAAAATCAGGTGTTTCAAGTAATTAAAAGGATTCTGAAGAAACGTCTAAAACACTACAACCCCCAAACCCATCAGAAAAAAGAAAACTCAAGTATATGTCAGTTTTGAAGATATTTAAATAAGTCTCATGAACTATTTATTCTTTCTAAGATCTCTTCCATTTCTGTTATTTCCTCTTTTTGCGATTCAAAGATTTCCACACATAATTCCACTATTTCCGGGCTAGAAATTTCGGAGCGTTCACACATGAGTATTGCTCCCGAGTGATGGGGAATCATAGACTGCAAAAATTCTTTGTCTGAAATTGCAGTCTGGTTTCTGATAAAATAAAAAAACGCTGAAAAAACAATTAGACTAATAGCAAGAATAGAATACAAATGCTTGCTGCTTGCATACATTTTCCTCATTAATATAACTTCGATTATTAGCATTGGCGCCGTCATAATTCCTGCCATATATATTTGATTTAAACTCGGATAAATGTGGACTACCCTGTCAACCATGGAATACATGAGTAAGTACATTGCAATAAAGTGAAGTCCCGCCATAGCAAGAAGCGGTTTTACTGACATTTTATGCATAATTATTTCTACCAAAGCAGTTAATTAAAACTGTAATAAACGAGTCAGAAAATTGTTATAAATTATTAAAAATTTCTAAATAAACAGCAGTTAATATATAATGCTTACAATGGGAATAGTAAATAAAGACTGGCATATTAAAAATAAAATGCCTTCCAATGCAACCATGAACCAACGCATACAATGGCATGCAGATCATGCAAGAGAGTGTGGTTGTGCCCCCATTCCTCCCTCCATCAGGTTGAAAATGGCTGAAAGAAAACCAAAACTGGTAGTAGGAGTACTGGCTCGTTATAAAAATAAATATTTGCTTGCCAAAGAAATGCTTGAAGGCGGAAAAGAGTATTGGATTGTCCCGGGAGGAAAAGTAGAATTTGGTGAAACAATTGAAGAAGCAGCGATAAGAGAAATTAAAGAAGAAACAGGAATTACTGCCAAAAGTTTAACCTTTTTAAATTTTAAAGAAGCGGTCGCGGTCGACTACAATTATCATACCGTTATTTTCTTTTTTGAAACAAAAGTAAATTCCGGGAAAACTCAGGGAGACATTGAAGGTAAGGTCATAGAAGCAAAATGGTTTACAAAAAAAGAAGCGCTTAAGCTTCCCTTAGTTTTTAGCGCCAAGTGGTTATTTGAAGAAGTAATCTAGATGATCTT
>CAYWFF010000020.1:0-16768 GCA_964458085.1 uncultured Gammaproteobacteria bacterium
TAAACCACATGCTCCACTGGTTGTGCGGGTCCCCGTCAATTCCTTTGAGTTTTAAACTTGCGTTCGTACTCCCCAGGCGGCTCGCTTAACGCGTTAGCTTACGGAACTCACCACGCAAAAAACACGTCTGTTTTGCGTGGAAATCCTAATATCTAAATCTTAAATTCTTAACAAATTTTCTCTTAATTACTTGTTTAGAAATTAGAAATTAGAAATTGGAAATTCCTGCAAAAGACCTGTCCTTTGCGTGGCGAATCCCTAGCGAGCATCGTTTACGGCTAGGACTACAGGGGTCTCTAATCCCTTTCGCTCCCCTAGCTGTCGTTCCTCAGCGTCAATACATTCCTAGTTACCTGCCTACGCCCTTGGTGTTCCTTACGATATCAACGGATTTCACTCCTACACCGTAAGTTCCAGTAACCCCGAAATGATTCCATTCTGGTAGTATTACGCCCCTGTCCGAGGTTGAGCCCCGGTCTTTGAAGCATAACTTTCCAAAACGCCTACGAAACGCTTTACGCCCAATAAATCCGGACAATGCTTGCACCCCTCGTATTACCGCAGCTGCTGGCACGAGGTTAGCGGGTGCTGATTCTCCACAATGTCTCCATTGTGGCAAAAGAGGTTTACAACCCTAAGGCCGCCATCCCTCACGCGGCGTCGCGACGTCAGACTTTCGTCCATTGCGTACGATTCCCAGTTGCTGCCACCCGTAGGTGTATGGGCCGTGTCTCAGTCCCATTCTGGGGGGTCACGCTCTCACGCCCCCTAACCGTCGCTGGCTTGGTAGGCCATTACCCTACCAACTACCTGATGGTGCGCAGGCTCCTCCTTCAGCGCGCCGTGAAGCGCTTTCATCTTACGATCGTATGCGGTATTAACCCGTCTTTCGACGGGGTATTCCTCACTAAAGGGTAGATTCCTACGTGTTACTCAGCCGTTCGCAACTACCCACCCTTTTTATCTACTATTCACAGATCTTTTTATTCTCTGTTTTAAAAAGCCTATTGCACTTGTTTCTTTTTTTAATCTTCTTTCTCTCTTAATGGCATCATTCTTGTCTAAAAAAGCTTCATAGTAAACAAGTTTCTAGGGAATTCCGTATTTAGTTGAAACGGTTGTTCCATTATTGTGTTCAGCTATTCTTTTTCTGAGATTAGAAGTAAAACCGAAATAAAGTTTCAGATTTATGTATTTCTGGCTTTTTAAAACGTAGACGTAAAACATCAATATACCCTTAATAATAAACAAAAAGGGTGGGTCGTTCTACTTGCATGCTTAAAGCACGCCGCTAGCATTCGTCCTGGGCCAGGATCAAACCCTCAAATATGTGACGAGTTATACCTATGCACGCGTAAAAATCGCCGTGTATAGGCTCATCTTACGCTTCCAGTCATTTCTTAATTGTCAAAGTGCTTTGTTGAAGTGACCCTACTCAACTTATCTTTCGCCTTTAAAAGAACTATTCGTTCACGGCTCAAGATGCGTTTGCTGAAGGGTAATTCACTATTGTAATGTACTAATGAGAATTAAAAAACCGCCCAGATGGCGGTCTTTGTAAAAAGCCTCGCGGCACCTGATGTCTTTAATTTCTCATTGGCAAATTGCACTCGAGTTTGACTCGATGCAAAGGTATTATAACATACCAAAGGTATGTTGCAAGCTCCGCTTATATCACACGTAAAGTGTGATGCAACCTCTGGTTATAACACATACAGTTGATAGAACAAGATTGTTGAATATGTTGCAACCTTCGGTTATAACATACCAAAGGTATGTTGCAAGCTATGCTTATGACAGTTCAGTTAGAATTAAATTAATATAAGTTTTAAATTGGAGTTTACTCAAACGGGGAACCGATATTGCCGCTACCCGAATCCTGATTAGCACGTTCACGCTCTAATTCTGCTTCATCCCTTTCTAAAGCTTCTTGCCGCTCGCCAATTGCTGCCTGTTCATTTCGATATGCTTCTTCATGTTGATCTTCAGCGGCTTCTTCGTATTGCCTTGCCCGGTTTCTATGTTGATCCCCTGCTGCCATGATATTTATACACTACATATTGACCGTAATAGGAATTAAAACTCTGAGTAATTGACATGTAAGAATCATTTGGAAGCAAAATTTGGTCTGACGACGCCGTTTTCGACAACCTCATCAATTGATGCAAGTAAATTCTCTAAAGCTTCATTTGCTAATTCCTGAATATTACTTTCTTCAAAGTTTTTATCAACTCCTAACCCAGTGAAGATAGACACTTCTGCATTTCTTAACAGTAAGGGGGAGTTTTCTTCCACACCACTGCTAGCCAAGTTAAGTTGCTGAGGATTTAGACATACCCAAAAAAAGTCATCTATTTTTGAATCTTTCGGAACAGGATATCTCATAATCCTGCCGCTTGAGTGGTGTATCCCCAATAGTTTATGTTGGTCTTCTCCAAAATGAGGCAATGGTTTTAAGGTTATTGAGGAAAAATATCCAGAAAGTATTGTGAATTGACGCTCACTAGGTAATACCCCCACTAGCTTTTCTGCAGCCCTTTCTTGAAGTATCTCTGCAACAGCAAAAGCAGGTATCTGAAGTATCTCTCTATCGGGATAAACAAAATTTTTATCTATTTTAGCTCCTGTCCAAAATTCCAGCATGTTCGGTCTATTTTACATTATGTCAAAAATAAAGGGAAGAAAGTGAACAACAAACTTGCTGTCCTCCATCTTCCCTCTATTGTCCTTAAGATAACTCGTTATTCTCTTGGCTTTTGCGGTCTTGCTACGTTTACAACGAGCTTTCTGCCTTCCAAGTCATATCCGTTCATTTTTTCAACTGCTTCAGTTGCAGCTTCAGGAGTTGCGAATTCGACGAATCCGAACCCCTTTGAACGACCGCTCATCTTATCCATGATGATTACTGCATCAACAACTTCCCCATACTGGGCGAAAAGTTTCATGAGATCGTCACGTGTAAGTGTGTACGGCAAGTTACCAACGTAGAGTTTGTTGGGATTATCCATTTGTAGTCACCTCCTTTTCCATGTTCTTTTAAGTGAGAGTTTTCAAGAAGTAACTGTCTTGCGAAGTACTGTCCTAATTCTACTCACGAACCAACTATAGTATATCGCTAAACTGTAAAAAAGTCACTAGCATGGAGAAAATAACCGGTATCTAATTATTAATGTCTAATTTCTGACATCAAGCACCTAACTATCCTGCCCCTCCACCACCACCGCCTCCTCCGCCACCGCCTCCTCCCGAAAAACCGCCGGAGGAACCTGTTCCTGATGCACCGTACGAATTAAAGGAATTGGAAAGTGCCCCTAAGCTTTCCGATAAACTACTGAATGACGATAAAAGTTCACCGCTTCTTAGTCCGCCTTCACCACCTGAAAAACTGTGATATACGCCGGAAGCGGCAGCGGCGCTTGCAGCAAAACTAATCGGAAGTTGCGACAAAGCTTTCAGAGAAATACCAAGTGCTGCCCCGTACACTAAGTATTTCTCCCACAAAATCACAGAATCAATCGGATAACTTTTAGTCACTGAGTAATCTTTCAGAAACTTTTTGAATGCTTTCCAACGTGCATATTCTAAAAGCCCCTCAGGAGTTTTTTTCAGCATAAAAATCCCAATAAAGGCAATGCCAAATAAAGAAATTAAGAAAGAAAATATTGGCAGAAGCAATAAAATCCCCAACGAAGTTGCCACCAAAACTTCACTAAAAACGAAACCGCCTATACCGACAAAGATAAAGAGAGCGATTTCTACACCAACTTTTTTTGAAGCTTTTTTGGAATCCGCATCAATGTAGCCTTGGTCTGTTAATTCTTCTAAAGCACTGTCCTGCCAATCTTTCCAAAACATGCGGGCTTTAGTGGGTTGTTTTTTTGCCTTCGTTTTAAGAGAATCAAATGAAATTCCGGTTTCTTCGCTACCGAAAACATAATCAATAAGCTTTCTCTCGCGTTTAGTAAGTTCCTTGTCTTGCCACTTTTCAGAAAGCTTAAGACGGTGTTCCGGTTTTCTGGAAAATCCCAGTATAGGATCCTTTTTCTCAACTTCAATTGTTATCACTTTTTTCCGTGTTAATTCTATGATTGTTGCAACGATGCTTTTATTCGTCGGTTTCATTGTCAGACTCAAAAGAGCCTCAACTAATGCGGGTTCCAAATTGCTCGGAGGCTCATGCAGAGACCCTGCTAAATTTACTTCCGGCTCTTTAGGATCATCTCCCACCTTTTTCCACTGCCACAACCAGTAGGAAAACCTGGATAAAGGAATTAGCGAAAGAATTACTGCAAAAAGCAGGGAACGTTGGGATTTATTTCTGGTATCAGTTGCAAAACGTTCTTCTTCTGAAATGATGCTGTCCTGTGTTTCATTACCATTTTGTGCATTTATAGCATTCGTTAGTTTGGGGAAAATCACCCGGACTTCAAAAAAACGGTGAGGCGACAAATCGACTGCCGAAAACTCCACTGTTTCATTTGTGGGGATAGAAACTTTGCCGTTTAAAGGTCCATGACCATACGCCCTAATTTGATCATCGGGAGCATTAATAGGTAAACGGACAACGGCAGTTACATTACTGACGCCTTCACTCCATTCATCTCCTATTAATTGCCAATAAAATTCTGAAACATCCTGGTGATTTGTAATGGCATTTTGTACAGTGTAGGAAAGGGTAAAAGTTTTTTGCTCATCTAATGCACTGTAATACCATTTAACATAAAACTTATCATTTTGTACTTCTGTTTCATAAGTACCAGGGAGGCTTGAAACATCATTTCTGTAAACCAGCGTCTCATCTTTCATACTAAAATCCTTTAAGACATAATTACTGCACCCTTGGCATTTTGCTTTTAAAGGAATCCATTGATCAGCCCAGCTAAAACTTCCGTTAAAATCGTACATACGGGTTTCAATGATGTCTGCTGAACCGTCAGGCTTTAAATTAACTTCAAAGTGAGCAGTAGGAATATCATAATCTTTCGCGTAAATCGGGGATGGGAAAATGATAGCAATAAGAAAAAGTATTAAATAAAGGAGTTTTTTCATCTTCTTTAAATGGTAATACCGAACTAATCGGTGCGCAAGTGAGTCAGACCTTAAATTGACTGGTTAAGAGAAGTAAATGGAAAATGGAAAATGGAAAATGGAAAATGGAAAATGGAAAATGGAAAATGGAAATTAGACATTAGACATTAGATATTAGATATTACCTTCAGTCTATCCTCATCCAACTTCGGGGTTCAATTGCAGCAAGAACGCGGCTATAAAAACTATTTATCGGAGAAGTTTTGACTATAAAATATTTATTTCTTTTGGCGTCGCGAACCATTTGTTTTCCCAAAGCTTCTTGCCAATCTATAAACTTCCGGTACCAATCTTCGGTTAGCGATGCTTCTTTTCTGGCAATTTCGCGGTTGAAAAGTTCTACTTCATCGTCATACAAAAAAAGCGCCTTAACTTTACTTTTGGGAAATGTCTTCAGTAACTGGGGCAAAACAGCATCGCCTTCGATAATCAGTTTTTGATTATTTTTAATGTGGTTTTCAATAATAATTTTCAAGCCTTTCCAAACCACTTTACTGACCTTTTTGTGTGCATCAATCAAAGAGTCTGTTGAGGTATTGCTTACTATTTCAGTAAAGTTTGTAGCTAAAGTATAAAATTCAGGATACTCATTTCGGCAAGCAACCTGCTGCATTGCAATTCTCACGTCATCTAAACCTAAATAGGGGATTTTGTAGCGAATACTTAGTTTTTCGGCAACCGTAGTCTTTCCTGTTGCAACCGGCCCGCTTATAACAAGAATAGTCCAATCAGGTTCCATTAGTTTATTGTACACTCAATAGTAAAGGGGGTCAGAAATTCTTTTCAGGTTCGAGGATTTTTTGGATGTCTTCCGGTTTTGCACGCTGACCGTAAGGTATTTTAATTCCAACCATTCGTGCAGCCTGCTCTACAGGCATTCCGGATCGTAAATAGCCTTGATATCTCATTCTTTTTGTAAATGCCGAAACTCTTGCCTTAGCACGTTCCCTGGGAGTCATTTTACTTAAGGCAACTTTTTCTTCCTGTTTTTTGAACATAAGGTATTATAAATTTAGCTATTCAAAATCGATATCTTTAGAAATTTTGGGCTTTAAAGGTAACTTTGATTTTGCTTTCTTATCAGCGAAATAGTGATAAGCCATAGGCAAGATTGACAAAAGAATTATAGCAACGATAACGAGAGTAAAATTATGCTGCACTGCCGGTATGTTACCGAAAAAGTAACCTGCGAGGGTAAATATAAAAATCCAGGTAATACCTCCTACAATATTGTATGTCAGAAAATAACCATAGTGCATTTTTCCGATTCCGGCAACAAAAGGTGCAAAAGTTCGCACAATCGGGACGTAGCGCGCAAGAACAATAGTCTTCCCGCCGTGTTTTTTGAAAAATTCTTCTGTTTGGACAATGTGTTCAGCCTTAATCGGAATGCGCGGATTTTTAATTATTCTTTCGCCGAAAAAGTGGCCTATCCAGTAATTGGCTGTATCCCCCGCAATTGCCGCAACTGAAAGCAGCCCCAAAATAAGCCAAAGGTTTAACGAATCTAGGGCAGCAAAAGCCCCGGCAGCAAACAAGAGACTGTCTCCGGGCAAAAAAGGCATAACCACTAACCCGGTCTCAACGAAAATGATTATAAAAAGAATACCGTAAGTCAGAGTTCCGTATTGGGAAATTATCTCGGCCAAATGCTTGTCTATATGGAGAATAAAATCTATGATACCGGAAACTAAGTCAAGCATAGCCACTATCATACAGAAAATTAGTAACGTGTAGCAAGTAGCGGGAATTGGTGAATTGGACTTGGATTTAGATACTATCCCTCCACTTGCGTTCTGGGCAAGCGCTTACACTCCAGAATAACTAGAGTGTGGTGTCATCCTGAAAACCTGCAAGACAGGTTGATAGGATCTCAATTACATATATGGAAAGTTAAGAAAGTAGATTCTATCGCTTACGCTCCAGAATGACCTTTTACAATGCTCAGTTTTGTAATGGTGATTTGTAATGGTGAGTGGTATGTGGTAGTGATGTAATAAAGGCTATAATTCTAATAACTAATTACTAATGTCTAATTCCTAATTCTTTATTCTTAATTCCTGTTTACTTGTGGTCAACTACACACTACCAGCTACTGGCTACAATTTGTGACTCCTCACTCTTTTCCCAACAAGACATACCAGCTACTTTCTACTGTTCTAGTTTCTTCTTTGGAGAACTTGCTAGTTTACTTCTTCACCCATTCCCCTTCTTCATTTTTTGCATAGGAGTTTTTAACAGCTGCCCAGGCTACTTTATGGGCAGTTTCTTCTCGAGTGGCATTACCTCTCCGCTCTTCTGCTTCGTCGTATTGTTCCCAGGCACTATTGAAAGCTGCAAGATAGATTTCTTCCGCATGAGCGGGTAAATTGTTTTTAACTCTCTCCGGAAGTTCGCTTAACTTAGTGTATGGCATATTTTTCATCCTCCTTTCTTTCTTCTTTAGTTGGCAGAAGCGAAGTGAAAGTTGCGCCGATTACCATAGCCAGTGAAGGAGAAATATAGGCATGTAATATAAAATTATTTAAGTAATGTCCTAAAACACCTCCCAAAACTGCACCGAATATCCCTAACAATACTGCGCTGTACAGAGGCTTGCCGCTGGGATTTACCTGCAAAAAGTGAGTGGTAAATCCGATTGCTGTTCCGAAGAATATCCACGACATTAATAGATTCATAGTAGTAACGTACGATATTCGTTTAAGAAGCGTGAAAATAATTTGTAATAATTAAATAATATGCCACAATAGCTGGAGGTGAAAAAAAGGATAATTGCCCGAAAATTAAAAAAAGCTCGGCTGTTTGCAAAAAATGCAATCTGGTTGTCGCCCCAGAATCTTGAGTCAGAACGCGAAAAGTTTTTTAACAGCAGAGTTTATGAACCGAAACTTAAATACCCTAAGGTACCTCAAAAAGCTATGCTCAGCTTAATTAAAACAATTGAAAGGTTGGCAGAAAATACTACAGTAATAAACGACCCGTACTTAACCAATAAAGTTCATGAAACAAATTTGAAGCTTCGTCTAATCTCCGCTATAGGGAATCCTGCACAAATAACAGAGATTTCAGAAAAACAATACCTGTGCACTTTTGCTCCTAACTATATTTCTCAAGCCGGAAAAGATGTAAGTCGGTCCAATCGCTTTGTTGCTCAGGAATTATATTCTCCAAAAGAAACCAAAAAGCTTTTCGAGGAGTATCTTTTTAAAAACGGTATTACAAATTGGCAAGTCACCGTAAGCAGGCAAACTGACTTTTACATTCAAGTAAGGGCTTCGCGAAAACTAATTCGTATCGGTAAAAATATCAATTGGGATTTTGCTACATTGGACACAACTTTTGCTCACGAAATTGATGCCCATGTATTTCGTGCTGTAAATGCCGGTAAACAAAAGGGATTAAAGTATAAACACATTTACCCTTTTTATATAAAAACCGAAGAAGGACTGGCGTGCTTTCTGGGTGATTACTGCGCAGACGGCGGAAAACTTTCACTTAAACACCATGCCCTAAAATACCTTGCTGGTTTTGTTGCTCTATCAAATTCATTCAGAGAAACTTACAACTTTTTAATGGATAACGGGTTTACTGAGGGTCTTGCCTTTCAGAGGGCTTTTCGTCTGAAACGGGGAATAATAGATACTGCGTCACCTGGGTGTTATGCACGGGAAGCGGTTTATTATGAAGGGTTAGTGGATGTTAAAAAATATGTTGATAATGGCGGTAACTTAAAAGCTCTTTTTGCAGGTAAAATTCCTCTTGAGGAAACTGAAAACATACCTATACCGGCGAATCTCTTAGTTCCCCGGCGTATTATTTATTATCAAAAAAAGAAGCA
The DNA here is from genome assembly GCA_964458085.1 of uncultured Gammaproteobacteria bacterium. GTDB lineage: Bacteria > Patescibacteriota > Microgenomatia > UBA8517 > UBA8517 > CAYWFF01. The sequence continues at coordinate 8,927 of CAYWFF010000020.1, forward strand.
AGCTTCGAAAGCTTCAAACGCTGCACTTTCGTTGGCCGGATAAAAGTCCGCACTTTTTTAACTTCAGCTTCCGCTTGCTCCGGGGATAAACCGGTACTAATAAGATACGCAATTGCCATTGAAGGCCCTCTCCCCTCTCCCCAAAAACAATGGACATAAACTTTCCCTCCTTTTTTTATCTGCTTTTCTATAAACTGCACACCGCGAAATAAATCTTTGAGTTTTGGCGCATGCCGGTCGGGAGTGGGTAAGTGAAGAACGCTAAAGTCTCCGCTTTCTTTATAAATTTTCGGTACGCTTTGTCGCATTGAAATGATACCTGTTACTCCCCACTTTTTAAGCCGACGAATTCCGCGCCTCGAATATTGACCGCCCACAAACAAATGCTTAGTTACTTGGCTTCGGTAAAGTGCCGGTGCACCAGTCGCTTTTGCCCAAATAAAGTCAATTGCACGCTCTATCTCTATCTGTAAAAGCCTCATTATTTCAGTCACTTTTTTTGGTATTTGCATACTACATTTCCTCAATATTCGGAGTTATAAATTTAAGCGTCGCCGGTTGAATTTGAACTGCGAACGAATCACCCTTAACCGATTTATCATCCAATAAAACTTTTTGAGGTTTGGTTAATGACAGCTCCACATTCCGACCTTTAAAATGGATTAGATTTTGGGACTCTTGCGACAAAACCGGCCCTTTCACCAAGGCAAGAAAATTCTTTAAATTTGCTTTTTTAATTACAATAACATCAAGCTTCCCGTCATCTGCTTTAATATCCGGCAAAAGTGACATACCTTCCAAACCCACGTTTCCGATATTTGTAATCAGAAGACCCACACCTTTTACAGTTTCTTTTTTACCATCAATTAAAAGTTTATAGATATTTCTTTCATAATCCATTTTGGTAAGTGCGGTATAGGCATAAGCCCACGAACCAAAGCGGTTTTTGCTTGCTCTTTTAGTTTTTCTAACCATATCGCCAAATACTCCGACGTTTACTCTTATAAAATAAGGGTGGCCGTTAACGGAAAACGTATCTATAGTTTTAACTTTATAGTCCTCTTCCAATAGAGAAAGTGCCGCTGCGGGATCCTGGGGAATTAAAAGTTCCTTTGCTAAAACATTTGCGGTCCCGCCGGGAAGAATGAGAAGAGGAGTATTTGACAAAGAAACTCCGTGTGCAACTTCCATTACGGTCCCGTCTCCTCCAAAAACTACAATTGCATCAACACGTTTGCGGACTTCACGGCGGGTAAATTTTTCTGCGTCGAGAGCTTTTTTAGTAACTAAGACATTCCATTCGATTTTATGTTTTCTGAAAAACCGATTTACAACAGATAATATGGGGTAATCTTTGCCTGATGCAGGGTTAATAATTAAAGCAACTATTTTTATCATAAATTAAGCTTATAGAACTTCAATAAGAGCAAGGTAAGAAATATTTGAGGTAATTTTCGCTTAAGACAAGACTTGAAACGGATTTTTTGTTCTACTATAGTATGTAACTATGTTTACCGAGGTGTTTTTTGATGTTGAAACCAAGAAACTTTTTGAAGAAATTGAAGGTTTTGATCCCGCCGCTTTGGGTGTTTCTATAGTCTCTTTATATAAAAGAACATTGAATGAAAATTCTACAGAAGTTGAAGGGGAAATGTTAAGCTTCTGGGAGTCAGACTTTTCTGCTATGTGGCAACATTTTGCTGACGCCAAAAGAATCATTGGTTTTAATTCCATAAAGTTTGATGTTCCCGCACTTGCCCCCTATGCTCCTGCCTACTTCGCTAAGCTCCCCCATTTTGACATTATGTCGGAAGCAAAGAAAATCCTGGGACACCGAGTATCTCTCAATGCTCTTGCCAAAGAATGTCTGGCAAGTTACAAGTCAGACTCCGGAATTAATGCTGTAGAATACTTCGCCAAGGGAGATGTAAAAAGTCTTGAGAAACTTAAAATGTATTGCGAAAAAGATGTATTAATTACTCGGGACATATACGACTATGCTTTAAAAAATAAGCGGCTTAAATTTAAGGATAAGTGGAATGATATCCGTGAATTTGAAGTTGATTTTACTTACCCTCCCGAAACTCAGGAGCCCCAGATGGGATTGTTTTGACTTTGAAACATAAATGCAAGAAAAGGCTGGAAAATATAACCCAGCCCCATCTTGCCGCCTATGATAGACTATCTCCTGCCGCCGCCGCGACTTGCCTTTCCTCCCTCACGGGCAACTCTTTCGCGCGTCTCCTGATCAGCAGACGCTAATCCGCGATCGCTTGTATCAGAAGAGCTCCTGCTTCCTGACGCCTGACCGCCTTTTCTTGCCGCTTCTTTCTGTTCTCTTTCCGACATTGAACCAAATCCTCTTTTATTTGCCATTAATTATCACCTCCCTTCAGATATCACCTTTTTAAGGTATAACTCAATATAGAAATACTGTGAGAAGATAAAATAATTGAGAGGTAAGAGTTTCGTAAAATACTTAATTAAAGTATTGAAGTTTTACTTGCAGCTGTACACATCCTGCTTCCGCCAAGGTCTAACCAAATTTGTAGAGTATCCCGTCTTCCCTCTTTGGCTTCAAAATAAATGTTACCCCACTGTGCATAGCGCTCTACTTCGTTAATTTTTGCCAAAGCTTTGGCGCTGCTCCACCAAAGTCCGCTTGAGTGGTTTCTCAAAAACCAGTAGAACTGATTTCTGGTTATATTTCCCGCAATGTAGTCAAGTGCTTTACCGCCCCCGTTATATCCTGCCATGGCAGCTTTTATATTTCCTCCGGCATCCGCTAGATTTGCCTTAAGCACTTTACCGGGACCTTTGGCCATGCTGACATTCGGGTCAAACGGATTTTCTCCATCCAGATTAGCTCCGGTGACTTGAAAAAGACCCCTGACACCTGTCGCGCTGACTGCATAATTGTTGCCGCAAGACTCAATCTGCATAATTGTGGCGATAAGGTTTGGGTCTAAATTGTGGATTTTTGACCAGGAACATATTTGCTTTTCCCATCTTAAGACCTCCGGGGTAAATGTTTGAGACAATGCACAACCCGGAATTGCAGTTTCGGGAAGCATTGCTTTTTTAGTTTCTGACAAAGTTTCATTTGGATCAGAAACTTTATCTTCAGCTGACGCAACCGGAGTATTTTCTAAAATTAGCGGTGTCAAAAACGGTTTGTCAGTTTTTGCCTGAACCGAAGTTACAACAAGTGAAAACAAAAGAACTGCAGTGCATAAACCGGCAAATAAATGACTGTCTATAAATTTAGGAAGTTTGCTTTGGTTGTAATAGGAATAGGAGTAATTTAATCTTTTTTCAAAATCCGGCTGAGAATACACAAGTTGTCTTACTTTTTGTATTGTCGAAAGTAATGACAACAGCAATACTAGCCTTAGTCTTCGGGTTATATTAGTAAGGGTGGGCATGCAAAAATTGATTATACGTGAATCAATTTATTTGTAAAGCCCCGGTAAGAAATATATTAATAATTGGTAAAACTCAGAGCAAACCGGATATAATATAAAGACAAGATATGGCTCTCCGCGAAAGAGTTTTGGGAAACACAGAACTGCCCGAAACTCCAAATGAAGTCGGAACTTTTGCGTCTGAAAGAGAACGAGAATTATTGGGTAACTTCGCCCCCGCACTTTACTTGGCTGACGGAAGAAAAATAACAAGTAAAGATTATAAATTGTTTACGTACCAAGATCCTGAAAATTTTTCAATAACTCATTACGAGTTGTGCGACACTGAGGGAAAATTACCTACGATTTGTTTTTCAATAGAGCGTGGTGAAGGTGTAACAACGTTCCAAGTAACCGTCGAAAACAACACTCCTGAAAACTTGATTATCGACCGGATTACGATATTGGAAACTACTTCTTTAGCGGGTGCCGATATGCATGAAGATTTAGCCTTGGGAGGACCGCAATTTAACTCCTGGTCAAACCACACTGCTCCCCTGCCTTTGGCAAACAATCAACACGTAAAGCCTTTCCCTTTACGTAACCCTTGGGAAAAACAGTTAGAAAAATATGAACGGGTCTTCAGTCCGGGTGTAATCGCAATCAACAGAAAGTCACAGGAAATGATGCTTTTGGCTGCAGTATCTTCCCACAGATCTCACACCATGCTCCGTATTTCTCCGGAAGGACAAAATATGCGTATAGAAGTTGCCAGTCTGCGGGAAAATACCACTCTCCACCCAGGAGATTCTATTTCTTCAGAAAAAGTAGTTCTCATAAATAACAGTTCGTATGCCCAATTACATGAGACTTATGGCAAACTGATAGCCCGTGAAATGGGAAGTAAGCATCCCCAAAAGCCTACATTAACCTCATCCTCCTGGTATAGCCAGTCCCACCCCCCAAATCCCGATGAAATAACAAAAGACATGGAGCGGCTTGCGCTATTTCTAAAAGATAATGCAAGTAGCGTCAACCTAAGCTATCAGTTAGATGACGGCTGCCTGAATTATCCCGGAGAGCCTATCGGTCCCAATACTCCGTTTGCAAACGGCAGATTGGAAAAAGTAATCTCTAAGGCAAAAGAAGTAGGCATTACTCCTGTTCTTTGGTCAGCACTTTTTAGCGCCGCCCAAGACTCCTGGATTCACAAAAACCATCCGGAATGGTTAGTGAAAGACAAAGATGGCGATTCTCAGGTAATGAAAAAGGGAGTATGGAAAAGGAACGGCAACGAAGGTTTGGTGTACGGACTTGATTTATCAAACGATAAAGTGTGGACTGAGTATCTTATCCCGCTTTTGTCCTGGTTTAAAGACATCGGCATTGATCACATCAAATTGGACTTTTCTTACTGCGGGGCGACTGTTAATCACGGAAGGTTACAAGATAAAACCAGTGTTGAAGTGTACAGGGAAGCGTTACAAAAAGTACGCAATATTCTCGGTGATAATAGTCATATTCTTATTTGCGGAGCGCCTCTACTTGCATCCGCCGGATTAGTTGACACCATGCGTGTAACCGATGACACGGGATATTGTTATGATTCCCTGCGAAGTGATGGTACTCCGGGAGGTCTGAGGGCGGCTGTTTCGTCAATACCTCAAATGATTTTTTACCGACATGTTTCTGAAATTGACTGCGACGTCATTCCGTTTAAAAGAGATTGTGGACTTACTGGTTCCCAAATTATGCAGTTTCATATGATGATGGCTGTTGCCACTGGAAGACAAGTAACTTTTGGTATTGGAGACCCCATAAGCACTCTTCAACCGTTAGCGAAAGAAATGATTTTGAAATTGACCAACGACATGCTTACCATAGAACCGGGACAACCATTCCTGTTACCAACTCACGAAATGGTTATCGGTATGCGAAAAATAATGGATGGGTGTAGCGAATGTGTATTATTTAACTTTGAAAACGCTCCGCAGGCAGTAACTTACCAAGGTAAATCTATTAGCATTCCTGCTCATGGTTTTCAAATTGTGCCGGAAGAAAATTAAGGTAAAGCAATGAGGTTAATTCAGATTAATTAACATTGGAAAGCCAAATAACGTAATCTATTCCGTTAACCTGACCATCGTTATTAAAATCTCCATCACTTGCGCCATTTGAAGTTGCAGCCTTATAGTTACCTGACCAAATTGTATAGTCAGCTTCATTTACAATCCTATCTCCGTTTGCGTCTCCCCTGACTGAAGATACATTTGGTGTAGGAGTGTTTGTTACTCCGAGTGAAGGCGTAGGAGTTGTGCCGGATGAATTTAGTCCGGTAAACGAAACAATAAGCGTTGAAGGTAAAGACGGCCTATTTATAATTGTATTATTCGTTGCCCAGGACGGACCGGGTTTGGGCATTGACCAACTTGAACCAAATTCTATTGCTCCCAAGTCGGTGGAGCCGTCGCGGGTTGAGTGGTAATATTCGCCGTCTCGGTTTGCCCCCGTACCCACCGCAACTCCGCTTCTGCTTAAATGGAAATCAATTTGAGGCGAAGTTGAAATGAAACCGGGTTGCTGGTGAATTGCATTGGTAAGCGTTGAAGAAGCAATTTTGGAACCGAAGATAATATTTTCCGAAAGGAACTTAAATCCTTCACCTTTTGTCAGTTCATATGGGGTGTTGCCGTTTATTTCCTGGACCATTACTATATTGTTTTGAAACTTGGAATTACTATATGTGGCGTCTTCCGAACCGTCCGTATAGAACTTGCTGCCCGTACTGTCACTATATCGAAGCACTACAGTATTATGAGCAACAGTCATATTCTTTGCAGGAAGTGATTGATTAGCTTGAGGGTTTAATTTAGTTTTTACCCAAGCTGAATTAATGCCAAACTGCGGTGATGAATAAAAAATATTATGATCAACCATCAGTTTGCCGTACTGGAACGAAGTCATCGAGATCATGGTATAAGAGTCGAAAATAAAGTTGTGATGCACCCTTGCATTGACAATGACATTAATGGGATCAATTTCTATGGGGTTGTCCACCATGTTGTGAATGACATTATTACTCACTTCTGAAACTAAATCGGTTGCCGAGGTATAGTTTTGCCACCCCAAAATCTGCACACCGTCAAACATCTCATAAATATAGTTATTACGGATATAAATTCCATTAGTATAGGCATGAATCCCCACTGTGTTTAAATTGGTATTATATAAACCTTGCCAGATTTCATATCCTCCGGGAAGCCGTATTTGATAAACAGGATATGTAGAAAACTCATTGTTTTCGATGTAGAAGCCTTGGTGGGAGGGTCCCCAGCCAACCGTTTGGAATCCGGTCTTATTGTTTTGGAAATAATTATGGCGAACATAAATATTTCTCCTGGGATAGTTAGTAATAATTGCCTGTCTCCGCCAGTGGCGAAGCACCAAGCCTTCTATTGTCACATTATCAGCCTGCACAGTTATTCCCACCCCACCTACATTGTTGTTTACTTCAATTTTAGCGTTATTGGGGTTTGCATTATTTTGAAGACGAAGGTATAGCCTTTGACTGCCTGAATCGTAATAAAACCCTTCTTTCGGACCGGGTTTTCCGGTATCAGGAAAAGTGAAGTTTTTTAAAGAGTTTAAGTTTTTGTAATTTAACAAAAGACGGTTATTGCCGGTAACCCAAGAGACACTCCAAGAAACATTTGCAGTGAAAAGTCCCGAAGTTGAACCGTCTGCTGAAAAGTTAAAATTACCATTGTGTGACCCGGACAAAATTGCCCTCCCTCCATTTCTTGCTTTTAACGTAAGCGGCTTTTTAACAATTACAGACTGGTAATAAGTTCCGTCATCAAAAAGAATTGTGTCTCCAGAAGAAGCACTATCGAGAACGCTTTGGAGGTTTGCGGAAGGATTTACAGATATTGTAGCAGCCTGGGAAGCAACGGGGTTAGCAAGAACAAAACCTAGCAGAAGGAATATTACGGCAAATAATTTTTTCATAGTAAAGCTCTATATACATACTACCATTGATGAATTTAAGAAGAAAGGATTGTAATTCACAAGTAGTTTAAATGCAAGTTTAAAAGTATTACCTCGCAATCCTCATAAATCCCCCAAAAACGAACGAAGTGAACTGTGGGATAGGTGTGTCCCCATCGCTACACTCCTCCCGCTTATTTCTCCACCTAATGCATATCTGCTAAAATTACCTCATGACTAAAAAGAAAAAGCAATCAAGCAGTAAAATTATTTCAGCCGGTGTAGTTCACAATTTACCGGCAGATTTAAAAGAAACCTTAAAATCCGATTCTGAAGTTCTTGAAGTCTGGGAAGGTCTTACTCCCCTAGCCAGAAACGAATGGATATGCTGGACAACTTCGGTCAAAAAACCTGAAACCAGAAAAGAACATATAGAAAGAGTCGGTAAAGA
>CAYWFF010000021.1:0-16752 GCA_964458085.1 uncultured Gammaproteobacteria bacterium
TTGTACCCATATTCCCTTCAGGGGATTTAGGCCTTATAACATTGGATCTGCCGGAGGGGATGCACATGGTTCAAGGCAGATTTGGTGATACACGCGTGAGAACTATAGCTAATTCAGTAACTCTAATTAGTTTTCTTACTATATTCGGCATAATTCTTTTTATGGGAACTCAAGAAATAAAGAAAACACAAACCCATGAATAACATAGTAAAAGTTGTAAAGTTACTTTCAAAAAAGAGTACAGTCTTATTTTGTCTTGCAATACTTTCGCTTCCGGCGATTTATTATTTACTTATTCCAGGCTTTTATGAACCTCACGATTTACATCATGTTGCAGATATTTATGAAATGTATAGATCATTTGTTTCCGGCCAAATGCCTCCCCGCTTAGGTCCTGATTTTTTGTACGGCTTTGGTTATCCGCTTTTTAATTTTTACTATGTTCTGCCTTTTTACATAGGAGCTTTCTATTACTTTATAACTGGTTCTCTTACCGGAAGTTTTGAATTTGTATTTATATTGTCGGCAGCACTTTCAATCTTTGGTATGTATCTTTTGTTAAAAGAATTCTTAAGTCCTTTATCGGCAATTGTGGGTTCAATTCTTTATCTTTATACTCCGTACCGTGCAGTCCAAATGTATGTCCGTGGAGCAATGGGGGAAGCATTTGCAATGTCTCTTATGCCTTTTGTCATGTGGTCTCTTGTTAAGTTAGTTAAAAAACGAAACCTAAAAAATATCGCGCTATCTTCAACTGTGCTTTCTTTATTCATTTTTTCACACAATTATTTGTGGGCTTTATCAGCACCGGTAGTTGTACTATTTATATTTTTAACATCTTCCCGTAAAAAGTTTTTTGAAAGCGTAGTAGGTTTTTTATATGCAGGATTTTTGGCAATTGGTATCACTTGCTATTGGTGGCTGCCCGCATTACTTGAACAGGGATTGGTTTCTGATAAAACACCCTTTCCTCTAATTGATCACTTTCCATTTATCAAGCAACTTTTGCTGCCTTCCTGGGGTTACGGTAGCTCAGTCTGGGGACCGGGAGACGAAATTTCATTTCAAATTGGAATAGTAAATCTTTTTGTCTTTGCTTTAGGAGTATTGGTTTTTATCTTTACCCGAAAAAAGTTAAATTCAAAAATAAAGTCTCTGATAATTTGGTCAGTCTCAGTTTTTACAATTTGTTTTATTTTTATGAACATCAGAACTTTTCCAATTTGGCAAGTGATACCGTTTCATGATTTTATACAATTCCCATGGAGACTTTTAATTTTTACAACGCTTGCAACTGCAGTTTTAGCAGGAGTTTTAGTTGAACTTGTAAAAGATCCTCAAAAGAGGTTATTACTTGGAATTACGCTACTGGCAATAACGATCCTATTTAACTTCTCATATTTTAAACCGAGTAAAATTGTTCAAAAGTCTGATCAAGACTATTTGACGCGTATGTTCGCAAATAGAACTGAATCCGGAGCTTCTTCGGAAGTTTCATCTGCCTACAGGCACTATAGTGAGGACTACTTACTGCTTCCCAAAGGAGTGACCGAAAAACCTAATTATCTGCCTGAAAATAGAGTGGAACTGGATAAAGGAGTGGTTAAACTAATTTCAGAAGAGAGTCCAATTAAGTGGACTGCAAAAGTGACTTCAGAGGAAGAAAGTGAAGTAATTATACATTTGCTTAATTTCCCCGGTTGGGAAGTAAAGTTAAATAACTATTCTATTCCTACTTCATCAAATATCTACGGGGCTATAACTTTTACTATTCCTTCCGGTTCACACGAAATAAGCGTAAATTGGACGGAAACACCACTTAGAAAAACTGCAGATGTAGTTTCCCTCTTCTCCCTTACACTTCTCGGACTTCTTCTGGTGTTAAAAAGAAAAGCCACCTAATAAATTGTTAGGCTTTGACTTAGCCTTGTTACTGTAGCTTAGCGGGTTTCTCTGTTAAACTAGATGTGTGAAAGATGAACTCACAGAAGAACACTTAGATCCTACAGCAGAAATTTCCCTGGAGACGGTAAAGGCAAGGGCAGTAAAGGGAGTCGCCGTTCTTACTGGAAGAACTTTCGTTTTAAGTGTGATCTCACTCGTAGCAACCGGACTTCTAACAGTTTTTCTGGATCCTTCTGAATTCGGAGTTTTTTGGCTAGTTTCTGCTGTAGTTAATTTTTTAGCATACTTTTCTGATGTCGGCTTAGCTGCTGCACTTATTCAAAAAAAAGAAAATGTAACCAGACTTGAGTTAGTGACAACATTTACAATACAACAAGGATTAGTAATAAGTCTATTGACACTGCTTTTTTTGCTTTCACCGTTTGTTACTTCTTATTACCAACTTTCGAATGACGGACGTATGCTTTTATATGCACTGGGTTTTTCGCTTCTACTTTCGTCATTTAAAACAATTCCTTCGGTACTTTTAGAAAGAAAACTTGACTTTCCCAGGTTGGTCGTTCCTCAAGTATTAGAAAATTTAGCTTACAATGTAGTAGCTGTAGTATTGGCTTGGCAAGGCTTCGGAGTTACCAGTTTCACTTATGCTGTCCTTGTCCGTGGCGTTATCGGTGTTATTGCTCTTTATTGGCTTATGCCTTGGAAACCCGGAATAGCTTTTTCCAAACCTGCTTTAAAAAAGCTTTTATCATACGGGGTTCCATATCAGGCAAATACTCTTTTAGCAGTAGTAAAAGATGACGGCATGACTTTAGTTTTGGGCGGAATTTTGGGAACTGCCGGTGTAGGGCTTTTGGGGTGGGCGCAAAAGTGGGCTTTCACGCCTCTTAGACTTTTTATGGACCATGTTCTGAAAGTTACGTTTCCGGCATTTTCTCGGATGCAGGATGAAAAGATCCACCTTGAAAGAAGCATTACAAGATCCATATTTTTTGTCTGCTTTTTAGTTTTTCCTGCTTCTGCTGGTCTTTTGATACTTGCACCTGTTTTGGTAGATATCATACCGCGATATGAAAAATGGGAACCGGCTCTTATACCTCTGGCTCTTATTAGTGTGAATACCTATACTGCTGCAGCAACAACTCAATTAACAAATCTTTTAAATGCAATCGGAAAAATTAAAACTACTTTTTTTCTTATGATTATGTGGACGGTTTTAACTTGGGCGTTTGTTCCTTTTTTAAGCATCCGTTACGGAGTAAACGGAGCAGCATTAGGATATGCTTTGGTTGGTTTAAGTTCCTTTGTGGCTATAGGAATTGTAAAAAGGATAATAAACTTCTCATTAACGGAAAGTGTGGTTAAACCATTTATTGCGACGGTAGTAATGAGCGTTGTACTTATTTTTATTCGTTCGCTTTTATCTACTTCACTGACAACTGTATGGGTTTTAGGTATAGTTGGAGTTTTTATATATTTTTCACTGATGTTTAAGCTCGTAGGAGCTTCACTTTTGGCTGATGTTAAAAAAGGTACTCGATCGGTTATTTCGAGGTCATAATTTACAATCTTTCACACTGATTATTGCAGGAAGTATATCCTGGTCTTTGACCATGGTAAAAAGCGGCTTACTATATCCTTTCGGAATGGGTTTTTGGGGAGCAAATGGCCACGACGGAATTTGGCACATATCCCTAATAGAAAGTTTATCGCAAGGGAGATGGGATATGCCTGTGTTTGCCGGTGAATCTCTACAAAACTATCATGTAGGATACGACCTTTTACTGGCAGTTATTCACTCTGCTACTCGAATTCCTGTAAGTATTTTATATTTTCAAATAATACCGCCCATTTTGGCAATATTAGTAGGGTATTTTGGTTATAAATTTACCTATGAATGGAGAAAGTCAAAAGTCGAAGCTTTTTGGGCAACTTTTTTTGTATATTTTGGAGGCGGTTTGGGATTTTTAGTCCAGCTTGTAAGGAATAAAACTTTTGATGGTGAGTCTCTTTTTTGGTCACAACAATCTGTGTCTACTCTTATAAATCCTCCTTATGCCCTGTCACTCGTATTAATGTTTGCCGGTCTTTATACTTTACTCCTTGGTTTAAGATCCAGAAACTCTAAACTCCTTATGATTGCTACTTTTCTGTTTGGAGTTTTAATTCAGGTCAAAGTGTATGCCGGATTACTCGCTCTTTCGGGACTTTTAATCGCATCAGCGCTCCAAATGGTTCGCCGTCAGGGTTTAATACTTACCAAAATCTTTTCCGGAAGCTTACTTTTGTCAATCCTCTTTTTTTCATCCACAAGTGAAAGTGTGGGTAGCACAATAGTTTTGAAACCTTTCTGGTTTATCGAAGGATTGTTTGCCAGTCCTGATAGGTTTTATTGGCCTAGACTCTCAAATGCCTTAACAAATTATGCTGCAGACAACAATTGGCTTAAAGTGCTACTGGCGTATACAGGGGGGAGTGTAGTTTTTATTGTTGGTAATATGGGTGTTAGACTTTTTGGACTTTTAGCGTTAATTGCACTTTTTAGACAAAGAATTTCCTATACTTTAGTTTTTGTAATAACGATTATTGGACTCGGTGTGTTACTTCCATTGCTTTTTATCCAAAAAGGTACTCCTTGGAACACCATACAATTTTTTTATTATGCACAGGTATTTATGGGAATACTTACCGGAATTTTTATAGGTAACTTTATTGGGAGAAGAAATAGATATTTATCTGCAGCGTTTATTTTAAGTATTATCTTACTTACTATACCTACCACACTAGCAACACTTGCAAATCATTATCTTCCTTCCCGTCCGCCTGCAAAACTTTCTTATGAGGAATTAGATGCTTTGGCGTTTCTCAAAAATCAAACCAAAGGAACTGTTCTGATTGAACCTTTTGATAAACAGTTGGCAGATAAAGCTATTGCAAATCCTCCACGGCCTTTGCACCTTTATGAATCAACTGCTTATGTGTCTGCATTTTCCGGTCAACCTGTTTACTTGGAAGAAGAGGTAAATTTGGAAATTACAGGTTATCCTTGGAGAGAAAGACGTATAAAAACTGAAGAAGTTTTTGGTTCAAACATTGACAGTAAGTCTCAATTTTTAAAAGAAGCGAGTATAAGCTATATTTATATCCATCGCGACAGGTTTACTGCTATGTGGCCTGCTAATGTCAATAAAATTTATGGAAATGACGAAGTTGTGATTTACAAAGTGCAATGAAACGCCTTTTTTTGTCAATTGTTCCATTATTTATTTTTGGAATACTATTTGCCAACAGAGCAAACTTTCCGGTAACTCACATAGAAGCAGTTGAATCCGTAAATACTTATTCTCTAATTACCCGGCGGACTTTATTTGCGGACGTTAAATCTTTTATTACTACAAGTAATATTTTCGTATCTCCGCTTTCAATCCTTATCCGTATTCCATTTGTTGCTTTAAATAACCTAACTCTTGAAACTATCAGAACTCCAAATATGTTAGTTTCTTTAGTATTTATATTTATTTTGGTTTATTGGCTTAATAGAAACAAGTTTGACATGACGGCAGTTAAATTAGCGCCGTTATTAATTTTGTTAATGCCACTATTTATAGTAACTGCAATGTTTCACCTTGGTGCTCTCTTGTGTTTATGCTTTCTTTTACTAGCACTAAGTCAACCTCAAATAAATTTCAAAACATTATTATTATTTTGTGGCGCAATAATATCGTCTCTTTACTCTCTACCGTTTGTAATAGTTTATTTAATTAGCCAATATAAGCAAAAACAAACTAAAGGGTTTTTAGTGGGATTGGTACTTATGATTTTGTTAGTTTTATTAGGTTATCCGCGCATATCAAATTTGTTAATTAATGATTCAATCATCAGATCCATACTTCCGTCATCATTTACTTACAACATAGATAAAAACTTGTCATTTGGTACCTATATTGAAAATCCTTTTTACACCAAGGACAGTAACTATTTTAGGATAGCTCACAATAAGCCTCACTATATGGTTCGTGAAAGTAGTCGCTATATTGCATCTCAATTAAACTATGAACTGTTTACTTCACCATTTCAGTCGGCGACAGTAATTGCTAGAGAAAAGAGCAGCTTACTTCTTCCTAAATTTTATTTTTGGGAAATTCCGGTACTCATATTTGGAATCTTCCTTTTATTAAATCGTTCAAAAAGCCATTTGAAACCTATGATTATCGCTTTTTCCTTTTCATATTTATTTTTCGGCATTATCATAATATGGCTTGCGATACCAATTGTTGTAGCTGCTCATCTTTCATTTGTCCAATATTTATACCGTTCCCGAAGGACTGTTTATTTATTTAGTTTAGGAGTATATTCAACCCTTGTGATACTTAGCTCTATGACTTTTTATGATTTGTTTTTGAATCATCAGAAGATCTGGTTTTCTTCCAACGAAAAAGCGTATCAGTCTGTTTTTACTTCTGACTATTTTAATATCAACAACTTAAAGAAAGTAGTTCTAACGGACAGAATGGGAGAACCGGCTTATTTTTATGCTTTTTACAAAGGATCAACTAATGATCTGATAACTGCTGATATTAATTACAAAGTCGTAAGAATTGGGAATGCAGAATTTCGATCATTTCAATTCAGTGAGGAAGTCCGTGAAGCAAACGAAATTTGGATTGGCGCCCCTGGAGAATTCGTAGGAATTAAAGATTCTTACGATAAAGTTACTCTTAGGGGAGGGGATGTTGTTAGCAAAGTAAAACAAGTTAATTTTAAAGATACCCTCATCGGTGACGAAATCTGGATTGTTAAAACACACTAATGAAATATTTACCACACCTTTTATTAATTATCATTTTACTTATAGCTGCATTTCTTCGTTTAAGTTATCTCTCCTTGTCACCACCATCGCTAAATTGGGATGAAGCAGCTTGGGGATATAACGCTTATTCGATTATTGAAACCGGGAAAGATGAATACGGGGTAGGCTACCCTATTTTTACCAGGTCGTTTGATGAATATAAACCAATGCTTCCAACATACCTTATGATTCCTTCTATATTAGTTTTTGGTTTAAATGAAATCGGTGTCAGGTTGCCTTCTGCTGTAATTGGTGTCCTAATTGTTTTTATGGTGTATTTGATTTCTAAAAATATTTTCAGGTCAACTACGGTTGCCCTTTTAAGTTCTTTCTCAATAGCAATATCGCCATGGGCTGTTCATTTGTCAAGAGTTTATCACGATGCAAATATTGCTATGTTTTTAATTCTGGTGGCTGTTTTTCTGACCGTTTTTGGTAAAAAGGGCGCAATGCTTTTACCTCTCGCAATAATTTTATTTATGCTTTCCATGTTTACTTATAATGCAAATAAGTTGCTTGTCCCCTTGGTAATAATGGGTCTTTTTATTTGGAAAAGAAAAAAGATATTGAAATATCCATTTAGCATTAAAGTTATAAGCATTTTAATTTTAGTTATTTCATTTAGTGTTTTTTTATATCTTGCAGCTAAAGGGCAAGCTCTGGCAAGGGTAACATCGACAAATATTTTTATACTTTGGCCTTACACAAATGTTCTGAAAGATATTAAAAGTAGTCACACTTCGCTTTTTGATGCTTTGTTTCATAGCCAGATTTTTTATTTTAGTTGGGAAGTGGTGGGTAGATTTTTTGCCTATTTTTCACCTCCCAACTTATTTGTGAGAGAACCACTTGAGCCCGCAACCGTACTTGCAGGCAACTCTTTGTTTCACCCTCATGAATTTCTACCATGGCTGGTGGGATTAATAAGTGTGATTATAAACTTTAAAAAACAAAAGCTTCTTATAATGCTTCTTTTAATGGCTCCTATCCCTGCCGTTATTACTTGGAACTGGTTTCAGCCGGGTAGGGTTCTATTACTTTTCACCTTGTACTCAATATTTATCGGATTAGGCTATAAATCAATAATTAATTACATTACTAAAAAAGTTCCATTTTTTAGCTTTATCCGTCTTGGAATGTATGCGGCGGTAATAGGTGTCGGAATACTGTCGGCATTTTATGTACTCGACTCGCTTATTGTACAACTTCCCTATAGAGATCCGGGAAACTGGCAGCCGGGTTTTAAGGAATCTGTACCGTTTGTATTTAAAGAAGCGCGTAATTATAACGAGGTGGTTGTAGAAACTCCTCATGCTCAACCTTACATTTTTTACCTTTTTTATGGAAAATACTCCCCGAAGGACTATTTGGCTCAACAGGATTTACAAAAAATAGGAACTCCTCGAAAAAATTATGATTTCGGTAAATTTATTTTCCGGAAAATAAATTGGGAAGAAGACATAAAAATGAAAAACACCTTATTTGTAGGTACGGATAATAATTTACCAGATAACAAGCTCGACGCTTCTGTGGTTGATCTAACAATGAAGCTGACTGACAAATACGGTAACCCCGGGGCGAAGCTTGTTGGAACGAAAGACTAAGGGCTGATACAATATATATATGAAAATATCAGTTGTAATTAATACTTTAAACGAAGAGAAGAATTTGCCAAAAGCGCTTTCTTCAGTGAAAAAAATTGCAGACGAAATAATTGTTGTTGATATGTATTCAGATGACGCGACTCAGGAGATAGCAAAAAAGTTTGGCGCAAAAGTGTACGAGCATAAAAGAATGGGGTATGTGGAGCCTGCCAGGAATTACGCACTTTCTAAGGCTACTGGAGACTGGATTTTAGTTTTGGATGCTGACGAAGAGCTGACACCTAGGCTAGCTGAAAAACTGATTGAGGTTACAGCAAAAGGAAAAATAGATTATTTAGCAATTCCTCGACAAAACATTATTTTCGGCAAGTGGATGAAACACTCTCGTTTTTGGCCGGATTATAATATTCGTTTTTTTAAAAATGGGCACGTAGCTTGGAATAGTACTATTCATTCGGTTCCTTTTACTACCGGACAAGGGACTGACCTTCCCGCTGAGGAAAGTTTCGCTTTGAAACATTATCATTACGATTCAATTGAACAATTTGTAGAGCGGATGAACCGCTACTCTACCCATCAGGCAAAAAATTTTGTTAAAGAAAACAACGCCTTTTCTGCAAGTGATCTTATAACAAAACCTGTAAATGAGTTTTTAAGTAGATATTTCCATGGCGAAGGTTATAAGGATGGGATACATGGGTTAGCATTAGCCGGTCTCCAGGCTTTCTCTGAGTTTGTAATGTATCTGAAAGTGTGGCAATTAATGGATTTTAAGACCAAAAATCTATCAACCCGTGAAGTGATAGGTTTATTCAAAAAAAGTTCAAAAGATGCAAGCTATTGGTATGCAGATACGCTATATAAACTTGGCGGAGGACTAAAAGAACGGGTTAAGCGGAAACTTCGAATTTCCTAAGGTATGTCAAAAGTCTTCATCATAATTCTAAACTGGAACAGAAAAGAAGACACGCTGGCGTGTTTGGAAAGCTTAATACGGATAAATATAGCCGAGCATTCCGTCAGTTTGGTCGTCGTTGATAATGCATCCACCGATGATTCTGCTAAAGTTCTTAAAAAAGAACTTAAAAGCCTGACTTTTAAAAAGAAAAAACTTAATGGAGTTTTAATTAAAAATAAGGAAAACTTAGGTTTTACAGGAGGAAATAATACCGGAATACGTTTAGCATATAATAGCAAAGCTGATTATGTAGTGCTTTTGAATAATGACACATTAGTCGATGAAAACTTTCTGGTGGAAATCGTAAAGTATGCAAATGAAAACAACTCAGTTGGACTAATCTCTCCCAAGATCTATTTTGCGCCGGGATTTGAATTTCATAAAGACAGATATAGTGTGAAGGATAAAGGAAAAGTTATATGGTATATGGGTGGGAAAATGGATTGGAATAACATTTATGGCACGAACGAAGGAGTAGATGAGGTAGACCAAGGACAGTTTGAATCTCCGCATACAACTGATTTTGCAACAGGTGCTTGTATGCTTATTTCAAAATCAGTCATTGAAAAAGTAGGTTATCTTGACGATAGCTATTTTATGTATTTAGAAGATGTGGATCTTTCGGAAAGAGTTAGGAGGGCGGGGTATGAAGTTCGGGTGGTTCCTCAATCAAAAGTATGGCATAAGGTGGCTCAAAGCTCGGGAGTTGGAAGCAGTTTAAATGATTATTTTATACATAGAAACAGACTTTTATTCGGTTTCAAATATGCATCTTTTAGAACTAAACTTGCTCTAATCAGAGAAAGCGCCCGGCTTATTTTTAAAGGAAGGAAGTGGCAAAAACGCGGAATAACCGACTTTTATCTATCCCGTTTGGGAATGGGAAGCTGGGGTAAATAATGAAAACAATTATACTATCTGCAGTGGTTATTGCCTTAAATGAAGAGAAAAATATCGGAGATTGTTTAGCGTCATTGGCGTTTGCCGATGAGATAATTGTTGTTGATACAGGATCTGCGGATAAAACTGTAGAAATTGCAAAAAATAATAATGCGAAAGTTATTAACACCACTCAGGGAAGTTACAAAGACTGGAGAACAAAAGGTCTTGAATCTGCAAGGGGTGAGTGGGTTATGTATGTTGATACAGATGAACGCGTTACACCACTCCTTAGAAAAGAAGTTGTTCAAACAATTACAAGTTACGATGCTAATTCTCCAACAGCTTATGCTATACCTCGTAAAAATATAATTTTAGGGCATGAGTTAAAGCATGGAGGATGGTGGCCAGACTATGTCATCAGGTTGTTTATAAAAGCCCATTTGAGCGGTTGGAAAAATGAGTTACATGAAGAACCTATTTATTCCGGAGACCTAGGTTATTTAAATGAGCCGCTTACCCATCTCAAACATAATAACTTAGAAGATATGGTGACTAAAACAAATAAGTGGTCCCTTACAGAAGCAAAACTTTTATATGATTCTCATCATCCAAAGATGGTATGGTGGAGGTTTTTTAGGATAATGGCAACAGAAGCGTGGCTTAGGATTGTAAAAGAAAAAGCCTTTTTAGACGGCTCTGTGGGAATCTTATATGCACTATATCAAGTGTGGAGCAGATTTATCACTTATGCAAAGTTGTGGGAGTTACAACATATTTCTCGTAGTCAAAAATGAAACATTTTAAAAAGATTAATAAACTTAGCCCCATGATTCGTGATGGCAAAATCTTTAATTACAGGAACTTTATTATTCTGTTTCTTTTTGTGACAACTTTTTTAGTGAGGATCAGTTATGTTTCTGAAAAATCATTAACTTTTGGTTTTGACCAAGGAAGAGATGCCTTTATAATCCAGGAAATTATTGATGGTGATGTTAAAATATTAGGACCTTCTGTTAGTGGAGTTCCCGGGTTAAGTCATGGTGTTTTATATTATTACTTTATGCTACCTCCGTATTTTGTTGACGGAAGCCCAATAACAGCAGCGTATTATTTAGCATTCATAAACAGTCTAACAATATTTGTTATTTACATCTTGATGTATTTCTTGACTAAAAAGCAAACAGCTGCATTTATTGCAATGCTTTTGTTTACCGTTTCTTTTGAAGCCAGTCAGTATGCCACTTGGTTATCTAATCCAGCAATGGGTATATGGTTCGTTACACTCTTATACTTGGGTATATACTTATGGATTAAACAAAAAAGCTTGCTTGCTCCTTTAATTACTGGTGTTTCTTTCGGATTATCTATCCAATCTAACATATCGCTTACTTACCATTTATTTGCAATTATATTCTTACTATTCTTAAACAGAGATAAGATCACACTTAAAAGCATTTTACTATTTTCAGCCTCCTTTATACTCTCAATAAGTACAATAATTGCCGCAGCTGTTATTTTTGGAAAAGAATCAAGTTTTACTTATTTGTTGGAAGGTAAAGAGCAATATATTATAGAGAACATGGGTAAAATATTTATAAACTATGGTAAGCAAATGAGTGAAATAATAAATAACAACTTTACTACTGATGCAGGTTATTATTCTCTTTTAAATGGTTTAGGTTTAGTTGTAATTGTACTTTTTGACATCATAAAAAGAAATAAATATAACTTTGAAAAAGGGTTTTTGCTCGTTTGGTTTCTCTCTTACAGTCCGGGGGCGCTAATTAGTACTAAATACATTCCTCATACAACAGTTGGGATCGGAATTGGACTTATACTATTAGTCTCAGTCTATTTATATCAAATTTACTTAAAAAACCGATTTCTAGGTATTGCCTTTATATCGTTTATTGTGATTAGTAATTTGTCACAAATTAGTCAGCATAACAAACAAGGGCAAACCATATTTGCGATACAAAAAGATATGATTTTGAAGAATCAACTAGCAATAATAGATTATACTTACAACAATTCAAACGGTAAGGAGTTTTGTGTAAACACTCTAACTAGTCCTCTTTTTATTAACACAACTTGGTCCTATCTTTACAACTGGTATGGAAAGGAAACTTATGGGTACTTACCATATTGGTGCGGGAGAGACCAGATAAATACGCTGGGTAACAATTTAATTACATATTCGAAAAACAACTTTATAAGTGAAATAGATCATTATTACATTGTAGAAGACATGAACGGTATTCCGGAAAGATATTTGGAATATGGTTTAGGCGAAGAAAATGCTAGGTCTAAGTTTATAGATGAAATACATTTTGGTGAACTTTTAGTTCAACACAGGATACTTGATAATTATTAAATTTATAGATACCTAAAAACAATGAAAGCGGCTATTTATAATCCATATCTTGATACTCTAGGAGGAGGAGAACGCTACACTCTTTCTTTCGCAAGAGTTTTAGCCGATAAAGGATACTCTGTTTTTATTGAGTGGAAGGATGCAGCTATTTTAAATAAGCTCGAAAATAGGTTTGGCATTGCAACTGACAATATAAAAGTCACAGGTTCTGTTGAAAGAGGGGATGGTTATGATGTTCTTTTTTGGGTGTCAGACGGAAGTATCCCTTTACTAAAAGCGCGTAAAAACTTTCTCCATTTTCAGTTTCCATTTACCGATGTCAATGGCAGCGCTCTCCATAATAAAATGAAGTTTTTTCGGATTAATAAAAGCATCTGTAACTCTGACTTTACAAGAGCGGTGATAGACAAAGAGTATGGTATTAAAAGTATCGTGATATATCCTCCCGTAGCCACCTCAGACTTTAAAGTGGCAAAGAAAGAAAACTATATTTTGTATGTAGGAAGATTTTCTGATTTAACTCAAAAGAAAGGTCATGATGTTCTCATAGAAACTTTTAAAAGAATATTTACAGATTTACCCCAGTGGCGCTTGGTACTTGCAGGTGGTGCTGAAGTCGGAAGCAGCTCATATCTTAACTCATTAAAAGAGGAAGCTAAAGGATTTCCTATAGACTTTATTGAAAGTCCTTCATTTATTGATTTAGTTAAATTATATAGTCATGCATCACTTTTTTGGTCGGCAGCAGGTTACGGTGTAGATGAAATTAAAAACCCTAAACAGGTTGAACATTTTGGAATATCAGTGGTTGAAGCAATGGCAGCTGAAAGCATTCCATTAGTGTGTAATAAAGGCGGTTATAAAGAAATTGTCGAAAATGGTGTTAATGGATTTTTGTGGGACACCATAGAACAATTAATTGATTCTACTTTAAATATTATAGCAGCCAAAGAACTTAGAAAGGATTTAGCAAAACGTGCTAAAAGAACCAGTGAACAATTCTCTTACACAAACTTTCAAAAAGAAGTTTCAAAAATTCTTTAATCAATCAAATACAATTGTACCGATTATTTTTTTGTTTATCCTAAGTTGTATCTTTTTTTATCCTGTTATTTTTCAAAATAAAATAGCATTACCTTTAGATGCTTTAGTTGGAGCACATATTCCTTGGACCGAACTTAAATGGGAAGATTATCCTGCCGGAGTGCCTATTAAGAATCAGGAAATTACAGATGCCATTTCGCAGTTTTATCCTTGGAGATCACTTGTAGGAAGTTTTTGGCGAGCAGGGGTTGCACCGCTTTGGAATCAGTATATGTTCTCAGGAACTCCACTTCTCGCTACACTTCATTCTGCTGCTTTGTACCCGTTTAATGCCCTTTACTTAGTATTAACTGATGTCCAGGCATGGAACGCTTTAATTTTTCTGCAGATATTTTTAGGCGGGGTGTTCATGTATCTTTTTTTGAATAAGCTTGTAGCAAATAGATTTGCAGCAGTTTTCGGCAGTATCGCTTTTACTTTTTCAGGTTATATGATTGCTTGGCTTGAATTTGCAACCGGAGGTCTAGCCGGAATTTGGTTACCAGTTTTACTTTTAATTCTACTAATGCTTTCTGAACAAATTAAATTTAAATGGGTAGTGTCAATATCAATTACCTTTTTTTTCATTTTTACAGCAGGTGATTTTCAGGTGCCAATGTATAGCACTCTAGTCTACATAATGTTTACTTTATTTTTATGGCTAAAAAATAGAAAGGTTTTGTTCTTAGTTTATTCTGGTATAGGGTTAGTGTCTGGAATACTATTGGCAGCTCCTCAACTGATCCCCACTTTTGAACTTTATTTGAATTCAATTAGAACCGATGACCCTTATATTGTTGAGTATTTCTATGGACTCATGCATTGGGAAAAATTAGCGAACTTCCTATGGCCGGACTTTTTCGGCAATATTGTTACCAGGAACTATTGGGGTAAATTTGGTTTCCATGAATATGTGGGCTTTGTGGGAATTACAACAATTGTATTTGCAGCGTTTTCAATCGCTACAAAAAAGTTAAAGTATGAAGTATTTTTTACTATACTTCTGGTTATTGCAATGCTATTTCTTTTTCCCACACCTTTTGGATTTTTACCGTATAAACTGCATATTCCTGCGCTTGGAACTAGTTCTGCAAGCCGTTTGCTTTTTCTGACTGATTTTTGTCTGGCAACTTTGGCTGCTTTCGGAATTGCGAAAATGCAAAAAGAGAAAAAATTTTTAAAGTTAATTAAAACAACACAATATCTACTATTAATTACTTTAACAGTCGCAGTTTCTATAATATTTGCAGTCTTATATATAAAAGCTAATGTTAACGGAACAGTGGTACCAATTGTCGGCAATTTGCAGGTTGCATTAAAAAATATGATTCCTTCCTCAGTAATTTTACTGGCTTTACTCGTTTCACTTTTTATTATTAATAGTAAATATCTTACTAAAAAAATTAATAAAAATAATTTGATTCGACATTTTATATTACCAAGCATTCTTCTAACCCTAATAACTTTCGAAATGTTATATTTTGCATGGAAGAACACCCCTTTTTCTCCAAAAGAATTTTTATTTCCAACAACGAAAATAATCGATCACTTAAAACAAAAAGAAGGACGAATTGCAGGAGGTATACCACTTAACTATTTTATGGTTTACGGAATTTCTTCTGCAGAGGGGTATGATCCTATTTATCCGGAAAGAAGCGGTGACTGGTTTTCTGCAGTGAATCACGGAAAGTTGGGATCTACGCAAAGCAGATACGGGCTTATCCACAATTTTGCATCGCCTCTTATAAACTACGCAAACGTTACATCAATAGTTGACTATAAAAAAGACGTTTATGGCGGCATTTCCCAAAACGGTAAGTTGTATACCGGTAATACTCCGGACCGTTATACACAGGAGTTTCAGGAAGGACGGGCTATTGTTTTTCATAATAAAGAAGCTTTTCCTTATGCTTGGATAGCACAAAATTATGTTGTTAATAATTCCCGTGCAGAAGTAATTGAAAGTTTATTGAAATTAGGAGCCAACGATCGGCTGGTAGCAGTATTGGAAAAGGATCCCGGAAAAAGTTTCCAAAAAACAGAACCGGGAACAGTCACAAATGTATCCAAGAGTTTTAATTCGATTACAGTGTCTCTTGATAATGCTTCAGACTCGCTTTTAGTAATTGCTGAGACACCGCTAAATGGCTGGCATGCGTTCGTAAACAGCAATGAAATAGAAATTATTCCGGCTAATATAATTAACCAAGCTGTGGTAATACCTAAAGGAACCCGTGAAGTGCAATTTATTTATCGCCCTAGCTCCTATACAATAGGTGTAGCTATAAGCTTAACAACAGTTGCGTTATTTTTATTTATATTATTACTGTCTTATAAAAAAACATTAAACTCATGAAGACACAAACGTATTCGGAAGAACAGTTTGTTTCTGTTGTAATACCAAACTATAACGGAGAAGAACTATTGGCAGTACATTTGCCAACGGTTATTAAAGCTCAGGAAAATCTTAAAAATAATATTTTGGAAATAATAATTGTTGACGATGCTTCTACCGACTCCAGTATAAAAGTTATAAAAAATGACTTTCCTCAGGTGAAACTAGTCCGTCACAGAATTAATCGCGGTTTTTCTGCAGCAGTAAATACGGGTGCAAGAACCGCCAAGGGTGCTTTTATTGCGCTTCTGAATACTGACGTTTCAGTTACAGAAAACTTTTTGTTACCAGTACTTAGGCATTTTGAAAATGAAAATATATTTGCAGTTTCGCTGCACGAAAAAGGTTTTGGATGGGCGCGGCCGGTATTTGAAAACGGTTATTTAGGTTTCAAAGAGGGTGATGAAAGTGATACGCCTCATAAATCATTTTGGGTAAATGGCGGAAGCGGTGTATTTAAGCGTTCAATGTGGATGGATTTGGGAGGAATGGATGAAAAACTTTTCAGTCCTTTTTACTGGGAAGATATCGATTTATGTTATCGTGCACAAAAACGGGGATGGAGGTGTTTGTGGGAACCTAAAGCACATGTTATTCACGAACATGAAGCAACCACTAAAAAATTGTCTGTCAAATACAAGTCCAGAATCCAAGAAAGAAATCAGCTTCTCTTTATCTGGAAAAACATCACCTCCAGCCGTT
>CAYWFF010000022.1:0-16663 GCA_964458085.1 uncultured Gammaproteobacteria bacterium
TAGAGCAACTCCCTCTTAAGGAGATGGTCGAAGGTTCGAGTCCTTCCGGGATCACTTTAAGGTTCGAAAACCGTCAGAGGCGGTTAAAAGTGGAGCGTATGCGAGCAACATTTCCGTAATCACTAATACTTTTTATACCCACATTGAGTCTTGGGAAATAGTTTAAGTAATTCATTATCACTTTACTCATGATAAAATTGTTTGTGTTTCTTTTGCTCCCGTAGCAATGGATAAGAAAATCTTGTCCATTTCACTACTGAAGCTCGTTACATTCGCTCCCGTAGCTTAATGGATAGAGTTGCGGTTTCCGGAACCGTAGATGCCAGTTCGATTCTGGCCGGGAGCACAATAAGATAAATTTAACTTAAATAACTTTAGAACTCTGGTTAACACCTCGTTACCTAAACCTAAAAAACTTCTATAGGCTTGACGGATAGCTCTTTTTTTGTCATGCTGAGTATACACATGCCTACTTATTACGGCGAGCACTTTCAGTTACCCCAGCTTGTCAAAAGAAAGCTGGTTTTTTTGGGAATTTTTTTTGCGATTGTTCCGTTTACGCTACTGTCAAGCATCCTTACACTAGTTGCGCTTGCCAAAGATGATCCGGAGACTCGTCCGGTTTGGCAAAGTTATACGGAGTTTTCTCAAAGCGGTGCCCAAATTTATGCGTCACTTCCCGCAGAAGTTCCCCAAGTTGCCGGAACCGTTGTAGGCCAAGATGCCCGGGTGCTTTTGGTAACCAACTATCTCAAAAGATACAATTCACCGCTAATACCCCACGCGTCATTTATTGTTAAAACTGCTGACAAGTATGATATGGATTTTCGACTCATTACGGCAATTGCGCAGCAGGAATCTAACTTATGTAAAAAAATTCCTCCTGGTTCATTTAATTGTTGGGGCTGGGGAATACATAGCAGAGGAACTCTCGGTTTTTCCTCATTTGAAGAAGGTATTGAGACCGTCACTAGGGGATTGAAAAAAGAATATATTGATAAAGGATTCCGTACCCCGGAAGAGATTATGTCCAAATACACTCCTTCTTCTAACGGATCGTGGGCAATTGGAGTTTCTGAATTCATGGTTGCCATGCAATAGGCTAAAATATCACTTCTTTACAAATCCTGATACAATTCAAGAGCATTACTGAGTTTCATCTGCCCTCATAAATATATGGCCGCGGCTTACGATAACTACAATTATCCTTCTTATTGGGAAGGACGAGAATATGAACATGGAGCAGAAATACTGGCAATCCAAGATCTCATGGCCAATATTCCGAAAATTAAAAGGGTTTTAGAAATAGGTGCCGGATACGGTAGGCTAACTCCAACTTATTTGCATCGGGCGACAAAAGTGATACTAACTGATCCTTCTGCCAGGCTGTTAAAACTTGCCCGTTCAAGCATTAAGAGCAGCAAAGTAGTTTTTTTACAGGTAAAAATACAAAAACTTCGTAAAAGAATTAAAGGAAAAAGTATTGACTTAGTTATAGTTGTGCGGGTTCTTCATCATGTTGAAAGCTTGGACAACACCTTTTCAATCGTAAATAGGTTGCTGCGCAAAAACGGTTACTTTTTGTTGGAGTTTCCCAACAAAAGACACGTAAAAGCGACAATCTCGGAGTTTTTTAAAGGTAATTTTACTTTTCCCTTGGATATTTTTCCAAAAGATGTAAGAAGTGATTTAGTGAAAGATTCTTCACTGCCTTTTTTCAACTACCATCCGGATGTAGTAAAACAAAAACTTATTGACGCAGGTTTTACTATAGTCGCAGTACGTTCAGTTTCAAATGTCCGAAGCCCCATGTTAAAACGACACATTCCTTTAGAACTTTTACTCGGCATAGAAAAACGTTTGCAAAAATTACTTGCGCCTTTTTCGGTCGGCCCCTCAATATTTATTCTGGCAAAAAAGATAAATTAGAAAATGCACAGAAGTCAATGTGTTAATTTAATAATAAATAGACCCAATAACATATTTACTAGCTTTTAATGATATAGTTTGACAAACTTATAGTATTGTGTTATAGTGCGTACTACGTTCTGAGGCAAAGGCAGTCTAACTGTCCTGAGCGTTAGAATTTTTCCTGAGGCTCTCGCAAGAGAGTCTCTTTTTTTTGTATACCAAAATAATTTAAAGCATACAACCTTCCAAAGCTAATGCGAAGGTGGGTCAGGAGCACGTCTAAGGTCCGTCCTTTAACGTCAGGCTAATTTAAATATATGAAAAATATTATCTTAACTTTATTAGTTGTTTTACTCTTATTCACACAAGTGGGGGGTGCTATGGCTTCTATTGATCAAGCCGGTGCATCAGCTGTACTTGCAACAACCGACATAGTGAATGATGGGTATGATTATCGTGTGTTCATTTTAAAGTCTTACTTAGAACAAAAACAGTCACCACTTGCAAACGAAGTTGATACTTTTATTGCAGTTGCCGACACGTATGGACTGGATTGGCGTTTTATCCCTGCGATTACCGGAGTTGAGTCCGGCTTTGCCAAAAGAATGCCTTTTAATTCTTATAATGCTTATGGCTGGGCTGGCGGAAAAACTTATTTCGATTCCTGGGATACATCTATTAATTTGGTCGGAAAAACATTAAAGGAAAAATACATCGAAAAAGGTGCGGTTACAATCCCGCAAATCGCCAAACGGTATGCTCCACCAAGCACAACTTGGGCTTGGAAAGTAGAGTTTTTTATGGCTCAAATCGATCCTATTCCGGTTACTTTCGACCTTTAAGGATGGTATAATACTTCGTATTAAGTTAAGGCTGGTAATATTAACTTTTAGCTAATTAAAAAAATAAAAAAAATCTATTTTTATCAAGCTAAAATTTGTAATCGGTAGATTAAAACTTCTACCTAAATCATTACAAGAGAATGATTTTGACGTTTTTTTGTAGTGTAGTTTGTTCCGACGAGCCGAGGTGGCGGAATTGGCAGACGCGCACGCTTTAGGAGCGTGTACCCAAAAGGTGTGGAGGTTCAAGTCCTCTCCTCGGCACACGCATTTCCGAACTATTGCATGGGTAAGACTTTAAAGGTTACAATGAATTACAGTGTCAGATAACCAAACAAAAGAGCCTTATCACCCCCATCCCAATCGCTATATTTTGTATCTTTTGGTTCCCGTTGTCGTTTTCAGTTTAATAGTAATTATTTTTATATGGAAAGATAGCTCAGCACGTCAAACCGAACAAACTTCAACCGAATCAAACACCTTATTGCAGGTTTCCGCAACGCCAACTACTTTTGATTCAACTAACTCCGAAACCGCTGACGAAGACCTGGAATTACTCGATAATGATTTTGCTGAAATTGAAAAGGCGTTTGATGAAATAGAGGAGATAACTCTATGAAAAAATTCTATCTATTTATCACACTGGGAATAGTAATTATAAGCGTTATCTTCGTTATTACCACTTTCTTTCAGCCAAACAAACTGGGTACTTCTCCCAAACAAGCCCTTCAGACTGATAATGCTTACATGCAAAAACACCAGATAATGCTTGGTGGTAAAACAGTTTATGTAGACATAGCAGACACTCCGGACAAACAAGCAAAAGGATTGGGTGGAACAGAATTTCTTCATGACGACGAAGGTATGCTGTTCGTTTTCCAAAATAAAATGGTCCCCACATTCTGGATGAAAAACATGTTAATTCCCATTGATATTGTATGGATAACTGACGGAAAGGTGGTAGGAATAGAAAAAAACGTTCAACCTGAACCAGGAACAAAAGATGTGGGACTTGCAAAATATGCCCCGAAAGTTCCGGTAGAAACCGTATTGGAACTACCTGCGGGCTACTGTGACAAACACAGTGTCGGTGAAGGAACAGAAGCAAATCTAAATCTATAATGGTTTAAGTATTATCTAAAAAGCATACTTCTTAATTTTCCATTTCTGAAACTCCCACTAATTCAAACACCAATACTATTTGATTAATTTTTCCTCTTGACAATATATTTTTAATCTATATAGTTACTTGATTACCCAGGTCCTGTTTCGACTTACAACAGGCATTTATTAAACTATTTACCAGAATTAACAACAGTTGATATGGCAAAGGAGGTGAAAAATATGTCAAAAGCATCCAAACAATATCGGCTCATTAAACAGATCGGTGACCTAAAAGAAGGAACAATCCTTGAACTGAAAGGGTGTGTCTATGTGAACGGAGCGGCAGCATTTGAAGCAAGCTACGTCTGGACCGACACCGAGTATTTTCAAAAAGTGTAATGATTAAAGTACCGCTATTTTTCTCAGCACTTTTGATGCTTTTTGACGCGACACTCGCAATCATCCCCTTCATACTTCTCGGTATGCTGCTAATAGAAAACAACAAATTACGCAATTAACCTGATGACAAACTGCCTCTAAACGCAAATTCTTCAAGTTCTTTGACCCCTCCAAACGCAATTCTGTCCGGTATATCTTTTTGAGCATTAAACATACGGGCTGATGTGATAATAAATTCTCCCCAGCGTTCATTGACATCATCAATGGCGTCAACCAAATCTCTCTTTTTCGGAATATTATCAAAAAGTTCAAGCTGCATTGCAGCATAAGGCTTTAAATTAAATGCAGACACCGCCAGCTCCCGTACCGGTTTTTTAGTCGGTGCTTTTGATAAAAGCCAAAATGCTTTCCGATAAATATCTTTTGGGGCAAAAAGTATTTCTTCAAAACCAACTCCCTTATGCCAAAAACTGCCGTCCCTGTAAGATATTGCCAGGTGAATCCCCTGTGCCGCCAACCCTGCCCGGCGGAAGCGGCTGCTCATTTTGGTAACCAACTTAGATAAAAGGGGGGAAAGTTCGGCAGGAGTGCTGAAAGGACGGGGAAGAGCATATGAATTACCATAACTTCTGCGGCCAAATTCTACACTATCAATCTCCCTGCCTCTTAAGCGTAGATACCAGTAGTAGCCGTTTATGGAAGAGAATGCGGCTTTCAATGTCGGAATGTCTGCTTTATAAAAATCCCAAACGGTATGGATGCCAAAGGAACTAAGTCGGGCAGCGTTCCTGACTTTAATTCCCGTCAAATCAGTAAGTCCCAGTTTTTTATAAACAGAAACATACGTATCTTTATTAATTTCATCCAGACCGTCCGGCTTATGGAGCCCTGCACCGATTTTAGCGAGATAACGGTTAGGCGCAATACCGATAGAAACCCTCAGCCATTCTCCGATTTCTTTTTTGATCCTGATCTTTATTTCTCCTGCAACCGCATGAATACCACGCCCCAAAGCAGGATATCCGGCCAAATTAAGAACAAATTCATCAATTGATTTTGGAGAAATATCGTTGGTATAAACTGCCAGCAGCTGCCGAAGTTTCAGGTGAACATTGCGATACTTCCATGGATCAGAGGGAAGAATGATCAACTTCGGACACAACGCTCTGCCGTCTTTCACCCGCATACCGGTTTTTATGCCGTAAGTAAGTTTTGCTTCAACCGACGCGGCCAGGATGCAACCGTTGGGGGTAGTATAAGCCGCAACCGCCACAGGTTTACCGCGAAGAAGCGGATTTGCCTGTTGCTCGATCGTAGCAAAACAGGAGTTAAGGTCGATATGCAGAACGGTTGAGGGACTGGTGTTAAACTCCATAGGATTAACGCGAATACAGTCAATTAAACACGAATTAATCTCATTTAACTTATCGTAAAACCCTAGACTTAAGCGACGAAACACAAGAACTGCTTAAGTTGAGCCACAATATTCTTGAGACCTAAAGCCCGCGGTAGTTTATTCGTAGCTATTAGTTGCATTCGTGTAAATTTCATAGTATTCGTGTTAGCTTTAGTCCGGCAGGCCATCACTGATTTCTTCCAGCTGCCAATGCAAAGTTTCAGTGTCCAAGACAAGCCGTAAAAAAAGAGTATTGGCGGCAACTGAGAAAACATGGAAAAGAGTACGGCCCTCACGGTAAGTGTGATGAAGACCGATTTTTGTCACCGGATACATTTTTCCGTTCCAGATAACCCATCGGGGAAATGACTTTTGCTTACTGCTATCATAAGAGAGACTGACTGAAACCGGTGTGCAAATTTTGTGATTC
Organism: uncultured Gammaproteobacteria bacterium; assembly: GCA_964458085.1. Taxonomy (GTDB): domain Bacteria; phylum Patescibacteriota; class Microgenomatia; order UBA8517; family UBA8517; genus CAYWFF01. The sequence goes on from CAYWFF010000022.1 coordinate 6,083, forward strand.
ATAATAGTTAAAGAGTAAAAGAGTGTAATGGTTTTTTGGGTTAGTCCGTTCTTTTACTTTATCCAGAGTACATCCAAATAAAACCCGAATCAAGTAGCGAATTATGCCTAAATAACAACAGTATTGACAAACTCTGAAAATTAGGAATATAGTAAATTAACTGCCATGGAAGTGAAGTACAAAATAGCTACGCTTCTTATCGTCCTCGGAATTCTTTCTGTTGCTTTTTTCTATAAATTTTCCAAACCCGCTCAATCTGATACAACACATGTTGTAATTTCAGAGGTTCAATTGGGCATAACCGGAGCATCAACCAATGAGTTTATAGAGCTTTATAATCCCACTGATAAGGAAATAAACGTTACCGGTTGGAGATTGGCCAAAAAAACAGCTGCAGCAGATGCTACAGAAGTTTTCGTTATTGAGAGTTTTCCTGAAAAAACTATTCCAGCTCATGGATACCTTCTTCTGGCACACGATGATTATGATGGCGGAAAATCTGAAGATGTTTCATATAACGCTGACAGTTTTTCAAACAACAACACGCTTTTACTTTACAACGCCTCTTTGGAATTGGTTGATAAAGTGGGGTTGGGAAGTTCAAATGACGTTGAGACACTTGCAATAGGAAATCCTGCCAGCGGAAAAAGTATTGAAAGAAAAGCCAAAGATACATCAACAGCAGAGTCGATGGTGGCGGGAGGAGAAGATGAATTCTCGGGTAATGGACTTGATACTGATAATAATTCAACTGATTTTATCTTACGAAATGTTCCGGAGCCTCAAAACATTGCTTCAAACCCTGAGAACGGTTTATCTCCGACTTTAAGTCCGGTACCGACCGAAGAACCGGTTGCAACTCCCACAGAAACAACTGAACCGACACCGACCGATACCCATCCTATACCAACGGAAATAGCTGAGCCGACTCCCACTGAAATTCCAGACCCCGCACCGACAGAAGAACTGAACCCAACACCTACGGTTGAACCAACGAATACACCCACATTGTATCCGTCACCGACTCCTGCAGCCAAAAATATTGCAAAACTTCCTTTTCTAAGAAGCACGGTTGAATGCAAACTAACTTATCGCATAATACACTTCGCTTTTCTCACCTTCAGGTTTCCCCGTTTATCGTGCTTATAAAAAAAGCACTACTTACAAATGTTAAGCATAGTAAACAGCTGTGGTATACTTGTGTATGGCAGCCATTGAAAGGCTCTTTGAAGGCCATAGAGTAAATGATAGACCGCCCATGGCAGATGGTCTTTCTAACAAGAACCAATCAGAACAGAAATCAATTCCTCAGAGTTATGGTTGGGTTATAGACCATAAAGCGTTAAAAGATCCCCAATTTGCCCCTTTACTGCGAATTGGAGTAGTCCCAGTTCTAGGCAATGATAAAAGTTTAAATGGAGACAGAAAAATGTGGAGTGAATATACCAGGCAATTTCCGGGGGAGGTTGTATTTTTATATGATCTAAAACCTCAAACCGGCATTAGCATATATCCTATTCTTGGGTGTTTTATATCAAAAGATAAGAGTGAAATATCAGATGATCCAAATCGTATAGAAAACGGCTTGTGGATGGAGGAAAACTTACCGCCAAATGAACAACGGCATTTAATTGCGGCTCAAAACTACTTACTTTTGATAGAGAGAATGAAACAAGAAGGGGTATTTCCTCGTGAGTGGTCTACTGAAGTAAAATACAAAAAACCAAAAATAGTCTATGGGTCAGGACTTGAAGTGCTGGAGGCAAGTGTAAGAGCTAGAGATAATAAAAGAAACAAAAAATATCCTCTCGAAAGCAGGGTATCAAATGTAGAAGAGTTATTAGAAAAATATCCCGAATACAGGGAGGCTGTATAAAATAAAGGTCTTTATTTCGACCTCCAACAAAAAATAAAGTTGGAACTTCAGACATAAATTAAACTTGTTGCAATTTAACATCTATTTCCCTTAGACTAATTTATGACCAATCTTTCACCCCTCAAAAAAGCAGATATGCCGCCCGCTCTTCCTCTCAGGTCACTTCTGGGACCGAGCTTTATACTTTTAGGACTCGGACTGGGAAGCGGGGAACTGATATTGTGGCCATATTTGGCTTCAAATTTCGGAATGGGGCTAATATGGGCAGCAGTTGTCGGTATAACATTTCAGTTTTTCCTTAATATGGAAATCGCCCGCTATACACTTGTAACCGGGGAGAGTGTTTTTGTGGGTCTTGCACGTAAGTTCGGAATATTAGCTCCAATTTGGTTTATCATGTCCACGCTTCTGCCTTGGATGTGGCCTGGTATTACCGCCGCGGCAGCAACACTTTTGGCTGCAGCTTTCGGCATACCTTATTCTAAATATTTAGGCATCGGTATTTTAATATTAATCGGCGTAATTTTGAGTTTAGGAAAAATTGTTTACAAAACCCAGGAACGATTACAGAAAGGAATTATCATGATAGGAATTCCTTTTGTGTTTATATTAACTTTCTTTTTAACTGAAGCTTCAGACTGGAATGCATTATTTAAAGGGCTCGTGGGGGTCGGTGATGGTTTTTTTCTTCTACCCAAAAACGTTCCCTTTGCCACACTTCTCGGAGCACTTGCATATGCCGGAGCAGGGGGAACTCTTAATTTAGCTCAATCCTATTATGTCAAAGAAAAAGGCTACGGAATGGGTAAATTCGCCGGAAGAATAACAAGCGTAATTACCGGGAAAAAGGAGGCGGTGACTTTAGAAGGAACCACATTTGAACCAACATCAAATAATCTGGCAAACTTTCGGGAATGGTGGAAAAGGATCAACATTGAACATTTTCTTGTTTTCTGGACAACGGGGGCTTTAACGATGATTATTTTAAGCCTGCTTGCCTATACAACTGTATATGGCAGAAACGATATCGTAACGGGAATTAATTTTGTAGTAAAAGAAGGCCAGGTCTTGGGTATGCAACTAATGCCTTTTGTAGGAACTCTTTTTATGTTAGTTGCCGCGGTCATGCTTTTCGGAACACAATTTTCGGTTTTTGGCTCAACTGCGCGTATCATGTCTGAAAATCTGGTTTTATTGTCTTCCGTAAAATTTAAAATTGAGAATCTGTCCATGTACTTTTACTTTTTTTTATGGCTTCAAATAATTGCAGGTATCATAATTTTTTCCCTTGGGTTTACAGAACCTTTGACGCTGGTTGTAACCGGAGCAGTATTAAATGCTATCACTATGTTTATCTATACCGGAATGCTTTTGTATGTCAACATAACCGGGTTAATAAAAGAGGTCCGGCCTTCATGGGTAAGAGTCACCGCCCTTTCTGCAGCTTTCCTTTTTTACGGAGGATTCAGTATTTTTACTCTAATTACTCAAGTGTTTAGATAATTTAACAAATTGCTTTTTTTTGAGAAAAGTTTATCAACTTTGCAAATTATCCAACAAACTTCCGTCTCTCACACGCCCAATTTCCAGAAGTTTCTTTCGAAGCTCAGTTATTGAATGAGTTGATAAATCAATGTTCGCTTTTTTACATTCGATTAAAGCTAAAATATAGCGCCTTGCAAGCCTCGCTTCGTTTATCCGTAAATATTTCAAAGGTTCGGGAGTTTCTTTTAAACCAAAAGTTTCTATGTAGAGCGTTGCAAAAAACATATTTTGAAAGATCCTAGCTCCGGTTACGCTTTCCATAAGCATCGGACATTCATATTTGGTCATAATCCCGCGCCTTGTTATCGTGATACGATTGGGACAAATAGTAATTTTATCCGGAAATATTTCGAAGGGAAACAAACCTTCAGCTTCAAAAATTACCTGGCTTGACCGGGTTACCAATGAGTCTAGGGGAGATTTTTCAGAAAAATGCTGATCGTGCTTTTCCTTTGAAGGATTATCACTTTTTTTAATCATGTACACCGTTCCTGATAGGGAAGGCATCGTTAATATTTAAGTATACAAGAATTTACATATTTTGAGAATAGGAATTAATTTGCTTTAGTTTTTGAAAGTAGGAAAACGGAACTTATAACATAAATGTGGTATTCTAGGCATACAAATGAAGATTTCAAATGTATTTATCTTTTTAGTAATTGCCGCCGTTTCCTTTGCAGCTGGTTTTCTGGTAAATGGAAATCTAGATGGTAAAAAAGTAAGTTCGATCGTAAATGAAGTGACAGAAACATTGCCCATTGCCAGACCTTTAGAAAGGTACCAAATTGAGGCACTTTCTGACACTGCAATTACGCCGGGGCAAATTAGAGTGAACGAAATTCTTGATGAAACTCCTGAATTTACATCGTATCTTTTTTTTCATACCTTTGACCCGAACTTAACCGGAACAAGCAAAAAAACGGTCAGCGGTCAAATCAATTTACCTTCTTCTTCCGGTAAAAAGCCATTAATTATCATGCTGCGCGGCTTTGTAAGCCAGAAAATATATGTAACCGGAATTGGCACAAAGCGTGCAGCAGAGGTGTTTGCCAAAAACGGCTACATAACAGTTGCTCCGGATTTTTTGGGGTATGCAGATTCCGACAAAGAATCAGAAAATATATTTGAAACACGTTTCCAAACATACACTACCGTACTTTCAATTCTTGAATCATTGTCTTCAGTTAAAGAGTGGGACGGCAAGAATATTTTTATCTGGGCGCACTCAAACGGCGGCCAGGTGGCACTTACTACACTGACAGTAACAAAACGCAACATACCCACAACACTATGGGCACCCGTCACCAAACCCTTTCCGTATTCGATTTTATATTATACGGATGAGTCGGCCGACAGAGGAAAATACATACGCAGTGAACTTGCAGAATTTGAGGACCTTTATGATGTGGAAAAGTTTTCATTTGACAATTATTTGGATAGACTTGCAGCCCCCATTCAGCTTCACCAAGGAACAAATGATGATGCTATACCCGTTGCCTGGAGTAGTTCGATAATTTCACAGCTAAAATTATTGGACAAAGACGCGACACTCTATATTTACCCATCAGCTGACCATAATTTAACTCCCGGCTGGGATGAAGTGGTGGCAAGAGACTTAGAATTCTTCCGCAGTCATATTCAATAAATCGCAAAAAATATGTGTGATGACATGCTGTCACCAAACAGCAATTGACAAACAGTAAATAAACTTCGTAACATAAGTATGTATGAAACTTTTAATTCGTTTAGGAATAAATGTATTTGCACTCATAGTAGTTGCCGAAATCATACCCGGCTTTACTTTTGCTACTCTTTGGGACGCCGTTGTTGCGGCTGTCGTAATCGGTGTTATGAATACATTCCTTAGGCCGGTTTTGCAAATTATTGCTCTTCCTATTACTATTTTAACTTTCGGAATTGCAGCCTTTTTAATAAACGTAGCCCTTTTGTGGCTTACACACATGATTGTTCCGGGTTTTACTATTGCCAGTTTCATGACTGCAATAATTGCATCAATTTTGCTTTCTCTAATTTCATGGTTCCTACACACTCTTGCTGCAGACTAGATTTGCATTACTTGGTATAATGATAGGTATGGCAAGTTATCAAAAAAGCAAATCGGAACCAAACGCAACTGGACCAGGATTCCGCACTTCAGATCACTATAAAGGAAGTGTTTTTAGCGGTGGGGGAAGCAAATTCAGCGGCAACAGGGGAAATTTTCAAAACCAAAAACTAAATAACTCTAGTTTCAATCCTTCTCAATTCAAAAAAACCCAGCATAAAGGGTGATTTTTCCAAAATTAACCTTTTTAATTTGTCATCTGTAATTAATTATTAATCATCAGTCTTTATTCTAATTTCAATCTAAGGTATAATCCCCATATGGCGGCAAAAAAAGAAACCAAAGCTTCCGGCAAATCCAATGCAGTTCTAGCTAAAAGTGAAGACGGCACAATTCAGATTACCTTTACAATTCCTTATAAAACTATTTCTGAAGAAAGAGAAAAAGTTGCAAAAGAGCTGGCAGAATCCATCGAAGTTCCGGGGTTTCGTAAGGGCAAAGCTCCTTTGAACAAAATACTTGAAAGAATCCCCGACAACACCCTGATAGATAGAACTCTGGGAAAAATTTTACCTAAATTAGTGGGAGACGCCATTGATGAGCATAAACTTCGACTTGCAATGTATCCCAAGTTTGACTTAGTTAAAGCTGATGACAATGAAGATTGGCAAGTTCGTGCAACAACCTGTGAACTTCCGGAAATAACGTTAGGTGATTACAAAAAAGCAATCAGTGGCGCAGGAAGAACCAGTGCGCTTTGGACGCCCGATAAAGGAAAAGAAGCAAAAGAACCTACCCGCCAGGAAAAAGAAAACCAGGCAATCACTGCACTTTTGGAATCAGCTAAATTAAATATCCCCAAAGTGTTGGTAGAGGAAGAGGTAAACAGCAGACTGTCCCAACTTCTGGAGAAAATAGAAAAATTAGGCTTAAATTTAGATTCTTATTTGGCTTCTATCGGAAAAACTCCACAGAGCCTGCGGGAAGAATACGCCAAACAAGCTCACGATACAATTTCACTTGACTTACTGCTTACTAAAGTTGCTGATGAAGAGGGAATTGCAATTGACGACAAAATGATCGACGAAGCAATTAAAGTAAGTAGCGCAGATCCGAAATTAGCCGAAGAGCTCAATACTCCTGAGCGTAGGCGAATGGTTGAAGCTGTGCTTCGTAAACGTCAGGCTTTGGACTCACTTGTTGCTCTCCTCTAAACAACTGATATAGTATGTCGGATTGAAAAATTTAGTAAAATATAGTATACTTTTGCCAAATTTCCCGAACATAAGCCGAATTGTCGTGTAGCTAAAAAGACGGTATATGTCCCAAAATAAAAACCAGAAAAATCAGCAAAAGGTCAAATACCAGAACCCAATAGAAACATTAAAAGATATCGGGGCTTCTACTGTGAATGGGTTGGGGAAAGATATTTTGGGTCAGATGCCCGATGACTTCATGGATCATCTTTTCGGTCCTCCACCCGCAAAAAAATACACCGGTGAAATCACTCAAGGCGAATCCATTGAAATGGCTCAGGTAATGTCCGGAAAACAAGAACTGATATCAAACGAACGCAAACAATTAACTTTCGAAAGAAGATTATTTGAAGAAGAACGCTCAAGAGTTGAAAAAAAATCTAATGAATTAAAAATTCAACTCAAGATGCTTATGGACGAACTTTTAGCAGTTGCCAAACAAACTGAAGGACTTGCAGAAGAAGTAGAAGTTGCTGCCATGCAAGCACCCGCAGATCCCGGAGTTTACCATCTTATCTTTTTTGAAAAATTATTAGAATTTATGAAATCATTTAGGAAAAAGATTGAAGAGGCTAGAGTATGGCTTCACGGCGCCAACAAACGTGCAGGCAAAAAGAATATGTGGGGGCAAAATTACAAGAAGAGCGGTGGAAAGTATTTGCTTTCCAGTGAACACTATCTCCAGCGTTCTGCAGGATAAAACAGTTCTTCTTGACAAAGTTAAGTCTCATTTACTACAATACTTCCCAATAACATGAATTTTTGGTATCTCATCATTATGGTCGTCCTCTTTACGGGGATGGTCAAACGTGGTGAGAAACTAATGATATAAAAAAGACCTAAATTTAAAAAAGACATAAACCTCTCACCACGAGAGGTTTTTTAGTTTTAAAAAACCATGACCAGAGAACTAGAAAATAAAACATTAGATAGTTTCGCAAAGGTTGCCACTATCCAAAGAAACTCTCGAGAGCTTACACCTGATTTCTGGAGAGAAGTTGGTGGTACAATGCACGGACAATTACACGAAACAGGAGTAGTAGCTGTAAAGAATAGAAGGGTTGCGGCTGCCGTACGCGGACCAAATTACATCCCCACCTCAGAAGGCTTTGGAGGAAAACAGAGGGAAGTTTTTGTGGAAGAGAGTCTTGCCGTATCCGGACGGGAACCGGGTCTAAGCCAGCAGATACTAGATTCGCTTGCACAAGGCATAAGTCTGGAGCAGGTTTCACAGAAATTTAACGGTCCTTTAATAGTGGGAGTGGAAACTGAATGTGTAAAATATTTCCAAAACAGACGAATTAGGGTTGACAGTTCTCACGAAAGTGTAGAACTTACTAAAGGGCAGCATGAAGTAGCTCATGCGCCTGTTTCTGGCCCACAAGATTATCTAAAAATGAAATCAGGTTACGTCTTAAAAGACTTAAGTACTGCTCTGCATACAGAAACATCAGCCCCGCTTGTGGGGAGGGCAAGTGAACAGGTACTAAACGACGGCGGAGAACTGGGGCCATATATTCAAATTGTTCAGACTTTTCTTTTAGAAAAACTTTCTCGGGAACACGACCCAGAGGCATGGGTAATGTGGGATCAGATTGCCCATAGCGAAGGATTACCCAACATGGAAGTTGTTTTAAATCGTTCAGGATCTTTAGCTCCATGGTTTATGAACGCTTTACATATGTCTATCGGCTTACCTCATTTTAAAGAAAATGGGCAGAACCGTATCAGAACAGAACAGCTTGTGGGTATGGGAGATCTGATGTGTTCTGAATTGGGAGCAGTTGCTGGACTTATCACTGCCTCAACTCCCGTTATTTACGGAGTTGAACCTAAAGTGGGAGGAGTTAATATTAGAGACGCTCGGCTCGCCGGGCGACACCTACTCACCACATCGGGACCCAATAGCCAGCCGCTTTTAACACCTGATAATTTCATTGTAAGGACAACAGAAAATATAGTTTCACAAAGATCGCACACAATAGCTAGAGCAGGATATACGAGCGGTTCAAACGGTAGTATTGTAGCTGCAATGCATTCCCAAGCTCGTATAAGGAGTGAGGTGGGATACGGAAAATCCGCAAATGCAACCTCAGGCAGAGTAGAAGCAACAGGGTTAGGAGCAACACCAAGTCTGCTGGATCAAGCAGGAGCTTTGGGCTATTTACAACTATTAGCCGTGCTTGCCTTGGAAGCCGATGCATCAAATATTCCAACGGTTGAACATGCTAAGGATTTAGGCTTAACGGCAGGTGCAGATTTTGATGTAAGAACCTTAAATAGAGCATTTAATGTAAGTGACGACAATCATCCTAAGGTTGTCCGTGCTTTAATCCAGGCAGAAGCGTTGGTGAATTATATGAGACAAAAATATCCCAGTTTAGAGGAGTCCTGCCACTATGCCGGGTTGGCTTTAATACGGATTCGATCAACGCCTTCTGGTAGTTTGGGTGATTACCTTCAAAGACCATCAGGATCTTTTGCTGATGTTATGAGAAATGAATATAATAGGTGCGGCAAGGATCCCGAAGCATTGGTGGTCAATGTCCACAATTTTCAGCAACAACAAGCTCGATTAATTCAAAATTGTATATGAATAATATAATTACTTTATCAAAAAAACTAATACGGGTTAACTCAACCAAAGAAAATCTAAAAGGATTAAAAGAGGTTTTGCAAGTAGCTAAGAACGAACTTTTTGGTTTTGAAACAATAAAATATCAGAATAATTCAACCCCTAGTCTTTTGTTTTCTAACAAAAAGAATGTGACTAATTTTAAAATTCTACTTAATGCTCATTTGGATGTGGTGCCTGCTAAGGAATATCAATTTAAACCTTTCGAAAGAAAAGGTAAACTCTTTGGCCGGGGAGCGCAGGATATGAAAGCGGCTGCAGCGGTAGAAATTCTGGTTTTTAAGGAAGTTGCTCCGTTTGTTGATTATCCTCTGGGGTTGCAACTCGTGACAGATGAGGAAATAGGCGGCTTTGACGGGACTAAATATCAAGTAGATAAAGGAGTCAGGGCAGACTTTGTAATTGCAGGAGAACCTACGGAATTTGGTATTAACAATAAAGCTAAGGGTGTAGTTTGGGTAAAAGTTATAACCACAGGTAAAACGGCACACGGCGCTTATCCTTGGGACGGGGAAAACGCTATCACAAAAATGCAGAAAATATTAACCCGGATAAATGACAACTATCCTGTTCCCAAAAAAGAAACCTGGAAAACAACTGTTAATATTGCCTCTATTGAAACTGCCAATAAAACTTTTAATAAAATACCAGACATTTGTGAATTATTTCTTGATATACGATACATACCCGAGGAAAGCAGTAATGTTATTAAAAGCATAAAGAATCTGATTGGTTATATGGGTGAGTTGGAAGTAATAATGAAGGAGCCGTCTCAATTTACTGATCAAAACAATCACTATGTTAATCTTCTGAAAAATGTAACTGAGGATGTTAATAAAGTTAAAGCGAAAGTTATTGTTAAGCACGGTGGATCTGATGTTCGGCATTTCAACACAGTAGGGTGTGACGGTGTGACGTTTGGACCGATAGGTGGGGGTTTGCATACAGACAATGAATGGGTGGATATTATAAGTTTGGAAAACTATTATATGATACTCAAGAACTTTCTTCTAAAACACCAGCTCTGACATTGTAATAGCCTTTAGGTTTGTTATAATAAGTACGCTTGGACGCATAGCTCAGATTGGTAAGGAGTCCTTAGCCACCTGAGCAAATTTTTAATACATTTGGACGGTTAGCTCAGTTGGCTAGAGCGCTTTCTTGACGTGAAAGAGGTCGGGGGTTCGAGTCCCTTACCGTCCAC
>CAYWFF010000023.1:0-14255 GCA_964458085.1 uncultured Gammaproteobacteria bacterium
GATGAGCGGTTGGCACATTTAAAACCGACAGACAGAAAGTCTTCCTATGCGGCTGATATCACATACGGTACCAACAATGAGTTTGGATTTGATTATTTGAGGGACAACATGGTCAACTCACTTGCGGAAATGGTTCAACGGGGGCATTATTTTGCAATTGTTGACGAAGTTGATTCAGTCTTAATAGACGAAGCAAGAACTCCTTTAATTATTTCTGCTCCCGATACGGATCCGACAGATAAATATTACAAATTTGCTGAATTGGTAGAAAAACTAAACCCTGATACTGATTTTACGATAGACGAAAAAGCCAGAAGCGCATCTCTTACTGAACACGGAATAACCCGAGTTGAAAAGTTACTCGGTGTTGAGAATCTATATGAAAAAGATTTTGACTCAATACATCATATAGAGAACGCATTACGGGCGAAAACACTCTATTTAAAAGACCGTGAATATGTCGTGAAAGACGATAGTGTAACGATAGTTGATGAATTTACTGGCAGACTAATGTTTGGCAGACGGTGGAGTGACGGGTTGCATCAGGCGGTTGAGGCTAAAGAAGGCGTTAGGATCCAGCAGGAAAGTAAAACCTTAGCAACAATATCATTCCAAAATTACTTCAGAATGTATGATGTTTTGTCCGGGATGACCGGGACTGCAGCAACTGAAGCCGAAGAATTTAAAAAGATATATAACTTAGACGTAGTGGTAATTCCCACCAATAAACCAACCCAAAGAGATGATAAATCAGACCTTGTATTTAAAACTGTTGGGGCAAAATATACCGCAGTTGCCAATGAAATCGATGAGCGTCGTAAAAAAGGCCAGCCGGTTTTAGTAGGAACCACCTCTATTGAAAAAAATGAAATTGTTCACGAGTATCTGAAAAGAAAAGGTGTCGTACATAATGTCTTAAATGCTAAAAACCACGAAAAAGAAGCTTTAATTTTGTCAGACGCAGGTAAGCCTGGCGCAATTACAGTTGCTACCAATATGGCCGGAAGGGGAGTTGATATTGTTTTGGGCGGTTCCCCTCCCGATAAACCGGAAGGTATGACCACCGAAAATTTTAGAAAATCCAAAGAGTATAAAAAGTGGCAGGAGATGCATGACAAAGTAATTGAGGCGGGAGGACTGCATGTTATTGGCACTGAGCGTCATGAATCCCGAAGAATAGACAATCAGTTGCGGGGTCGAAGCGGACGGCAAGGTGACCCCGGCTCTACCCGTTTTTATCTCTCGCTGGAAGACGATTTGATGCGTATTTTTGGCGGTGAACAAATTAAAGGTCTGATGGATAGACTAAACCTTCCCGAGGATCAACCGATTGAAAATAAATTAGTTTCGAGGGCTATTGAACAAGCTCAGGTTAAAGTAGAGGGTTTTCATTTTGATGATCGGAAAAGAGTTGTTGAGTATGATGACGTTAAAAACCAGCAAAGAGATATTGTATATAAACTCAGAAAACGGATTTTAGAAGCTGAAAATGTCAAAGATGAAATTCTGGAAAAACTCTTCCATCAAATTGATGAGGTGTTACTTATTTCCTGGCCTGTTGATGAAAATAAACCCGATGCAGAAAAGGTTGTTATCAATTTAATGGAGATGATTCCATTTGACGATGCTTCCCGTGGCGCAATCAAAAATGAAGTGGAAAAAATCGGCGGAGATAAAGAAAAACTAAATAGTTTTTTGCAAAAAGTAGTCAGTGATGTTTACAGTTCCCGCGAAAGCTCTTTGGGGGAACCTGTCATGCGGCAAATTGAAAAGTTTTCTTACCTTGGGTCAATAGATAAAATGTGGATTGAACATATAGATAATATTGACGGAATTGAGCAAGCGGTAAGGCTAAGGGGATATGCACAGCGCGATCCGCTGGCAGAATTTAAACAGGAAGCGTACAACTATTTCCAAGGGCTTCTCGATAGAATCGATGGCGAATTGGCACGGCGAATTTTTAGAGTCGGTATCGTCAGAGCTCCGCAGGAAATTCCTCTTGCTCAAGCACGCACAAATGAAGATCAATTAGATAAAACCGGATTAATTCCGGGCGGAGAAGAAGCAGCAATTCTAGCAGGCCCCTCTGCTTTTCCTGAAACTGTCAAATCTTCAGAATCAGTTTCAAACAACTCTTCACCAAAAAGTAAAAAACTAGGCCGCAACGACCCTTGCTGGTGCGGTAGTGGAAAAAAGTGGAAGAAATGCCACTATCCGCAATTGGGGTAATTTTCAATATACCAAATTAAGAAATACGAGATAACCCTTCTTTATCTTTTTACGCAACTACGACTTTGTCGTTCCAGAGTTCGGTTGGGGAGTCTACTGTCATTTGGTTGAAACAAAATATGATGGCGGAAATCAATAAAGTAAAATACTAAGTTTATTGAAAATACTTTTGGTAACTTTTATACTGTGTTTCTAGTTGTTTTATTTGAGCTTACTTTGCAAAAGCAGTATTCTTTTAGTAATTCAAGAAGTTTTTATCGATTTTTAGTAAACACTCTCATCTCCCAAACGAGAACGATCTTACTTAAGACAACGACAATCCCACGGAAACTGAATTGGGTATACTTTCTCTTCAGCTTAAACCTATATCACTTCACCTTCTTTAACCCCTGTCTTACTGTCCATTGAGATAAACTCGCTGCAAATCCCAGTCCGATTGCCCACATGTAGCTCACAATTCCAAACCCAGTGATACTTGCCAACCGGGCGATAATCCAAATTCCTGCGGAATTTGCAAACCAATAGAATAGAAACATCATGTATCTGCCCTTAGGTGTAAGTTTTAAAGCAACTGCAAACACTTTTGCAAGTTTCGTCCACAAAGTAAGATAAAGACCCGATATTAATGCTGCCATTAAAAGGGTTAGTTGGGCATTACCCAGTTCCAATGAATCGGGGAATAAGAAATTGGCAACTATTAACAAAAGAGCATTTACAAACCAGACTGTAATGAAAAGTATGGTGTTTTTTATTTCCATGTTTCTCACCCCCTCTTTATATAACTTAATCAGCTGTACCTTTTTCTGTCAACTGTCTTATGGTATATTTGAGTCATGGAAATATTAATTGTTGTTTTGTTTATAATTGTTTTTGTAATTTTAATTTCAATAAAACAAGTGAATCAATATGAACGTGGAATCAAATTTACACTTGGAAAATATACGGGTAACATGGAACCGGGATGGAATATAGTTTATCCGATTTTCCAGTCTTTCACGAAAGTAGATATACGAACAAAAGCGGTAGACGTGCCGGATCAGGAAGCCATAACAAAAGACAACATTTCTACCCGTATTTCGGCAGTGATTTACTACAAAATAAGTGATGCATCAAAGGCAATACTTGAAGTCGAAAACTATTTTTGGGCAGTTGACCAGCTTGCGCAAACAACCATGAGGAATGTGGTGGGAGAAGTGGAACTTGATGACCTTTTGGCAAACAGAGACAAGACCGCACAGCGTATACGCGACATTGTCACAGAAACCACCAATAGCTGGGGAATTGAAGTTATTTCAGTCGAATTGAAAGATATCATACTGCCTGAGAATATGAAACGGACAATGGCCAAACAAGCGGAAGCAGAAAGGGAGAGGCGGGCAACAATAATTAATTCTGAAGGTGAAGTAGCAGCAGCACAAAACCTTTCAAAGGCTGCAACTTTAATGGCGAGTGCACCCGGAGCCTTGCATCTTCGTACTCTTAATTCCATAAATGACATTTCATCGGATCAGTCTAACACCGTTGTTTTTGCACTTCCTCTTGAAGTTCTCCGGGCGATTGAAGGAATGGGGAAACTATTTGAGAAAAAAGCCAAATAATGCCTTCAAAATTATTCACTCCTTTTTCAAACAATATTATATTTTTCGACTCTGAATTTTCAAGCATGGACCCTTATGTGGGGGAGATATTATCTATAGGTATGGTGACTTATGATGGTAGGGAAATGTATTTGGAACTAGAACATAATGGCAAAGTAAGTGATTGGGTAAAAGAAAATATTTTACCAACCCTAACAACCAAAAAGGTTAGTCGTGATGATGCGGTTAAGAAAATTTATGAATTTGTGGGAGTAAAAAAGCCTTATTTAATTGCATATGTAGACGTTTATGATGTTGTTTATAGCTATAAACTTTTCGGAGATATGAAAGAAACACCATTTAATTGGATGCCCCTGGATTTTGCTTCGATGCTTTTTGCTTTAGGGATTAATCCTAAGAGTTATCAACCTAAAAACAAAGAAAACTTTTTTGATAAGCTTGGAGTTGATACCGCGAAGTATCATATTCATCATGCTCTGGACGATGCAAAGCTTTTACGCGAGGTGTACTTAAAACTTCTGGAAAAATCAGCAAAATAAATACTATTAATTTCAACCAGATAGAATACAAAATAAAGTAAAAACTTAAAATAAGATCGGATTTAAGTCAAATTGCATAAATTATAAAATTCACTTCCTAAAAACTGTTTCCATAACTTACTGAGGTTTAATAAAAAAATTAATTGGGGAATGTAATCCAGTATTCACCGGATGGGGACGTGTCAAAATCGGTAAGACCGGCGGGGGAAAGTCCTAAATGAGTATCATCCCGATGTTGAACGGTACCCACGGGTACGTTTTCCAACACCAATGGAACACAATCCAAAGAAGCAATTGAGCAATTAGTTACAGGCACTCCATACCTATTGGTCCAACCTTTAAAATCAGCATAACCGTCACCTTCCGGATCATAATTTCCGCCAGGAATTCTGAGTTGGACAACGTGTGATTGAATGGTGCTTCCGTTTTTGTTGCATCTATAATCAGGACAGAAAAAATCGTTTTCAGTAGGGGCATTGGGGTTTACATTTGACCATGCGTCATTGGTGGCCAAAGCTACAATCGTACGTAAAACAGAAGGTGACCCGTCCATCGGATCCTGTCTGCTGTACCAGAAAAACTGGGTTTCTTTATTTTCTGCTGCCCATTGTGATGTGCTGGGATACCGGTAATGTATTTTCCTGCGACCGGTCGATGAACACAGTCTCGGGTCGTCGGCCAGAAGACAATTGTAATGTGTCTGTGTTTGGTAGTCCAAAACTTCCAGCTTTCCGAAGTCGAGCCATCCTCCGGTCTTGACGATTCCGCAATTCCCCCCAGCTCTACATATTTGTGCTTCCAGTGAAAAAGAATGGTAGCGTGTGGCAATGCCCGGATTGGCACTCATTGCATGATACTGCAACCTAAAGTCTTTAATATAATTTGAACTGTGTGCCGGTATATTGCTTCTAGTTATCCAACCGTAAACATTGTGTTTATGAAGATTTTCATCCGGAGTTTGCCATGGATAGCTTATTTCTTGTGTTCCGTTCCACCAGGAACTTACATCGCCAAAAATTGAGTTAAGTTCATTTGGATTATGTTTATGCTCGTGCTGATAATGGCAGTTATTAGCTGAATCATAAAGTCCGTGCCACGCCAGAGGATCGTGACTTGTACAGACCGGAACGCTAGATGGATTTTGTGGCGGATTTTGCGGTGCGACTGTGGGTTGAGGTGCTTGGGGTGTAGGAGTGGGACTGGACGCAGGAGTTGTGGGTGTAGGAGTTGGTGAATTTTGGTTTGAACCAGTGTTATCACTTACAGGCGGTTGGTTTGATGAACTGCGCCTGTTGAAAAAATTATGCAAAAGCTCAATTAACTGTTCGCGGGTTAAATTTGACAAAGAACTCAAATTAATATTCCGGAGAATACTGTCTTTATTTCTAAGGGTTGTCGGATTGCTTACAGAAGCAGAAACCGAGCTGGAAAACATTAACGTAGCAAGAATTGTTAGAACTATTAATGTAGAAAGCAATTTCTTCATGTTTAAAAATTGTTCAAAGCAAATAACAATTATTTAGAGAACTGAAAATTTTAACATTACTGCAATGTTTGTCAAGAGTTGTTTTGGAGACAAAAAACCAGCTGCTTAATTGAAAAGCGTTTGTAAACTATAAATTTGGAAAGCTCTTTTAATAAAATAACTTCAATTCCCTCTGTCTCTATTTTGAGTGGTGTCTCCGGAATCTGCCGGATCATAGACTCCTATTCTTTGTTCCATTTCGTTATGATTTTCATCATGTTGAGTAGCTGCATATGTGTTTTCAGATTTATAAATTAAAGCTATAGTTGCTGCAAGAAATGTTATTAAAATTATTTTTTTCATTATTAAAACACCCCCTTTCTTACAAAACATTATACTCTTTAAAAACAACAGTAGTAGGGTTAAGTGAATTAATATTGAATTAATTAATAGTGTTATAATTTCTCCATGACTGCCCGGACACATGATGCTTTTGCTTTTGCATCTCTCCTTACAGTAGCAGTGATTTATCCTCCGCAAACTCTAAACGTGCTGACTCTTTCCTCTGTAATTATCGGAAATATTGTGGGCAGCCTTATCCCTGATATGGATCAGGCTTCAAATAGACTTTGGGATTTACTGCCGGCCGGTGATTATTTGGGGAAAGTGTTTCGGAGATTGTTTTTGAGCCATAGAACACTTTCTCACTCAGTATTGGGAGGATTTTTACTATATAAAATCTTAGAGTGGCTGCTTCCGAAGCTTCTGAACCCTGCGCATATTGATAGTGAAATCGTTATGGCAAGTATCATGATTGGTTTTGTCTCACACTTGCTTGCAGATAGTCTAACGAAAGAAGGTTTGCCGCTCCTTTTCCCATTTAAATTTAAATTTGGCTTTCCCCCATTGTCTTTTTTAAGAATTACAACCGGCAGCTGGGCGGAAAATTTTTTAGTTTTGCCCAGTGTGGCGGTTTATATCGTTTGGTTCATAAATTGGAAAAAAGATACAGTTTTGACGATAATCAACCTGATTGGTAAATGATTAGTGGTTGGGAGTTATCAGAGTAAGCGTGTAAATAATTCCAACTCCAATTAATACAAACATTAGTTTTTTCCACGAAGGTCGCTCATTTTCTTCACCGATTTCAGGTAAGAAATCTGAAGCCCCTAGGTATAGAAAAATTCCGGCTGATACTGCTAGAAGTCCACCAATTTGTTCATGTGAATCCTGTAAAAAATAGTAGGTTATTAATGCTCCGGGGAAAGTTGCGAAAGCTGAAATAGAATTTGCGATAAAAGCTTTAGACCTACCCCAACCGTTTGAGAGAAGTATTCCAAAGTCTCCGATTTCATGCGGGGTCTCGTGTAAAAAAGTTGCGAAAGTTATAACTACTCCAAAAGCAGGATCGGTCATAAATGCAGCTGCAATTGTCACACCATCAATAAAATTATGAATTGTATCTCCAAATAAAACCAAAGGGACTGTTGCGCGTACCATAGTTCCATGCCTGTCTTCGTGATGGTGCAAGTGCGCAAAGTATTGATCAAATAAAAATGAGGCCAAGAAAGATACTAAAACGATAAGGTATATTCCGTCTCCCGCGCCATGTTCTGCCTCAGGAATCAAGTGAAGTAATGAAACTGCAAGCAGTACTCCAGCAGCAAAAGGTACTGCATATGATGCAAGTACTTTTGCCCATTCTTTCTTGAACAAAAAGACTAAGCCTCCGATAAGTCCGGCGAAACTCCCGATTGTAGTTAAACCCAGTAACTGAATAAGTTCCATAATTAGTAGCAGTTATGACATATTCCAAAAAATTCTAATGTATGTTTTTTAACATGAAACCCCTTACTCTGTTTGATTTCAGTTTTCCAATCAACCATATCACATAATGCTATTTTCTCGATAGTACCGCAATTTTGGCATACTAAATGGTGATGGTGATCTTGAAGAGTGGATTCGTAGAATACTTGAGTAGCGGAAAGATGGACTTCAGTAATTAAGTTTTTAGCTATAAGCATTTGTAATTCCCGATATATCGTCGTTTTGTTTACTTTGACCCCTTTTGCTGACAGCTGTCCTAAGAGCTCTTTAGCGGTAGTCGGTTTTTTTTGTGAAAATATTTCCAGTAGTAAAGCTTTTCGAGCAATAGTTTTTTTAAGCCTATGTTTTTTAAGAATATCATTAACAATTTTATCCATTCAACAGTATGTTAATGCAACTAAGTTGCATTAGTCAATAGCTATAAGTTTTAACTTGTTTCAAAAGCCGGGGAGCATGTGCAGCTAAAAGTGTAGTGATTGGTACTGCAAGCACCAAACCCGTACTTCCTACAAGTGTACGTACAATTTCCTCAGCAATTAATTCGTAATTAATTATCTCAAGATATGACTTTTGGCTATCAATAAAAAGGAGAAGCAGAGGAAGAGAACTGCCTGCATATACCAATACAAGTGTGTTAACCAATGATGCAATATGATCGTTTCCGACACTCATTGCTTCGAAAAATAATTTACGGGAACTGTATTTAGGATTTGCTTTGCGTAGAGCTTCAACAACGGCTGCTTGGGAAATTGTAATATCATCCAATATTCCCAAAGTTCCGATAATTATTCCTGCCAAAAGTAACCCTCGTATATTGACTGTCCCTTGGGTAATGTTTTGAAGAAAAGCGGCTTCTTCGGATGCATAACCCGTAAGCTTGACTAAATTAGTAAAAGTATCTGCTAAAAGTGCAGTTACAAGTAGCGCTATAAACGTGGAAACCAAAGCAATGTGCGTTTTTTGGTTTATGCCGTGAGACAGATAAAAGGTGATTAACATAATTACAGACGCTCCGATTACGCTTATCAAAATAGGATCATAACCTTTTGCCAGCATCGGAAGGATATATAAAAAGATGACTAAAAAGGAAAACATTAAACCCAAAAGCGAACGCAGCCCCCATATTCTGGAAACTCCCAGAACAACTACCAAGAAAATTGTAAAAATTAATGCAAGGGGAGTTTTCCTTACATGGTCTACTACAAAATATTGTTCTTCTCCGTCTTGAAAAGGTATTTGGCTGACTATAACTTTATCGCCGACTTCATAGCTATTTACCGCTTCCTGGGTAACTGCAAACTCAGCAATAACTGCCTTTACTGAATCTTTTAAATCTAATTTGACTATTGCAGTTTCTATTTCAGTTTCGTTGGCAGGAGTAATTATCGATTCAATAACTCCTTCAAATTGCACTTCTTTTCCAATATCCTGAGCAAAAACAGTATTAGGTGTTGTGTGGGGTATAATTACCCAAAGCGTGAAAATGGTATATAAACAAATTTTAATGAAGTTATAAAACAGGTGTCTGGGAAACATATTGTTATTATATGACAGAACGAAGTTTAGAGGGTAGGCCAAATATAAAAGTACTTGAAAATTTGTTGCCAATAAGCGGTTTTGGAATTCAAGAGGATTATAAAGATTATTTTAATTACATTAAATACCCTTCGAACCCTGAGTTGTATTTTACTCTAAAGTCAATCAATGATTACCTTAAAAAGGGGATACCATGTGTTCGTATACGCTTAGGTGGGCCAGGTTCAGGAAAGACAATGACTACTACTCAAGATTTAGCATTAAAATATTCTGTTCTCCAAAAATATAAATTAGATAACGAAGAGATCAAAAAAACTCTTTGTTATGTATCGTTTGAATCAGCGCAGCATGCAGCAAAACATTTGATAGAATCCGGAAAAGATAATGTTATTAGGGAATTTACAGAAAAAGGTTTCGAAAAAAGAGAGTTGCAGTATAGCAAATTATATAATCCGACATTTAAAAAGTCGTTACAATTAGCACTGCAACGTTACCCTCTGATTGATGTTGAAGCTCCTTTTCTTGCTGAAAGAGGTAATTTGGAAGAAATACTTTCACTAATTCCACGCACTTCCCAAGTATATTTATCTTATTTTTCTCCGACCGAAGGACTACTTATCCACACGATTGCAATGCGTGGCTACAAACATCATTATGGAAATATATCTTCGGTTGCACAGGCAATTTTTTCCGGCACAAAAGTTGTTATAGATGACATACAAGACATAAGTTCAATACCCGGGGGAGATAGATTGATGATTTCATTGTATTACTATGATGAACTTTTGTACGCAATTAAACATGCTTCAGAAGTTGGAATATATCCTCCGAATTTCAAACCTCCCACAGAAGATCCAACAAATACTCATAATATGAAACTGCGTAGAGAATACTTAGATAAGTTTCATAAAAGATGGTTCCAAAAAATTGGTATACCCAGTAGTCAAGTTAGTATGCATACGGTTGAATACATTCCTCATCCTGTAATGTATCTAAACTATCTTTATCAATTTGATTTTGTGCAGAATTTAGCTACCCAACATGAGCTTGAGTTATTAAAAATTGGATAATTATTTTGTCGTTTGAAAATATATTTCAAACTTAGTTCCTTTTCCTGTTTTTGAGGATACTTTAATTGACCCTCCGTGATTATCTACAATGTTTTTAACTAAAAACAATCCTAATCCCATTCCGCTTTTGTTTTTATTGCCTTTATAAAACTCTGCAAATATTTTCGGAATTTGATCTTTAGGGATACCCGAACCTTTATCGCTGACCGAAAGACAACATTGATGATTTAAACTTTTTAAATGAATTGTAATTTTAGATCCGAAAGGTGAAAATTTCACGGCATTATTTATAAGATTGTTGAGCATTTGGCTCAATTTATTAAAATCACCTTTTATAATGTCGCTGTTTCCTTTTAAGTTGCTTTTGAATAATACGGGATAATCAGGATGGCTGAGTTTTGCGTCTTCCGCTGCTTTTTGTATGACGTGAGTTAGTGATAACGGTTTTAGTTGGTAGCGTAATTTTCCGGTCTTAATTCTGCTTAATTCCAAAAGCTCATTGGTTAAATCAGCCAACCTGCCTGATTCTTGAATTAATGCTGAAGACCATTTCGCATCAGGCATTTCGCCGTTTTGTACATTCCTTTCAATTAACTGGGCATAACTTTTAATTACCGTTAAAGGGGTTTTTAGTTCGTGAGCCGCCATAGACATAAACATATCGCGTGTTTTTATGGCTTTTTTAAGTTGCTCAAATTGTTTGCTTTTGACAATAGCCAAACTTGCAGTTGCACCGTATAAGTTAAGAAAATGAATGTCGACATGTGACAGTTGTTCGGATTTATTTGATAATATGGTAAGAATCCCGACAGCCTTTTTTTCAAAGATAAGCGGAATGGTAATTACAGTTTGAATGTCCTTGAACTTGCGCAAAAGTTTATTGCCATCGTCAGCGTTTGAAACAAAAGGTTTTTTTGCTTTAACTGCTTTTGCAGTAATCCCGAATTTTGGACGGGGTTTGATTTTATACAAACCAGAGTCTGTTGCGTAAACCCGACGTACACCTGTTTTAGTTTTAAGAAAAACAGATGCGTATTTTCCGCCAAATAATTCCAGTGCTTCCTCTGCAATTGTTTTGTAAGCTTCCTCTAAACTCTGGGGCATAAGAAGAAACAAGCTCGTTCTATATAATTTTTCTAAATAAGCAGATGTCACCAAATGATCGTTCAATTGTGTAATGGTATCATATCGTGGGTGAAAGAAATACTCCTAAGAATCGTTATTTTTTGGAAATTTTAGTATGATATTACGCGGTTCATATATACTTAAGTACTACATATGAATGATTTAAGACAAACCAAAGAATACGGTAATTATATGCGCTTATTGGGTTGGAACGTTGAAAAAATAGGTAAAGCAAATGTATATATCCGGAAAGTTCCGATATTGGGATCAATAATGAAATTGCAAAGGTTTAGAAGACATGTCCCTTTAGAAAAATTAAATTTTCTTCAAAAAAAATATAGAGTGTTTGAAATTTTGTTGGAACCTTTAGATGAGAAAACCGCCAATTTTTATTTGGAAAATAAATTCCATTTCGGTCCTCCCTCTCTCGCAACGAAAACAATAATTATTGATCTTCAAAATTCGCAAAATAATCTTTTAGCCAATATGCACCATAAAACTCGATACAATATAAAACAGGCTGTTAAAAAGAAAGTTGTTATAAATAAAAGCGATGATATAGAAAGCTTTTCAATGTTATGGCATAAATCAGCGAAAAAACGGGGAATGTATTTATCTCTTAAAAGCGAAATAGTTGCCATTTATAAATCTTTTGAAAATAGAGCTCAAATATATTTTTCGTTTGTAGATAAAGAATTGGTCGGCGGACTTTTGACAGTTGCAAGTTCTGATACGGTTTACTATATGTATGCCGCGACATCCGAAATAGGAAAAAAAGTTTTTGCTCCGACACTTTTAGTATGGTCGGCATTAGAAAATGCAAGAAAAGAAGGTTACAAATATTTTGACTTTGAAGGAATTTATGATGAACGATTTCCCATAAAAAACTGGAAAGGATTTACCCGTTTCAAAAAGTCTTTTGGCGGAAAAGAAATAACATACCCCGGAACATTAAGAAGAAGATTTATTCCAATATAGTTTTAAATTGCAGTTCAGCTTGCTATTGTAAAATGACTTTTGAAAATGGATAATGAGGAAATTATGGCAGAAAAACCAAAATTATTAGTTACGGGAGCGGGGGGATATATAGGATCAGTTGCTACATATCTGTTTCTTCAGCAAGGATTTTCAGTTGTTGCACTTGATAATTTTTCCACTGGTTACAAAGGACCTTTGAAAGTTTTTAGTGAAAAATTTCCTGAACAGTTTACCTTTTATCAAAAAGACTTAAAGGATGACCTGTCTGAAGTTTTTACAAAAGAAAGGAATATAAGCGCAGTAGTTCACTATGCCGCTTCGTGTTTGGTCAATGAATCAATGGAGAATCCTCAAAAGTATTTTACAAATAATGTCTGTGGTACTCAAAACTTACTATCTACAATGCTGGCTTATGATATAAAAAATATTGTTTTTTCTTCAACCTGTGCCGTCTATGGAGAAGCTCAATATGTGCCGATAGATGAAACTCATCCCACAAATCCTGCGAATCCGTACGGGCATTCAAAGCGGATGATTGAACAAATGATTGAGTGGTACGGACAGCTTTCTGAATTAAATTATGTAATATTACGTTACTTTAATGTTTGCGGAGCGAGCGATGACGGAGTGATAGGTGACTCAAAAAAGCCTTCGGTACTTCTGATGCAAAACGCTGTCAGAGGAGCGATGAATTTAGATAAATTTTATCTGACTTGCCCCACAGTTGACACTCCTGATAAAACTCCTATACGTGACTATATAAACGTAGTTGATTTAAATGAAGCACATTTGAAAGCATTAGAGCATCTATTAACAGGTAGAGAAAGCCAAATTATAAATTTAGGAACAGGAACAGGCAATTCTGTCTTGGAAATTGTAAATACTGTTGAGGAAGTACTCGGAGTAGAACTTCCGAAAGAGAAAACCGAAGCACGAAAAGGTGAGTATGCAATTATGGTTGCAGAAACAAAAAAAGCTAAAGAAGTTTTGGGGTGGGAACCAAAAAGAAACTTGGAAGACTCCATCAATTCACTCGTTACTTGGTATAAAGCTCATCCTCAGGGGTGGGAAAATAACTAGTTTTTAACCGCAAATGCTTCGGCTAACTCTTCATCTGTATATAGTGGAACATGATATTGATTTTCTAGACCGTTTGGTTCATTAAACACATCAGCAAGTTGAGTATACACCCTCCCCCTTATTCCGTAATTTTTATATTTATCTATAAGTGAGTTCCTCGCGCGGACCCTATTAACTATTTCTGAACAGCTATAAGGACCACGATAATTAAGGATTTCTGTCTCCAAATTAATAAATTCATGATTAAGGCTTTCACTTCGTCCATCCCCACCTTCTTCGTGAATAAGTATCGGTTTGTAGTTGGATAATTGTCTAGTGAGATTTGTTTCTATTACTTTTTTTAATTCATGAAGTTCGTGATAGTAGTGTTGAGCAACTATATCAGTATAATCAACGGTTCGTTGTTTTAAATTTCTCGCAATAGGAAAACCGCTGGGATTAACAACAAGCAGTTCCTGTCGGATTTTCTTTGAAGCTAAATACATGTATCGTAAAAATTCCTTGTCGGTTGTTTTTTCAGGACCTTCATTGATGGGTACAACTATTTTTATTGCAGGATTGCCTCCAATTGTATGCATTAATTGTCCCCACTGCCCTAAAGCTTTACGCCAAATATCTTTATGAAAATGATCCATACCCCAATTTCCAAATTCTCGAGAAACTATCATTCCAATTCTTGCAGCTGCATCATCCATTATCGGATCCCAATCCATATGTAATCTCATGTAGTTAAACACTCGTTTATCGCCTTTTTGTATCTTTGAGTATCGATCGATAGTTTCATAATATTCATTTGATGAAACAGGAT
>CAYWFF010000023.1:14265-16031 GCA_964458085.1 uncultured Gammaproteobacteria bacterium
CAAAAGACCATTCAAATATATTGGCTCATCATTAAAATACAGTTCATCACCTTTAGCTTCCAGTTTTGAAAAACCAAAATAGGTATATACTGTGTCGTCTCCCAGTCTCAAAACCAAATCATATAGATTTGGTTTTTCAGGACTCCAAGTAATTCTTTCCGGAATATTCAAAACTTCTTTTAAATGACCCTTGGTCATTTCGTGAGTATACTGAGTTATAAATTGTCCTTCATGACTCACCTCGATTGTTATAGGCATTCCATCTACGTTACCGTAACCTGAGACATCGAGACTAATACTGTTTGAGTTATAGTCTGGAATTAGACCTATTTTTTTAATATGTTCTTTTGGTAAAAATTCAACCCAGCAAGGTTTACGCAATCCCGGTTCAGCTGGATACAAACATAAATGAGACACACCTGTTGGAGATTCTTTGCTGTGTTCATATGAAGGATCACTCGGGTTGTTTTCTGACTCAATTGTTATTCGATTATTTTTTCTCCAATCATCAGATTGTATATAAAAATTGTACGGAAGTTTACCTCTATGGTCTTTTATGGGTTCACCATTCCAATAAGTTCTTGATATATAATTTGCCGAATCAATATGAATACGCGCTATCTTTCCATTCATAAATGTAGGATCTATTACTATATTTCTTTCTTCCCAGGTATGGAGAATAGTTGTGTCATAAGGACGAGATTCTTTACCGGAACGCGGACTGTTTCGAGTCCACGGTTTAGTAATCGATTCGGGTTGGGGAAGTCCGTTTTGAAATCCAAACGTTCTTCCTTCATGGTTATCGTCTTGCTGAAAACGCCAAGTTTTACCTTCAGGGTCTCCGTTTAAACACATCCAGAACCCAGCGTGTACTTCTCTTGGTCGTCTGTGTTCCGCTCTTGGAGTATCGGGGGGTGTATCGGTATAGCTTCTACGTTGTTTTTCTGTTGACCAAACTCGTGAACTAATGGGTTAAAACCCCTTTCTACCATATGCTTCGTATGATATTAACTCTCTTTACTTTTTTAGTAAACAACTTAATATTTTTTTAAATTTGATGTTAAAGTATTTAAAAAATTAGCTAAACCATTTTAATAAATGCTGAAAAAATCATTCTGTATTAATGTTTTAATCTATTTTTGCATTAAGGGTACCAAAGTTTGTGTATAATATAATATATGCGAGTTAGTAAACAAAAAAAGATTTGTATATTCTTGTCAGCAGGAGAGGTTCCTCTTGTTTATAAGAATTCAACACTTCAACTAATAGAGCTTTTAGTAGGTAATAATTACGCATTTGTGTATGGTGGTTCAGAACGTGGTCTTATGAAAGTCGCTGCAGATAGGGTACGAAAGTTGGGCGGTAGAATTATATCTGTTGCAAGCGAAGAATTCAGATCAGCATGGAGGAAGGATGTTGATGAATTAATTGAATGCTCAAATATTCCTGAAAGAAAAAAAAGAATTTTGGAGGTTTCAGATGCGATAGTGGTTTTGCCGGGCGGCACGGGTACTTTGGACGAATTTACTGAAATAGTTGAAACTAAAAAATGGGGAGCACACGATAAACCAATCATTCTGGTTAATACTGACGGTTTTTGGAATGGTCTTTTAGAAAATTATAAAAGAATGTATATGGAAGGTTTTTTAAAAGAGCCTATTTCAGAACTCATGTTAATTACTGCTGATCCGAAAAAAGTTGTGGAATATTTAAACAAAGAGCTGACAAATAAATAGGGGGTGAGAAATTATGTGTTATAACTGCGG
>CAYWFF010000024.1:0-14869 GCA_964458085.1 uncultured Gammaproteobacteria bacterium
GAACTCTATAATCCTACTGACGCTGAAGTAAACATTAAAGACTGGCAGGTGTGTAATAATTTAAGGTGTGCCGTGATTAATCCGAATGTATCAATACCTCCGCTCGGTTTTGCTTTGCTTTCTCACGACGCAAGCACCTGGACATTTTGGTCAATTCCTGAAGGTGTAGAAAAAATTAATTCTCTGGGCGGCCAAACTTTGGAATTAGCAAATTCGGGAGACATTGTCATTTTAAAAAATCCCGATTTAGCTGTAATTGATAAGGTAAGCTGGGGAAATAATTCTGACGGTTTAAATCCGTCCGTCCCGACAGTTACCGACGGCCATTCTATTGAACGTGAACCGGACGGCACAGACAGTGATGCTTTTATTGACTTTGTAGACCAAAGCAATCCGACCCCGGGAAGCTAATTTTATTTTTAATGCCGAAACATAAACCCAGCATTCAATTAACAAAACTGCAAATATTAAGCCTGTTGCTTTTGCCTTTTGTTGCAGCGGGTTTGTTTTATGTTTTTGGTAAGAAAACACACTCCCGCGTTGTAGCGGCGGATGCTTTGGTGGTTACATATAACGGTGTTTCACTGGTCGGTCCGATTTTCAATGTCGATAATATGCTGCCTGGTGACTGCGAAGAAAGAGAAGTCGTGGTTAAAAATGTTTCAGAGACTTCATTTAATTTGGGAGTAAAAGCGACAAATGTTAACGCGACTCCTGCCGGTTTCCCTGAAGTGTTAGATTTAATGATTAAAGAAGGATCTGTAGTTCTTCACGACCAAAACCCGCTAAAAATGTTTTTTGATACCGGACCAACCGGTATTAATCTGCTCAGCATTAATGCAAATGAAACTAAGACCTTAAATTTTTCAGTTTGCTTTCAAACAAATGCTGAAAATGAATACCAAAATGCTAATACAATTTTTGATTTAGTTTTCTTTACGGCAATGCCTCCGATTGAACTCCCCGAAGAATGCAGCCAGCTTGAAGGGATAATAACCCACAGGATTGAAGGGACTCCTGGAAATGACAGGATAGACGGAACTCCGAAAAGTGAACTTATCGTGGTTTACGGCGGAAATGACCGGGTTTACGGAGGTCCCGGAGACGACTGTATAGTGGGAGGAGAAGGCAACGACAGACTTTACGGAGACTCGGGAAACGATATTATTGTCGGAGGAGGCGGAGATGACCGAATCGATAGCGGCCAAGGTAATGATAAGGTTTTTGATCTATCGGGAAATAATAAAGTTGACACGGGATCAAACGATGACTATGTCCTTCTAGGCAGCGGAAAAGACGAAGCCGATCTCGGAAGCGGAAATGATATTTGTTATCTTGGCGCAGGCAATGACAAAGCAAAAGGCGGTTCGGGAGACGATACAATTCACGGAGGCGATGGTAACGATGAATTGCACGGAGGTTCGGGAAAAGACAGGTTATATGGGGAAAACGGAAATGATAAAATGTACGGGGATTCCAATGATGACCTGCTTGACGGCGGTACGCAAAGCGATAAATTATATGGAAACAGCGGTCAGGATACATGCTTAAACGGTGAAACACTTAGTTCCTGTGAAATTTAATTTTACTTCAATACCCGCATTTCCTACACACCTACACCCGGTGTCGTAGATTAGATTAAATTATAATTTCTTATAGTAATTTATACATTCGGGGCAACTTTTTTTCTTGATCTTCCTATCGCATCTGCATATTCTTTCAACTCTGAGTTTTTCAGTTTTGTTACATCCACCCCATCCCTCTCAGCCGCAATTAATCCAGTAACCAGCCTCGGTGCTTTAATTGCGTCATCTTTCCAGAAAAATGTTAAAGGGTTGGGGTTTGTGTGAAATCCACGAACTTCAATAACAATAGATGCGAAAAATAAGCCCGTAACTACTTCTATACTGTTAATATCGCGGTAAAATATAGGCATGATATTGTCAGACCAAAAAAACAATCCGTTTATTACCGTTAATTTATTCTCATCTATTATCAATTGATCAGGAAACAGTTTGAATGGAAATACGCTTTTTATGTGCATAAGGGTGGTCGTGCTTCGCTCAGTAATTTTATCCAGTTTGAATTTTTCTGCTTCCTTAGGTGAAACTTGAGCTTCTTTACCTTTGTCAAAGCCTGCCGTGCCTCCTTTTTGTTGAAACCCCGAATCTTTAGAATACTCATGTATCCCCTCAAACAAACGCCTTCTTTTTTTGGATTGTGCTTTAAATCTTTTTTTTGTCTTTA
Organism: uncultured Gammaproteobacteria bacterium; assembly: GCA_964458085.1. Classification (GTDB taxonomy): domain Bacteria; phylum Patescibacteriota; class Microgenomatia; order UBA8517; family UBA8517; genus CAYWFF01. The sequence goes on from CAYWFF010000024.1 coordinate 2,248, forward strand.
CTTCCTGTTTCTCTTTTTCACTCAGTGACTTAATGTTTTTCTTTTCATCAGAACTATTTTTTGAATTATCCTCTTTTGAGGTGTCTGAATTATCAATTATTTTTGGTTTTGGCGGTTTTAATTGTCCGTTTACTGCCATTTTTACACTTTAGACAACTACTGCAAGACATCAGTTAACATCAAGTTCTTATTAGGTAAGAAACATTATCTAAAATATAAATATGCTTGTTTTATTTCTTTCCTATTACATTTTATTTACATAAGTTTCATCTATATTCTTTACAGTCAAGATGATGCAAATTGTTGATTTTTTATACGTCATATTAATACTTTCAGCCATAGCAGTAACGGGAACGCTTGTATGGGTTGGTAATGAATTTGTCAAAACCTTAAAATCGGTCAGAGAAGTAACTGATGACATAAAAGACACTACAAAAGATCTGCAAATGGTTAAAGATACGCTTAAAGTCGGTGCACTTTCTGTAGTATCAGGATTTATAGGCAAGCTGACAGGAGGTGATAAATATGACGCGAAATAATACAAATAACAGCAAGAGTGTAAATCCCATGACTGCAGCAATAGTGGGAGCGGCAGTCGGTGCAGCTGCAGTAGTATTATCAGATAAGGATAAAAGGGAACGTTTAAAACAAAAGGCTCAGGATATGTTAACAAAAGGAGAACAGAAACTGGGTGAAGTAAAAATGAAAACGGACTCTGCTAAAGAAACGGCAAAAGAAAAGCTGGCGGACAACATGAGAAAGGGGGCAAATAAACTGGAAAAAACCGGCACCAGACAGACCCGCGAAATGTAAAAGCAGAAATCTTTAGTTTCCATATTTGGGTTTTGTTGGGAGCATGTTATAGTATTTGCTATGCGGCTGCCGACAAAGTTTACTTTTATTGATGTTGAGACAACCGGAACCAATCCACGTCGCGACCGGATTATAGAAGTGGGAGCGCTTGTGGTAGAAAATAATGAAATTGTTGAAACCTACTCAGAGGTTATTAATCCCCAAACGCACATACCCCCCGAAATCACTGCTTTAACAGGCATAAGCCAGTCAGAAACTGAGAGAGCGCACACTTTTGATTCAGCGGCAGTTAACATTTTATCTCTCCTAAAAGACAGAGTATTCGTCGCCCACAATGCGCGTTTCGATTATGCATTTTTAAAACATGAATTTTTCCGTACCGGAATGCAATTTTCTGCAAAAACTCTGTGTACGGTTAAATTATCAAGAAAATTATTTCCCTCTCTACCCCATCACAATTTAGATACTATAATCAAAACTTTTGGTATTTCTTGTTCCGCAAGACACAGAGCGTATGATGATGCCAAAGCAACTTATGATTTTTTTTGCCGCGCAACCGAACTGACTGAAATTAGTGTATTTAAAAATGCTTTAACTTGTCTTCTTAAAAAACCCACTCTCCCCGATTCCTTAACGGAAGAGCAATTAAATTCACTACCCGAAGGGCCGGGAGTGTATATTATGTACGGTAAAGTATTAGACAATATATTAAAAGAACCACCCATCCTTTATATCGGCAAAAGCGTATCAGTACGGGATCGTGTGCTTTCTCATTTTGCGAGCGATTATCAAACCACCACAGAAATGAACATTTCACAAAAAGTCAGCCACATCGAAACCATTGAAACTGCAGGCGAACTGGGAGCATTAATTCGTGAATCCAGATATATTAAAGAAAAATCGCCTATATACAACAAGAAACTCCGCCGTCATCAGAATATAACCGTATTAAGAAAAAAAGAGAACGCGAATGGTTTTCTGACTGTATCAATAGAATCCTTTTCCGCCGGTTCGGATATTAAAGATATAGTAGGCATTTTCCGTTCAAAGAAAAAAGCTATAGAAGCTATCAGGTATTTGACGGAAGAATATCATCTTTGTCCCAAGCTTCTGGGTATCGAATCCGGAAAAGGTGCCTGTTTTCACTTTCAGCTTGAAAAATGCAGGGGAGGTTGTTTGGGGAAAGAAAATTACTTACGCTATAACATCAGATTCCTGCAGGCTTTTTCTTCACTTAAAATTCCCGATTGGCCGTTTCAGGAACCTATTGGCATTATTGAAGAATATTTTGCCAAAAAGGAGACTCACATAATTGATAAATGGCTTTATTTAGGTTCCGTGTGCGATAACGGTTCAGCGAGTGAAATTAAGCTCTACAATCCTCAATTTGATTGGGATATTTATAAAATACTTAAAAGGTATATTTTAAACCAAAAACACACATCAAATATTATCCCCATTCCACGTTCTGAATTTCAAAATATTGTTTCTATGGCGAAGGACTGACTGCCGGCGGCCATGCGTCAGGTTCTTCAATTTTATAAAAAGATATATTTCCGAAAGCTATAAACCACATAATTATAATTGCTATTAAAAATAAGCTGAATTTTACTATTTCTTTCATTCTTCGAAGATTAATTCGCCTTTTTCAGTCCAATCATTTTCATCCAAAGCAGTCATATTATCACGGCCTAAAACAAACATGGTGTCGTTTATATACGTTGCACGTTCAATTTGATATCCGCTTATTGCTTTTACTAACTCCAGCTCATTATTTCTGAAAGAAAATATATATCCGCCCTGGTTACCGGGAATAAAAAACACTTTATGCTTATCGTCCAGTAAAAATGCATGGTGGTTTTGGAGAGCTTCACTGCCGTATTCATCTAAGTTATAAGTATCTGTTTCTTTTGGGTTTTGCGTATCCGAGACGTTAAAAATAGTTAGCTTCAAGCGCCCGCCTTCTACCCCCACACCTAGAATATCTTCCTCAGACAGGGGATGAAGATAGGAACTATATCCCGGTATTTTCAGCTCTCCCGTCTTTTTGGGATTTCTTGGATCGGATAAATCGAGAATATAAAAAGGGTCAATTTGTCTGAAAGTTACCACATAACCTTTAGTGCCGATAAAACGTACTGAATATATCCGTTCACTTATTCCCATATCGATTACAGATCCTGTTATGTTTAAGCTGTTATCCAAGATATATACATCATTAGCAGATTCCCCGTCAGCGAAAAAATTTCCGGAATTGCCTACTGTAGTTGCAACTCTTAAAAAACCTTCATGCTCATCGACTGCAAACTGGTTCAAAAGTACTCCGGGTATGGCATTCGTTGCGGTGATATCAAGACTTTCAGTGTTTATTTTAACCAAGCCGGTTTTTTCCAATACCCGAGTACGTTCTTTAGTATAATCAGACATTCTATCTTGAAGTTCGTTTTGAACTTTTAACCGTTCATTATCCGTCAGCGAATTGGTAAATTCTTCCAAAATAACGCTCATTTCTGTTAATTTAGATTGTTCACTCAGATCATAAGTAAGTAGTGTGGATAGTTTTTCAATTACAGTTTGAGGCACCAGATCGTTTGCTTTCTCAGACAAAAACCCATAAGTGTATGAAATAAGGGATTCTGTATAAGGATAACTTACATACAGGGCATTTTTTGACATATAGACTACTGAGTTGCCTGCACTTCCCACAAAAGTTACTGAGTCATTAACCGTACCGTCTTTTGCGCTGAGACTTACGACTGAAAAGGTTGCGCTAACGGGTACAGGCACTGAAGGGTGATAAATATCAGTACAGGGTATCGTTAAAACATTTTCATTTTCCCGTATGTTAAATGGACATGGATTGGAAGAAGAAACCTGTGTTTCTAAAACCAGATAAATGGTTTCTCCACTGAGGCGTGCGTCAAGAAGACGGTTTTTGCTGCCGAATGTATAAGTCCAAAGGCTTTTGGGATCAGATTTATCAGTTATGTCATATGTAATAAGTGACGTGTTTGTAAATACTGACAATTTTCCGTCCGAAAGAAATAGTTCTCCGGTTTTATCAATAGCGCTGACTTGTGTAAGTTCGGAATCCGGAATTGCTGAAATAATCCTGGTTTTACCAGCTGCAGGCGGTTTAAAATCAGGCGCTATAATATCCGAAGTAGATCTGTCGACAGGCAGCGGTCTCCCAAACCAGTTTTCTTCTGCTGAATAATATAAATGCTGACCATCATTTTTTAGTATATCTGGTTCATCTATCCCCACTACCTGTATGTTTGTTGAGGAAACTCTGGTGGGTTGAGGCGCCATGCTTTCCGCACTTCCCATTGCAGGGCTTCCTACTAAACTGTCTCGAGAAACCTCTAAACGTTGTAAAGAGGCTGAAAAAAATGAGGTTTCTGAAGAGCGTTTCAGATAATTTTGAAAATCTTCCTGGGATTCGAACTTAGTAAGAACGAACTCGGAAATTTTATTCGGCACAATTACGTTTTCTGACGGAAGTTTTATGATTCCCAAAGCACTCAAGGCATAAACGACAAAAGATATCAATGAGAACAGAAGTACTCCGATTATGATAGTCCGAACAATTTTCTCAAATCGTGTTACGGGTTGATCGGGTGCAGGTTTAACTACTTGCCGAAGCTGATTTTCTGTTTTAGGCACACCTATTAAATCATTGTTTTCCATATATAAAGATTAGCATATCTCCAGGTTTTTGTAATGCATACACTTAGCCTTAGCTTGCTGTTTTTTTATAGGTTTCATATATTCCGGCAGCGGTTGTGTCAGCCTCTCTGAGATATTGTGTAACCATGTCACGAACTTTATCAGAAGTTATTGTCCCGTTTGCAGAAACATCCTGAAGCCATTGAGAGACACGGCCAGAAACTATATTCGCAGTTTCTATGGTTGCCCCGGTTTTTACAATTGAACTAATTAGTTTGTCCTCACTCCACGCTTCTTCCGAACCGTCTCGTTTTTGGACTTTTATATCGGTCAAATTAAATCACCCGCTTTCATAAAATATACTCTATATATCACTATACTGCTGTTGAGAAATGAATGAAAGAGGATTACTGTGCTTTTTCCAGTTCTTTTATTTCTGAGCTAATACCGTCCACCATGGCACGGAGAACCATTACCTTATCGTGTTTAATTTCGCTTACCGCACTTTCATGAATAACACCACGGTAACCTTTCATTTCGTAAGCAAGTTTTTCCTGATACATGGAAAGTTTTTCTCTTAGTTTAATTAGTTTTTGAGTTTTATCCTGCACAAAATAAATTATACCAATTTATAGACTAAAAAGTGAAAATTATCCACAAAGCATGAAGTATCCCGGGAACGTATCCCAGAAGCGTTAAAATTAAATTTATCCAAAAATGAATGTCAAAACCAAGTTCCATGAATACTGCAAGAGGAGGAAGCAATATCGCGATGATTATCAGAAAAAGCCCGTCCATAACTACATTTTATACCTGTTATTTTAAGAGAACAATAAGAAGCACGTTATAAAACAGCAATGTTTTTTACAGCTTTTCTGCCGCAAACAGGCCACGCTCCCACACCGTCGCGGTTTATTTTAAACGCTGCAGTACGAATGGATTCTTCAATATTAAAACGTAAAGATTCGGAGTCGGTTAATCCCATAGCCCGCCTGTTGGAAGCCCAAGTCCCGGGGTGAAATTGAAAAATACCACCGTATGGCCCGTTTACCGCGTCAGGATTCATACCTGATTCACAAATTGCAATATGCTTCAGAAGGTCGGCGTTAACTCCGTATTCCTCTCCGTACTTGGCAAAAATATCGTCAAATCCGGTTTCCGGAACAGATCCGTTTGCAGGTTTCTTCTGTACGGCAGTTGAGGTATTTTTTGGAATATCAGTATTTGTTTTATTGACAACTGCAACACTAACAACCTTATTTTTTTCTTTCACTCTGGCATTCATTCTCCGTACGGGAGTCGGACTGGGTTTCAAATTCTGGTTTTCAGTAGTGTTTTTACCACTGGCAATCTTAATATGATTAACAATATCCTTTTCAGGTAAAGGTTTTACAAGTAAATCAGGATATATAGTTTTTCTTTCAGAAGCTATTTGAAGCTTTACTTGAGGCGGTTTGTCGGTTTTTCTAATTTGTGGCACAAAAACTAAAAGAAACATAAATTCACAAAAGATAAGAAGCCGTAGCAGTTTCTTTTTTGTCCAAAACTTTCCTGTTTTTTTAGGTAACATATTAGGGCAGTTTCAGACCAAAACAAAGACTAAGCGTGTATTATAACACATTGGTAGTATTGTGGTAATAATTGTGAAAGAAGTGTAAATTTAAAAGTTAATTTTAGCAAAATATTCTCACTCATTTATTACTAATGATTTTTACCGCTCTTACCCCTATTTGTGAAAATTATGGTTAATGCAGGAAATAGTAGCTAAAAGTACCGCTGTAGTTTTAGGGCTTGTTGGAATTTTAAGTTATACTCCCAAAGTAAAATCGGCAACGTCACAGGTTATTACACCTACTCAAGTTAATCTTTTCGATCGCGTAACAAATGAAAAATACGGTTTTTTAACGATCGACGAAAACGACAAGGTAACCGCTTTTAAAATTAATTCTTCAAAATCCTCTAAAGATGCAACACTTCTAATTTACGAAGGTTCTTGTTCAAACTTAGGCACGATACAATATGTATTAAGAGGAGAAGAGTTCACAATACGGGAACCGCTTACGTCAATTGCGGCAGGTCCTCCTTTGGCACTTGCAGTCGAAAACGAACCTCTTGATGCAAGATACTGTGGTGAATTAAATGTATTGCATAAAGTAATTATGTAAAGATATGGCAGACACTAAAGTAAATGCATATTACAGCAGAAAACTTGCGGAAGAGCTTAAGTGGTACGCGGCAAAAAGCCGTTATGAAAATTATGATTTAATTTCAAAAAAGCTTTGGGATGCATATGAAGCACTATTGGAAATGGCAGAATATGAAGAAAATAAAGCAGACGTGGTCAACAAATGAATGCTTTTTGCTTTCATTGCTTCAATAATCTAGTACAATACTTCTAATACTTTATACCGTTCAGAATTTTTACCAATGAATAAACCCATCTTACTTGCTGTCTTTATTGTCATTATCAGTATATTGTTTTTCGTCACAGGCAGAATGACTCCTGAAAGTGAAAATACTGATAATCTTTCAACTCCTACCTTAACTCCACCAAAAAATATGAATAATATTGCTGAAATCGATACCGGTAACGGCATAAAAAGTGCGTGGATTTTGGTTCGGGATCCTAAAAAAATCCTGCTTTTTTCTAATTTAGAAGATAAGTTAACCTCAACTGAAGCAAGGCAAAAACACGGTTGTTTATATTTGATAAGCGGCGGATTTTACAGTAAAGAGAATAAACATATTGGCCAATTTATAGCAAACGGAAGCACACTTTCGGAAAGCGTTAATAGTGCTTTATTTAATGGGTTCCTCTCAATTCCCGAAGCGGGTAGACCCACAATTTCTTTTACACCCGAACCCAGTCCCCGTATAGGTTTACAGACCGGTCCCGTACTCATCTACAACCGCCAGTTACAGAAACTTTCAGATTCAAACGATAATGCGCGTAGAATAGTTGCTGCCATAACAAGGGAGCGCCATGTCGTCTTTTTTGTTCTATTCAACAAAGACTCCGCATATGCTGGACCTACCTTAGAAGAAATTCCTGAAATGCTGCAAACCGTACAGCAAAACACTTCGCTTTCTTTTACTGACGCAATAAATTTAGACGGCGGCACCGCCTCCGCTTTTATTTCAGATACCGTAACTTTAAGTGAGGTGTCTCGTATCGGAAGCTATTTTTGCATTTTACCTTAAAATTAATGGTTAATTAATTTCCGAACGTCAGATATCAACATAATATCTCCGTGTCCCGGATAACACACTGTTTCAGGTGGCATTTGAGAAAGTTTACTTATTGATTCCCATAAATCTTTTTTCCGCCCGTAGCTTGAATCAGTGCGGCCTACGCGATAGTCGGCAAAAACCAGGTCGCCGACAAATAATATATTTTTATTTTTAATATATAAAGCCACAGAACCGGGAGTATGGCCGGGTGTTTCAATTACTTTTAAATGATATTTTCCTAAGTTAAGCTTTGTGCTGTCCGTCAATTCCTCCGTAATTGATGCAGGGGGATCGGTGTAGGTTTTTAAAAAATGTTCTGCGGTTTGTTTCATCCTTTCTAAAAGAAATTTATCTTTAGCTGACATAAAAAAGGGTATTTCAAATGCCAATTTTAATGAAAGTGAAGCTGTAATATGATCGAAGTGGCCGTGCGTTGCCAGGATCGCCTGTGGCTTTAAATTTAATTCTAAAACTTTTGAACTGATATATTCCGGATCGTCCCCCGGGTCTATGATAAAACAGCTTAAGTCGTTTGTGTCATACAATAAATAACAATTGGTCTGCATTGCTCCGACAATTAATGTTTCTATTACAAGCATAATTTAAGTATAGTATGCACTTATATAGCGTAAAATTATCGCTTCGGTAAAAATAAATGTGTTTTTAATACACCTGAATTAACTCAGCTTCCGTAATTTGGTTATTAAAATACATTAGTGAAACAACATCAATTCGCTGTTTTTTCGGTAAACTACGGTTATTCAAGGCAAAGTATTCCCCGGACTTTTGTATGTGAACAAGTTTTTTCGCAGTAACTGCATCTGCGGGGGTTCCGAACATTTTCGAACTGCGTGTTTTTACTTCGACAAAAATGAGGGTGTTGTCCTTTACCGCAATAATGTCGAGTTCACCGAAAGGAGTAAAATAATTTGAGGCAATTATCGTATATCCCAGTTTTTTTAGAAAATTTTGAGCATACAATTCACCGGTTTTTCCAATAGATTTTCGATCGGACACATTTTATTGTACAAAATTTTAAAATATCCTGTTAATCCAATTACTTTTTTGTTGAAGATTTTGCTTTTTTTGAAGAAGATTTTCTTGATTGTACTGCTTTTGCTTCCTTTACCTTGGCTTTTTTTGTGGAACGGGAATAAATTTGTTCAATTTCCCGTTTTGACTTCTCACGAATAAAATAAAGTTTTGCGTGTCTTGATCCTTCGGTGCCATGTCTTAACACTTCTATTTTTTCAATCGTCGGAGCATCAAGCGGAAATATTCTCTCAATTCCGACTTGCTGAACGCCTATTTTTCGTACAATAAAGCTTTTTGATCCGGTTCTTCCCTTTATTCCTATCACTATACCTTCAAACGCCTGAAGACGTTCTTTTTCTCCTTCGGTTATTTTTTGAGTTATCCGAATGGTATCCCCGACACCAAATGATATATCCTTATGATTTGCAGTTAAAGCCATAACGTTTGCTATTGTACAACAGTAGTGTTTTTTCTACAAGCACACACTCTCTCAGTTTTCTCCGCCTATTTCTTCAATTCTCAGAAGTTCTGCTATCTGTGTAGCCAAACCTTTTGTCCAGGAAATTTTTATTGGCAAATCTATTTGCCTTTCGTTTTTACCTTCAAACAAAAGAGTTATGAATTGCTGGCCGGGATTAGCCAAAAGCAGTGTTTTTAAACGTTTTAGCTGGACTACATCAATTCCTTCAGGCACCCTTACAAATAGCCTTCTCCCTTCTCCGCCTGCAATATCTTCCGTCTCGATTTTATCAACAATGACTGAAGCTGTATCTTCTCTGTTGTCAACTTTCCCAGATATCAGAAGGGGAGTATTGTCAATCAGCATGTCTTTTATCGCCTGATAAAGTTTTGGGAACACTACAAGTTCTATTGTGCCCGTATCATCGTTTACTTTTACAAACGCCATTTCCTGGCCTGTTTTTTTTGTAACTATTACACGTACTTCCGAAATAACCGCTGCAATACGGACGATTTTTTGAAAAGTTTCCTCAGGAGAAATGTCATGAATTTTATGGGTTGCAAGCGGAGCAATCGAACTCAACAGTTCAAAAACCGGTTTTGAAGAAAGTGAAAATCCCAAAAGCTCTCGTTCCAAATTTTGAAGTTCACGTTCATCAAACTCATCTACATCGCTTCGGACTAAGACATCTTCACTGTTTTTAGCTCCTCCCAAGTCTTCAGTAGAAAAAAGACCCTGCTGGTTTGAATTATCCGACTTTGGTTTTGAAACTTTTGCTTTAATCTCATCAACTGACGCCAAAAGTGCGGCACGCTTACCATAAGCTTCAAATGCGCCGACTTTAATCAGGCTCTCCAGCACTTTTTTGTTAACCCGTCTGCCGTCGACTCTTATGATAAAATCTGCAAATGAGTGGAATTGCTCTTTATCGCGTTCTTCAAAAATAGCCTCAATTGCAGCTTTGCCCACGTTTTTAATTGCATTTAAACCAAAACGTATAGCCTGTCCATCGAGAGAATTTTTATCTTTAATAATTGTGAACCCTTCCTGAGACTCATTAATATCAGGTTGAAATACTTTTATTCCCATTCGCCTGCACTCAGTAATTGCTTGTGATACTTTTTCCGTATCGTTGCTTTCAGCAGTCAAAAGTGCACACATATACTCAACCGGGTAATTTGCTTTCATATATGCAGTTTGGTAAGCAACCATCCCGTATGAGCTTGCGTGGGCTTTATTAAATCCATAGGACTGGAACGGTTCAAATAATTTCCATAAATTCTCGGCAAATTCCTGTGTTTGTCCGTTTGCAATTATTCCTGCGAACAACTTTTCTTTTTGGGCTGCCATCTCTTCAGGTATTTTTTTCCCAACCGCTTTTCTGAATTTATCAGCCTCTTCCCAAGTGTATCCTGCCAGGTCGAGTGCACAGAACAGTAAGTCATCCTGATAAACTATTAATCCGTAGGAAGCACCCAAAAATTTTTCCATCCGCGGATCCAAGAAGCTCACTTTAGAAGGGTCGCGTTTCCGTTCTACGTATTCCGGAATTGTTTGCATCGGGCCAGGCCTGTAAAGCGCAACCATAGCCATCAAATCTTCTATTCGTTCAGGTTTTAGTTCAACCAGCCATTTTGTCATTCCGCCTGATCCCATTTGAAAAACTCCCATTGTTTCTCCCCGACCTAACATTTCAAAGGTCTTTTTGTCATCCAGTGGAATGTTTTTTAAATTCACAGTTATTCCTCGGGTTTTAGTCACGTTTTCAACAGCACTCCCCAAAATCGATAAATTTCTTATACCCAATACATCAAATTTAATTAAACCCACGTCTTCTGCCGCATGCATTTCATATTGAGTAATAACTTTATCCCCCGAAGGCTCTCTTTGTATCGGCGTAAAATCCGTTAAATCAGTAGGGGAAACCACTACCCCCGCAGCGTGAACTGATATGTGTCTTGCATTCCCCTCTATCTGCATTGCGAGATCTAAAATCTTTTTAGCATCTGGGTCGGCATCATACAATTTCTTCAAATCCTCCACTTCTGCCATTGCCTTTTGGATAGTTATCGGAAATCCCTGTTTGGGAGGCGGAATCATTTTTGAAATTCTGTCACCTATTGCATAAGGATAACCGAGTACCCGGGCAACATCTCTTACGGATGAGCGTGAAAGCATGCGCCCGAATGTACATATTTGCGCTACTTTCTCATGGCCATAGGTATCTGCCATATATTTTATGAGAAGTTCACGCTTATCATCCGCAATATCTAAATCAATATCGGGAGGAGATGGACGATAGGGATTTAAAAACCTCTCAAACGGAAGGTAATAAATAAGCGGATTTACTGTTGTAATTCCTACGATATAAGAAACAAAAGACCCTGCAGCCGAACCTCTGGTATTTGTAATAATTCCAGCCTCATCACAAAATCTTACTTGATCGCGGACTATCAAAAAGTATGCTGAATATCCTTTATTTTTAATAATTTCCAGTTCATACTCTGCCCTTTCTTTTTCTTCTTTTGTCGGTTCATGTCCCAATCTTTCAGGCATCAATTCATAAACCAATTCCCGCAAATATTCATCTTCATTTTTTCCTTCCGGAAGAGGAAATTTGGGAAAAAACCATTTTCCCAGTGTTGAAATAGTCAAATTACACTTATCAGCAATTTTATTGCTGTTTTCCAAAGCATCTGGTAAATCAGGAAAAAGGCCTGCCATCTCCTCAGGAGAAGCTACATAATAAGTGGGGACATCAATAAATCTGAGCCTTTTTACATCAGTAACGTTTTTGCCTGTAGAGATACAAACCAAAGCGTCCTGTGCCGTTGCGTCTTCTTTTTTGATGTAATGTGCATCATTTGTGGCTAGAAGCGGTATTCCGAATTCGCGGCTGAGTTTTACAATTCCCTTATTAACAATCTTCTCGTTTTTGGCCATAGTAGCAACGTCATTTTTAATATCGGGATTTGTCAGGTGAGGTACAAAGTCTTCATACCTGTGCCGTTGCACTTCGAGATAATAATCTTTTCCGAATACGTCATAAAACCACTTTACAGTTTCCTTTGCTTTCTTTTGATCCTCTTCGATTAGCGCTTGAGCGACTTCTCCCAGGACACATGCGGAAGTAACTATCAAACCTTTAGCGTATTTTGCCAAAAGTTCACGATTAATCCTCGGTTTGTAATAATATCCTTCCAAATGAGCGATTGAAGTAATTTTCATCAAATTTTTATAACCTTCTTCATCTTTAGCCAAAAGAAGCAAATGGTTATAGTTAGCTGTCCCTCGCTCCGGTTTTTTGGTATGATCTCCGACAGTAGTATATGCCTCAAGCCCGATAATCGGCTTAATTTCCCCGCCCAGTTTTTCAGCTTTTCTGATAAATTCAATTGCCCCATACATTGAGCC
>CAYWFF010000025.1:0-2835 GCA_964458085.1 uncultured Gammaproteobacteria bacterium
TTTGAGTTATTTCGTATGCTTTAAACAAGCTCATGGGGATAAGAGCATTGGCATACGTTAATCTGTTCTCAAACCATTGCCAGTCTCTGGTAGCTGTTTTTTCATACATTCTCAAAAGTTCCGAAGCGTGTTTTTTCAGAAAAATAATTTCAAATTCATCGTTTGCTTTTCGGTTTTCCAAGTATGCACATAGTCCTAATATTACAAACGTCCGCGAGCGTATTTCAACTAAACTTTTAATAATGGGGTGTGTTTTGTCCCACATCTCCTGTGCTTTTTTTCTGATTAAATCCGGCATGAGTTTATTGCCTGCAGTCACACCAAGAGCCCATATTGCACGGGCACGAGCATCATTTAAATTTTCTTCTGAATTTTGCGGTGTAGGTTTACGGGAATCATCTAGATAATTAACAAAATTACCGTTTTCCATTTGACATGCACTTAAAAAATGTAAATAAATACGGGTAAATTTCAATACATCTTTTCTGGAGAAGTCAGTTTCCAGCAACTTATTCATGAGAATTAATGCCCGCGCATTGTCGTCAATGGTGTAGCCCAACTCGGGCATGGGGACATCGTATTTGGCAAATTGATACAACCCAACATTTGTTGTCATTTTCTTAAGATGTTTGAGGCTGATTTTGGGAAGTAATAGATGACCATTGGTAAAGCGGTCTGAGATATGCTCAATAAGAGATAAATAGTCTGCCGCTACGTTGTTCCATAACATGGATCGCGTTTTTGCAAAAGCGCTTCGATGCATTTTTAAAAGTCTTTTGGGGTTTCCCAATAACTCTAAAATAGCATCAGCATATCCTGCATAATCTTTTATGGGAACGATTCTTCCTGTGTTATTTTTTATTACTTCTTTTGCCTGAGAAAATGCCGTTGTTACAACCGCTCTCCCAGAACCTAGGGCATAAGAAAACGTCCCGCTTACGGACTGATTAGCGTCAAGTGAAGTTGCAACATAGATATCAGTTGCTTGTAGAAAGTTGAGCAAATCATCATATTCCAGGAATTTATCGTAAAAGCGTACATGTTTTTGCAACTTAAGCCTTTTTACTAAACGGATTAACTCAAGTCTGTATTTTTCTCCTTCTTTTCTTCTTACAAGCGGGTGAGTTTGGCCGAGTATCAAATAAAGTATGTCAGGATGTTTTTCAACTACTTTAGGAAGCGCTCGAATGACGTAATCTATCCCTTTATTTCTACTTAAAAGTCCGAATGTAGTTAATACTGTTTTTCCCTCCAGCTTCATCCGCCTTTTTCCCTGACTGGGTGTTCGGAAAAGTACCGGATGAATACCGTGAAGAATTACTGAAACTTTCTCAGGTTCCACCGGATATAGCTTTTCCAGAATCCTTTTGGAGTTAACACTCAAAACTGCAATAGCATCCGAATATTTTAAGACCTGCTGGGTTACTTTATACATTGGACCAGTTGGTTCGGGAAGAACAGTGTGCATTATGGTGATACAGGGTTTTTTGCACCGTTTGAGAAACTCTACGATATACGAGCCTTCCCTTCCGCCAAAAAGTCCGTATTCGTGCTGAACAATAACAACTGCCACTCGTTCATCCTGAGATATTTCTTTTGCTTTTTCGATGTAATCTTTTTTATATTCTTTATCTATAATCCATTCCACTTCGTCCGAGTACTGATACGCATCTACTCCGGTAAAGTTTACCGCAGCAACTTTTGTAGACAATGAACTGTTGGCCAGTTTTCCAATCGCCTGAAGTAAGTTTTGATTAAATGTTGATATTCCCTCTTCAACCGGAGGGTAGGTGCCTAAAAAGATAACCGTCGGTTTTATTTTTGCTTCCATATTAACTTCTTCCCCTCACTACTTTAATGTTGTTTTGTAAGAATCTCTTAAGAGAAATATAGTTACAGTTATTCTAACGCAATACTTACATTTTCCATACCTTTTCCTCACTGCTTAACTCATATAGTGTATAAGTATTATAATCAACAATTTATAAAATTAAGCTTAAGTGTCTAATGGGGTATATATTTATGCTTGCGCTAGTTAGCAGAAAATTGCTAACTTATTTTTTTAATTGGAATGATATATATTGAAATATTGACAAAAAATGAGATGGGGTATACAATTTCCTAGTTATTGAGCATGATTTCCCCCCTCATGCGGGTCGTCCACTTAACTTGTAAAGTCTTATTTTGCAAAGATACGCTTTAACTTTTAAAGGATGACAAAAGGGGGATTTTTAATGCTTATAGCAATATAGACACATGGACGCAATGAATAGACCAGTACAAATTACATCGCAAGGACTTGAAGCTCTTAAACAAGAGCTTGGAGAACTTACAAATACAAAAAGACCAAAAGTCGTGGATAGGCTGTCAAACGCCCGCCAACAGGGGGATTTGGCTGAAAACAGCGATTATCATAATGCCAAAGATGAACTAGAGTTTTTGGACGGCAGAATTAGTGAGCTTGAAGAAGTTTTAACTAATGCTGTTGTAGTGGATGATGCATCTGCGGGCGATCAGGTTTCAGTCGGCACTAAAGTAACCCTCAGAAACGGTAACGGTGAACACACTTTCCATATCGTTGGCGAATGGGAAGCTGATCCTGCACAAAAGAAAATATCGCACAGTTCACCCTTAGGACAAGCACTGCTGGGAAGAAAAGTTGGAGAAACCGTCGAATTTGAAGCTCCGGCAGGAAAAATTACGTATAAGATTTTGGATATAGGTTAAATTCGCGTCTAACCTATCAACTTAATAAAGTGGAAATTTTCTTCAGAGGATATTTTTACTCTTAATAAAGCAGAGAACCCCAAAAGCTCGAAAATTAATCGTTGTAGT
>CAYWFF010000025.1:2935-4409 GCA_964458085.1 uncultured Gammaproteobacteria bacterium
TTTTACTCTTAATAAAGCAGAGAACCCCAAAAGCTCGAAAATTAATCGTTGTAGTAACATTATTTTTTAAGTAAATAGGGAAAACCGGAAACTGTAATTTTTAACTTTGGTGCTTAAGTTCAATTTACTTAATTACCGTAGTTTGTTACACTTGGCATATGGCTAAATCGCGACTGGAAGAAATCAGAGACATTCGACTCGAAAAAACTAAAAAGCTGCAAAAACTTGGTATATATCCCTATCCTTCAAAAAGTGAAAAGAAGTTTACGAATAAACATATTAATGATGAGTTTTCTGAATTTGAAAACAAAGAAGTAATAGTTGCCGGAAGGTTAATGTCGTGGAGGGAGCATGGAAATATTGCCTTTGGGCATATTCAGGATGCTACCGGAAACTTGCAACTTTTCGTCCAAAAGGATAAATTGGAAGAAACAAATAAAGAGAAGCAGACAATCGGATTTGCCGATTTATCACTTCTGGATGTGGGGGATTTTATCGAAGCAAACGGTATTGTGACAAAGACAGTCCGGGGTGAAATCTCAGTTGTTCCCAACTCTATAAAACTGCTGACAAAATCGCTTCGCTCTTTACCTGAAAAATGGGAAGGCCTCAAAGATCGGGAACTTATTTTTCGGAAAAGGTATTTGGACTTAATAATGAATCCCAAACGTAGAGAGCTTTTCCAAAGAAAAGCAAAATTTTGGCAAGTAAACAGGCTTTTTATGCTTGAGAAAGGATTTGTTGAAGTTGAAACGCCGGTACTGGAGCATTTTACCGGGGGTGCTGACGCCCGACCTTTTAAAACTCATCACAACACACTTGATGAAGATTTTTATCTTCGAATTTCAACAGAACTTTATTTAAAAAGATTAATAGGAGGAGGTTTTGAGAAAATATTTACCTTGGGGCCAAATTTCAGAAATGAAGGAATTGACGATGAACATTTGCAGGAATACTACCAAATTGAATGGTATTGGGCTTATGCAAACTATCGTGACAATATGGACATGGTCAAAGAAATGTTCCGCTATATTGCTCAAAACGTTTATGGCAAAACAAAGTTTGAGTCAAAAGGACATTCATTTGACTTGGCAGAAGAATGGCAGGAAATTGATTATGTTGAAATATTGAAAGAAAAATTTGGAATAGATATATTTACTTCCAGTGATGAAGAAATACATTCAGTTGTCAAAAAACAAGGAATTGAATTAGAAGGAGCGATCAATAGAAATAGGTTAATTGACAATTTGTGGAAAGCAGTTAGGAAAGACATATCAGGTCCTGCATTTTTAATTAATGAGCCGAAATTTATGTCGCCTCTTGCAAAATCAAAACAAGATGACGAAAAGATAACTGAGAGATTTCATGTAATTTTGGCAGGATCTGAACTGGGAAACGGTTATTCAGAACTCAATGATCCAGTGGATCAGTTTGAAAGGTTTAGTGAACAGCAAAAAGCCAGAGACGCTGGGGA
>CAYWFF010000025.1:4509-14586 GCA_964458085.1 uncultured Gammaproteobacteria bacterium
AACTATGATGATATTTTAAAAGAAGTAGCACTATTTGCAAAACAGTATAAAGAAAAAAACAGTCTCCCCCCAATCCCTTCTGAACAAGACACTAAACATATTTCACTAATCGTTAAACATAATTTTGATCCAATTGTAAAAGATATTGAAGAGTATTTTGAATCAGTTGACGCTGATATTAATAATTCCTTAGAGCATGCTTTATGGGTTGCAAGGCTTGCAGGATACATCTCTGAAAAAGAAGCAGAAAGACACGCTCTTTCTCAACTACAAAAGGATCTAATTATAAAGAACACAATACTTGCCGGTCTGTTGCACGATATTGAACGGCATCTTGGGTGCGGCATGTCTCACGCAGTCGAAGGAGAAAAAACTGCCAGAAAGATTCTTAAAGAGAATAGATTATTAGATGAAAATATTCTATTAACTGTTCTTCATCATGATGAATTTGAATACAAACCGGATAAGTCAAACGTAGAACTCAAAATCATTTTCGGTTCTGTGTATGATATTGATAAATTAAGATATGGAACTGAACGAGAGAAAGATTTTTGGCTTATGGAACAAAGAAAAGGAATTGCGCCTGAAGAAGCAATACATGATTATAATTTCTTATTTCCGATTCTGGACTCTTGGCATACCCATTTTGGTAAAAAAGTATGCAGACAATATTTGGTTTATGCTTTAGAGATATCCAAATATATTGAATCTAAGTTTTCATAAATATTTGTAATACGAATAAAGTATTGTTACAATATCTGTTAACAACGCTTGAGATGGCATCCAACCATCAAGTTGCTTGGGGTAACAACCAAGCCGTATAAACTACGTTACAGTTGTAAATTAAGATTCAGTTGAGCTGGCAACTCCCTTAAATTGTATTTACGGGGCGCAACACCTTATCATATCTATGAAAGGTGTTTTTTTGTGTACTTATTAAATTTACAAATAATACACAATCCTTCCGAAGCCTTGGCGAAGGAGGATGTAGAATTATGAGATTAGATAGTAATAAATTAAAAAGATACCAAAGGATGAAAAACAAATAACAATGGAAGAAGATCTGTTACAACTCGAGATGAATAAAGAATTAAAAGATCAGCAGCGGTTGTCCAAAGTTGTATTGGTTAGGCATGCAGAGTCTCTTGCAAACAAAGAAGGAATATATCAAGGACAAACACATGACACCGACCTTTCACCGCTGGGACAATTGCAAGCACAAGCTGTTGCACGAAGACTTGCGGAACTAGGGATAAGGCATGTTGTCTCAAGCCCTCTGAAGCGAACCTTTCAAACCGCAATTGAAATAGCGAAATGTATCGATTGCGATGTGACCATTGAGTCAAGAATTATTGAGACCAATCATGGAATCTGGGAAGGCAAACACAAAAACTGGATAGCAGAAAACTATGGCGATATTTATTCACTTTGGCTGACAAAACCAAGTGCTGTAGTTTTTCCCGGGGGTGAATCATTTATGGAAACTGTAGCCAGGGTGCAATCTTTTCTTTCCGATACCGCATTAGATGAAGACACCATATTGGTAACTCACGATAATATAATCCGTATTGCACTTGCATTATCTGCGAATCTCGATCTTGATCTTATTTGGCGATTTGAATTGGAATCTGCGGCGCTTAACTTTTTTGAAAAAACCAATAAAAATGGTCAAACAAAACTCCGGCTTCTGATGGCAAATGACGTGCGACATCTGAACGGTTTGCGGGCTGAAATGAAAGACCATGCATTATGAAAAATAATTGCTACGATACAACAATATCTGGTATAATTCCCCACTTTATGGGAAAAGAATATATTGCGCCAAAAAAACCTTATGTTGTTGAAGTTAGAAATAAACCTGGTTGCGCGGGGTTAGTATTAAAACTTTTCATGCGTCCAGAAAAATCTATACCTTGTGCATCGAGAGAATTTGCAGAACAATATGCAGACGTGCAACGAAGATTGTACCCAATGAAGGATGTTTCAATTCGAAAAGACGTTTCTGTTTAAGTACGATATACTTAATTATGCTTGATATAAAGTTTATTCGCGAAAATACAAACAAAGTAAAAGAAGCCACTGCTGCAAAGCAGATGGATGCGTCTGTTGTGGATAAAGTATTAAAACTTGACGAGGATCGAAGAAATTTAATTTTACAAGTAGAAAGTTTGCGCCAGATACGCAATGAAGTTGCAGAAAAACTGAAAATCACTACTTCACAAAAACAAAAACCCGATGAAACACTTATCGCAGAAGGTAAAAGTGTTAAAGAAAATTTGAAAGTATTAGAACCAAAACTTTCAGAAGTCGAAGAAGCTTACTTTACTGCGCTTCATGGAATTCCCAATATTCCTGAACCTGACGTTAAAGTAGGAAAAGACGAAGCTGAAAATGAAGTCTTAAAACATTGGGGAGAAGTGCCAAAATTTGATTTTGAACCTAAAGATCATTTGGAACTCGGAACGAAATTGGGAATTTTAGATTTTGAAGCGGGAGCAAAAGTAACAGGTTCACAATTTTATTATCTTTACGGTGCCGGAGCAATTCTTGAATTGGCACTTATTCAATATGCTTTTGAAAAACTAGCAAAAGAAGGATTTGTTCCTGTAATGACTCCTGATTTGGCTAAGTCGCGATATTACCTTGGAACAGGTTATGCTCCCAAAGGTAATGAAGCGCAGACTTATACTGTTGAAGATGAAGATTTAGGTTTAATTGCAACCGCGGAAGTGACGCTTGCCGGAAAACATGCTGATGAAGTTATTCAGGAGAACGACCTTCCTACTAAATATATCGGTTACTCACATGTTTTCAGAAAAGAAGCGGGCGCATATGGAAAATATTCTAAGGGTTTGTATCGGGTTCATCAATTTACCAAAGCAGAAATGTTTATTTATTGTAAACCTGAAGAATCAAATGCTCTTCATGATTATCTTTTGGAAATGGAAGAAAAACTATATCAGGATTTAGGAATTCCTTATCGAGTCGTCAAACAATGTACGGGAGATCTTGGAGCAATGGCTGCCAGAAAATACGACATTGAAGCTTGGATGCCGGGAAGAAATGATTATGGTGAAGTAACATCCACATCAAATTGCACTGACTTTCAAGCCAGAAACTTAAACATCCGTTTTAAAAGGAAAGATGGAAAAGTAGAATTCGTACATATGTTAAACGGCACCGCAATTGCAACTTCCCGGACTATAATTGCAATTCTGGAAAACTTTCAGCAAAAAGACGGTACAGTTTCTATTCCTGAAGTTCTCCAAAAATGGATGGGCAATGACAAAATATTACCAAGAAAATGAAAAAGCCGAGGTATTTATATCATGCCTCACCTGTCAGAAACCTATCTCAAATTGAACCGCGTGCGAAAACAATTCCTTCAGATTTTCAGGAAGGGCAGGTCGTATTTGCCACAGATGAATTTGCGTTTGCAACACAATTCTTAGTTCCGTCTGACGACTCGTGGGCAAATGGCGGGGCTATGGGAGATGTGTTGTTTTTTATCGTAAGTGATAAAGAAAGATTTCATAATGCGGATAAGGGCGGATCCATTTATCTGATAACTTCACAGGGTTTTACAAACTACAATAAACGTGAATGGTTTGCTAAAAAACCCAAAAAAACTGAAAGCGAGATATATTTTCCTAAAGGATTCCTTGCAATGCTTACACAAAATGTGCAGGTGTATTTTGTAGATAAAACTCTATATTCTAAAATACAGGAGTATCCGCAAACAAATTTGCATTTACTTAACTCAATTAAGTCAGAAAACGAAAAAAGGGGGCAAAAAGTAGTACAGTTTGATTTTTACAAAGGTTCAAAGAAATTAGCTGAGAATGAACAGTCAAACGTGCAACTTTTTTGATTTCAAATATACGTAGAAATGAGGTGATAAATATGACAAATGAATATAATGATCCTTTTAAAAGATTGGGGGAAATGCCTCAAGAAGAACTGACTGCGACTGAAGAAGAAAAACCTACTTCGGAACTACCTAATAATACTAATGAAAATGTGTTAGAGCCAGTTGAACTCTTAACAAATGCTACAGGTCCTGTCGTTAATCAGTTTTAGCTAAGTGATAACCACCACTTTCAACTACTTTAAGAATTTCGCTTTCTGATGTTTTTTTCTGATCAAATTCCACTTCAAGAATTTCTTTAGAAAAACTGCATTTTGCTGTTACACCTATATCTTCCAGTTCAGTTTCAATTACCATTGCACAGCTGGCGCAATCCATACCACTGACTTTGTAATGTTTTATTGCTTTTGCCATATTCAAATTATAAATATTAGATATCGTACTCCGAACTTAAACAGAAAAGTAAAAGTCTATTTATACCACTATAACTATATAAGTTAAATCACAGTAAATGAGCCCGTATACATGCCCATACTGCATGCATATGCCAGTCTGCCTTTTTTAATCGGGGTGAATTCAATAATTGTTTCACCGGTTTCTGGTAATATTTTTGAAATATTTAAACTCGGGATGGTGAAAGCTCGGGAGCAACCATAGGTTTTGTCTGTAACTAGTTTCAACTTCACAGGTACTCCTGCTGTGATGGTGTTAGTGTCGGAAACATAGCGGGTATCAAGCACTTTTACAGTAACTTCTTGTGTCCCTTCAGAA
Source organism: uncultured Gammaproteobacteria bacterium (assembly GCA_964458085.1). GTDB lineage: Bacteria > Patescibacteriota > Microgenomatia > UBA8517 > UBA8517 > CAYWFF01. The sequence goes on from CAYWFF010000025.1 coordinate 9,149, forward strand.
TTCACTCCTGCAATTTTGCCTTTTTCTGATGCGTTTATATCAGGTGAAATAATTACTTTATAGTAGTTTTGTAGTGTGTGAGGTGAACCTAAAAGACCAAGCGCGCCGTTTATAGACATGATTCCAAATACAGAAACGACCCCTGCAGCCACATAAGAAAATGCTTTCTTTTTCATAAGTTCCAGAGCACCTATTCCCAAAGCAAAAAATACCGGACTTGTACCAAGGGTAAAAGCAAACATAATAGCACCTCCCAGGATAGGGTTACCTGTTGCCAATGCTACTGCCATAGTTGCTTGAGTTACCCCGCATGGCATAAGGACTGTTAAAAAGCCCAAAAGCGCAGGAGCAAAAAATTCCTTTTTCTTACTTTCAGATCGGGCTAACTTATAGATAAATTTTGGCGGTTGAATGACAAAATATCGGAAAATAGGATGAAGGTTCAAAAGCCTTCCTGCGGTTGCTAACAGAAATAAACCTACTGCAACCTGCAAATATGCTTGAGCGTGTAATGACAATACTATAAAAGATCCTAAAGAACCTAATAACACTCCTAAAATAGTATAACCAACTAGCTTTGCTGTGAGAAACATGGCAATAAATTTCCAATTTCCCTGAGCACTTTCTTTTTTCTCAGTTTGAGAAGTAATTGAAGATGTTAAAAGTCCGCCTTGAACAGCAAGACAGGAAATTCCTCCTGTTGTTAATCCTGTGATAAATGCCAACCAAAGTTGATTCATAAATTGTATTGTATGTTGCCAATCACTTGTTGACAACCGAAAAATTTAAGATATAGTGACTATATCCCCTATGGGGGGATTAAGTCAATAAGCATTATGCCAAAAGGTATACCCAGAGATACAAGTGTAAATAAACGAATAATTCGTCGCTATAAGATTGCCCGAGGACATTTGGAAAAAGTAATAAAAATGCTCGAACAAGGTAATTATTGTGTAGATGTTATTCATCAGTCTTTAGCGGTGCAGTCTGCACTCAAGAAAACTGATCATTTAGTTTTAGAGAATCACATGAAGCATTGTGTTGCCGACTCTATAAGAAAAGGTAAAGATAAAGAAGTAATTAGAGAAGTAATGAAAGTAATGGAGAAGTTGTAAGTAATTTGTTAAATTTTTAGAGTGATGAGTAGTTTGAAAAAACCAGCAATCGAACAATTTAACTATATTAAAGTTAAAAACAATCAATAAATATGGAACTGGATAAGATCTTGGTAATAATTTTCGGAGGAGGTTTAATAGCCTTTATTTACTGGTTTTTCTTTGGCAAGAAAGATGAAGTTATTGATGTTAACGGTGATTTAAACATTATTGTTGAAGGTGGATATAAACCGGAAACTATCCGAGTTCCTCTTAACACTGAAACAACTATTAGTTTTTACAGAAAAGACCCTTCAAGTTGTTTGGAAGAAGTCGTACTTCCTGAGTTTAAAATAAAAAAATATCTGCCTTTAAATGAGAAAGTTTCAATTACTTTAAAGCCAAAAAAAGCCGGAACTTATCGTTTCCAATGCGGAATGAACATGTATCATGGAAAACTTATTGTTAAATAATAAAAAAACTTTCCCGATTGTTGGGATGCATTGTGCATCCTGTGCAAAATTGATTGAAAAGAAACTTATAAAAACTCCCGGCGTGCTTTCTGCATCGGTAAATTACGCAAGTGAATTGGCAACAGTCGAAACCTCTTCTGAAACGAACGACGAACATCTTTCCGAAGCGGTAAAAAGTGCAGGCTATAGTGCAATACTCGACAAGAACTTAAAAAATGACAAAACCGCCGACGAATTGAAAGACATTGCAAAGAAACGACAGCTAGATGAATTGAAAGTTAAGGTAATTGTATCTATCATACTTAGTATTGTTATTCTTTTAGGTAGTTTTCCTGAATGGTTCGGATTTCTGTTTACCTCTTCAATTATTTCCCCTATATATGGAATTCTCACAAATTTAAACATTCTGGCGCTTCTGGCAACTCCGGTTCAATTCTGGGCGGGTAAAGAATTTTATCAAGCCACTGTATCAGGGATTAAAAATAGAACTGCCAATATGGATACCCTTATTGCTATGGGAACCAGTGTCGCTTATGGATTCTCGCTTATAGGTACACTATTCCCGATGGTTTTTGACAGATTTGGAATTCCCATGGTTATGTATTTTGATACCGCAGCAATAATTATCGCTTTGATACTACTTGGAAGATATTTGGAAGCCAAAGCAAAACTACATACAAGTGACGCGATTAAAAAGCTCCTGGGACTTCAGGCAAATACGGCACGAGTTGTCAGAAACGGAGAAGAAGTTGATGTCCCTATAGAATCAGTTAAAGTCGATGAAATTATCCGTGTCAGACCCGGAGAAAAAGTGCCTGTAGACGGGGTCATTACTGACGGATCGAGTTCAATTGATGAAAGTATGGTAACGGGGGAACCGCTTCCGGTTGAGAAACACGAAGGAGATATGGTTATCGGAGCGACTATCAATAAGCAAGGATCATTTTTATTTAAAGCAACTAAAGTAGGAAATGATACGATGCTCGCAAATATAGTAAAAATGGTAAGTGAGGCTCAAAGTTCAAGAGCCCCTATTCAAAGACTGGCTGACCTTGTGTCTTCTTATTTCGTGCCAATCGTACTTATGTTGGCCACAGCAACTTTTGTAGTTTGGTATGTTTTCGGAACATTCAGTTTTGCGTTTACCAGTATGATTGCAGTTTTGGTAATTGCATGTCCTTGCGCTTTAGGACTTGCAACACCAACAGCAATTATGGTCGGGACAGGAAGAGGCGCTGAGAAAGGAATTTTAATTCGTGATGCAGAATCGCTCGAAATTGCCAATAAAATTAAAACAATAGCCTTTGATAAAACAGGAACTTTAACTGAAGGTAAGCCGGAGGTAACAGATATTTTTGTGTTTGATAAAACTATAGATGATAAAAAAGCACTACAAATTGCCGGAAGTTTGGAACAAGGGTCTGAACATTCGCTCGCTGAGTCAATAATACAAAAAGTTAAAGAACATAAGCTTAAGTTGTCACCTGTTTCAAAATTCAAAGCTCTGGTCGGATACGGTATTGAAGGCGAAATAAATGGCAAAAGATACATTTTAGGAAACAGGAAACTAATGAAGAAAGAACACGTAGAATACGAAGAAGTTGAAACTCAGCTGCAAAAGTTGGAAGAACAAGGAAAAACGGTTGTGTTTTTGGCTACAACAAAAGGTTTAATCGGATTGCTAGCCATATCGGATTCAATTAAACCAAAAGCGAAAGAAATGGTATCAACTCTTAAAAAACGCGGGATTAGCGTATGGTTAGTTACAGGTGACAATAAAAGAACTGCACTAGCAATCGCCAAAAGCGCGGGTATTGAAAAAGTGTTGGCAGATGTTCTACCTCAAGAGAAATCAGAAAAAATACAAGAATTAAAACGGGAGGGGCAAACAACTGCATTTGTTGGGGACGGCATTAATGATGCTCCGGCACTGGCATCGGCAGATGTGGGTATTTCAATGGGGTCGGGTACTGATATTGCAATTGAATCATCATCAATTACACTACTTAATAAAGACTTAATGAGTGTTGTTGCTGCAATTGATCTTAGTAAAAAAACAGTTTCAGTTATTAAACAAAATTTAGTATGGGCTTTTGGCTATAACATCGTTTTAATTCCGGTTGCTATGGGAGCGCTTTATCCGTTTTTCGGAATTTTACTAAATCCCGCATTGGCTGCTTTTGCAATGGCGGCAAGTTCAATTTCAGTTGTAGCTAATTCATTGAGATTAAAAAACACTTCTCTCAATTAATACTTAAGTTACTTTTTCCCAATGATATTGAAGTTTTTGCTCTCCCGGGAGTATTTTTATCTTATCTCCTGGATTTATTTCTTCTGAAAGTAGTGCTTGAGAAATAATGTCTCCGATAACTAAATCAACTACTCTTCTCATTGGTCGCGCTCCGAACAAGGGATCAAAACCGTCTTGCGCAACTTTAGTAAAAAGACCGTCATGAAATTCCACTCGTACGTTTTTTTCAAGCATTCTTTTTTTGAAATGGTGAAGTTGGAGTTCGGCTATTTGAGTCAGGTGCTCGTGTGTTAACGGTTCATAAACAACAACACCGTCAAACCTGTTAATAAATTCAGGAGAAAAAACCCGCTCTTTTAAAATGTGCTCCAGGACTTTTTGCTGAAGTGTTTCTCCGGGAACTCCTTGGGTTACGAGTTGCCAAATCAGGTCAGAACCGGCATTTGAAGTTGCCACAACAAAAAGATTTCTGCAGTCAATTTTTCTGCCGAATGCATCCATAATGTAGCCTTCGTCAAAAAGAGTCAGTAAGACATTGTAAATATCACTGGTCGCTTTTTCGAGTTCATCTAGAAGCAGCAGTCCAGCAGGGTTGTTTCTGACTGCAGTTGTTAGCATACCCGGCTGATTGAGATGCGCAGAACCAATTAACTTTGTTACTCCTTCGTATCCGACAAATTCGGCCATATCAAAACGCATAATGTCTGTGTGTCCATAGTATATATTTGATAAAACTTTTGCGGTTTCAGTTTTTCCGACACCTGTTGGTCCTAAGAAAAGAAATGTTCCAACCGGTTGATTACTACCGGCAACACCCATCACGCGGGATCTTAACGATTGCCCAATCATACTGATTGCGGTTTTTTGGCCTACAATTTGCTCATGCATGAGAGTTTCTACGTTTGCTAGTTTTTTCTTGTCTTCAGAAGTTAAAGTAGTTAGTGGAATTCCAGTACGTTCAGAAATAACCGTTGTGATGTCGTCAATTGTGATTGCCTTTTTATTTTGATGTTGTACATAGTTGACACAATTTTCCAGAAGTTCCACTGCCTTTTTAGGGAAAGGAATATCCGAAAAATACCTGTCGGCAAGTGTAACCATTTTCCGAAGAACGGGGATGGGAATAGTTATACCTGTTGCGTTTTCAAGTTCTGCCGCTTTATCGATAAGTACTTGAGTTGCATGAGCAGACGGAAGGGGAACAACTTCTAATTTTTCAAAATATTTCATTAACCGTGAATTTCTTGAAATATACTTTTCGTTTTCTTCAGGTGTGACAACTGCTACGATTGATAGTTTTTTTCTTTCAAGTTGTGATTCAAAGATGTCCGTAAAGTCATTTCCTTCCATTTGGGCGTTGGTGAGTCTTGCTAAGTCCCGAATAACAAGCACAACGTTTCCTGCGGAGGCAGCTTCTGCTAGCATACTTTGGATAACAATCTTTTTTTCATTTCTGTCAAAAACCCCTGCTGTTAAATTGACAATATTTACATCAATCAATCTCTGATAATTGCTGTCAAGTCTATCAGCTAATTCCAAGAGTATTGCTTTTTTCCCGACTCCCGGCTGACCCGTCAAAAGGACACTTGATTTTGCAGCTAAGATGCGTTCAAGTCTTGT
>CAYWFF010000026.1:0-13211 GCA_964458085.1 uncultured Gammaproteobacteria bacterium
CTGTGCCATTCGGACCAATGCATCGTAGACCGCCATGTCGCCGTGTGGATGGTACTTACCCAAAACTTCTCCCACTACTTTGGCACTTTTAGTAAATCCGGAAGAGTGAGTAAGACCCATCTGATGCATGGCGTAGAGGATCCTTCTGTGAACAGGTTTTAAACCGTCTCTAACATCCGGCAGAGCCCGTGCGACGATAACGCTCATTGCGTAATCGAGATATGACTTCTGCATTTCTTCTACAATTTTGGCGGGTTGAATTTTTCCTATATCCATAATAAATGAAAAAAAACGAGGCTCTCAGCCTGCACTCTACTATACCCGTTTTCTGAGTTTGAAGCAAGTAAACCAAATCTTAAATTACTCTACCAAAGTAAAGAATAAAAAGTATGACAATAATGTAACCCATAGGATAATTATCAGCGCAGTCAAGCTAACAAATTTTGCTTTACGTAAACCTGTTGTAAAGATACTGATGAATAGGATCAGGGTAAATACAAGAAGAAATAAGGAAAGTGCAGACGATTGTAATCCAAAAAATACCGGATTAAAAAGCATAAGCGATGCTCCTCCGAGAATAAATAAAAAAAGCGTGTTTTTGTGCAATTTCTCAGAATATACATTTAAAGTAATTAGCAAAAACATGACAAAAAGGATTATATAAACGACTATTCCTACTAAGTTAAAAGTTTCGAAGCTTGGTGCCCAAGAGGGTTTCGGAAGCGAGTTGTATCGGGAAAGCGGGTCAGTGTACATAATCCATTATATACACAATAAGCGAAATGAAACCATATGAGGAAGAGAATTTATAAATCTATTTGAGGTTTGTTTTTCTTACCAATTTTGCACTATAAACAATTTGTCTCAATTCTCCGTCTTCACCTTCTATTTCATTTGCTCCTGTAAGCCTTTGAAATTCCCTTAAGAAATACGATAAACTTTCCTGAAATTCATTTTTATGGTCTTTAAGCTGGTTCAACTTGTCTACCAGTTGCTGACCGTTTTCCGTTTTTAATAAATCTTTTTTACGGGCATTCTTTTTCTTTCCGGCTTCTTTTGCAACTTCTGATAGTTGGATATAGCTTTCATCATTGGCTAAAAAGGTCTCAAGCATTTCTTTAAGCGGTTTAGCCTCATCTCTTATCCTTTCAATTTGAGCAATTCTGGTTTTAATTGCCGATTCAACCTGAAGAAGCGTCATTACCTGTTGAGATTGTCCGTTTATGTCAGGTGAAGTATCATTTGTAATAGAATTATCAGTATCATCTTCTATTGACAATTCTGAAGAATCTTTCAATTCATTGTTTTGCAACTTGTCAGTTGGTTTATTTGTATTATCATCCATAAGCAATAAAAACTACTCTACCGTATTATCTTTTTTCTGGCAAGTGAGAAATTGAATTAATAACATTAAAAGAACTTTTCTGACACACTTTGTTCGATAACTCCTACTTACATCATGCAACTTCTTTGATAAACTAAAATATATGCAAATTTCATTTAAGAAAATAAAGAGATTAATTTTTGCAATTTTTCTGGCTGAAGCAGCAGGAATTATTGGCTCGTTTGCAACCATGCCTAATATTTCTGCGTGGTATATATTTTTACAAAAACCATGGTTTACCCCGCCAAGCTGGCTGTTTGCGCCGGTATGGACCCTTCTTTTTCTTTTAATGGGAATCGCTTCATATCTGGTTTATGAAAAAGGAATACGAAGAAGTGCTGTTAGAAAGGCATTATTGTTTTACGGAATTCAACTAGTCGTGAACATCTTATGGTCCTTTTCTTTTTTCGGAGTGCGAAATCCTCTTTTAGGGTTAATTACAATTATAATTTTATGGTTCTTAATAATATGGACCTTTATCCGTTTTTACCCGATTTCTAAATTAGCAGCATATCTATTAGTCCCCTATTTTTTGTGGGTTAGTTTTGCAGTAATACTTAACGGTGCTATAGTGGTTCTTAACTAAATCTTGGAAATTCCGGATTCTTCAAGCCGTTCCATTTCAGATAGCGCAACTATAAAAAGTGATTCACTCCAGCCGAGGGGGGTGTTGTCGTTATATTCTGAAGAATTTGAAAAATAAAGCTCAGGCAACCCTTCGGGGGTATCTTCAGCTATCAAGTTTTTAAGTAATTCCCTGGCTTTAACTTTGTTGTTAATTTTTTCATAGATTATCGCAAGCCAAGCTAATCCAAAAGTCCACTCCGCTTCTTCACTGATCTCGTCTTCATTTTTGTTGTAATATTTGTCACCTTTGTAGCGGATGATACCCCGCTCCTTTAGTAAATGATATTCAACGTTTTCGATAATCTTGTCGCGCTCGTTTGAAGTAACCACTTCATAAGGCCAAATTAATGAAAGCAGAGAAAGATCAACAAATTTTCGGTCTGATTCTCTGGGCAATAGTTTCCGTAATGCATTCTCGCCGTTTGTAATTATTTCAGAGTCCACTGAAATTTGGGGACAGCGGGAAACGGATTTGAGACCCGCAACACATGCCCCTATTGATGATGCGTGAAGTTCTTCATCCTCTTCCCACATACCCGAATCCCGATCGTGCCAGTACTCAATTGATTTTAAATAAATCACTAATTTGTTGACTATACGTACGTGATCAGCAGACTCTAAAAGTGAACGTTTTTTGACCGCTTCTAATTCACCGATACGAAATAAAATGCAGCCTACCGCGTCATTTTGTTTGTTTCCCCACTCTTCCCAAAATTCATCAAAGGTTTCGGGATGAAATCTCGCATGGATATATTCATAACTGTGAACCGGCTTTTGAGCAATTGCCCTGTCAATTTTCGCTTCGTGTTTTAAAAATATTTTGAGAATTGCATCATATGTTTTTTCAACAGTTGCCCAGTCATCCAGTACTTCAAATGCGAGTGTTTCATAAAAATTATCCCTCAACCAACTTTTGTCATAACCCGTACTTCCTTCTTTTTTGGAGGCAGCAAAAAGCCCTGTAGCATATTGAAGATCTTTGAGGATTTTTAAATGCCGTTCAATTAATTGCTGATAGGTTAAACGTGCCATGCTAGATATATGCTACTTCAATTTTCAAAAAATGTTAACAGTGTTAAAAGTCTCCTCTTAAATACTTCATTCTTTTTTCTTCGGGAAATTTTTCTATAGCATAGCGAAGTGTTGTTCGAGATAGTGCCGCGTAATTAGTTTTCAAAAAATTCTCTTCTGTTTCTAAATCCTTTTTTCCTATTTCCCGAAGCAACCAGCCAACTGCTTTATGAATCAAATCGTGCTCATTTTTTAAAAGTTTTTGAGAAATTTCTAGCGTTAATGAAAAGTCATTCATCCTAATAAAGTAAAAAGTTGAAATAATTGCAATTCTTCTTTCCCACAAATCTTGAGACTCAGCTAATTTTTCTAACAACTCACAACCTTTAAAGTGCTTTCCTTTCAAGGTGGATACACAACGTGGATTTTTATAAAGGTATGCACCAACAATCTTATCTGCAGATGAATCCACAAGGTCCCAATTATTTACTCCTTTTCTGTTTTTCAGGTAAAACCGGTAAATTTCTTTTTGGGCCATACTATCTGCCCTTTTGAATCTTTCCGTAAGAATCTTTAAAGCAATCCAACGCTCTTCATGAATCGGGGAAAGTAAAAGTGTTTCTAATTCCTGAAAGTTTAGAAATTTAAACTCAGATGCCACCTGCCGGCAGTAAGGAACAGTTACTCCGATAAATTTATCTCCTTCACCGTATTCGCCTTTTCCTGTTTTAAAAAATCGAGGATAAACAAGTGCTTTTTCAGGTGAGACAAAGGACTTTAGTGTTTTTCTGACCCCGGAAACCGACATAAATTTACATGAGGTTGACTACAAGCCCTGCAATAATCCAGGCAAATGCAGCAAAGCCAATAACAAGAATAATCAGCAGATATTTTACGTTTGTTTGCATGTAGTCATTCTACAACTATTTTTGTGGCTCAAACAAGTCGTGTTTTGATAAAATATTAAAAAAATTCAGCTTTGAAGATCCGGTCTTAAGATATACGTATAAGGACGGACCTTAGACGGTGGTTGTACAATATTTAGTAATTCCTTTTCCTGTTAAAATATTTCTTTTTTAAGAGTATTTAAATCTTTATAAGTGTGTATCATGAGACCTGCTTTTTGGGCAGCATCAGTATTAGTTTTCTGATCATCTATAAAGAGGATTTCCGATGGTTCGGCTCCAATTAGCTTACACACTTTTAAATAGCTATGAGGATCATTTTTACTAAGCCCCATTTCGCTGGCAGAGTAAATTCGGGAAAATATTTGTGAAAGTCGATGATGAATTTCAGGCGCATATTGAATTGTTCCTGAAGTAAAAATATATAGTTCAAATTTTTCATTTAATGTTTCGACATATTTAAGCATTGCTTCATCCAAGAAAAAATACTTATCAAAATGAAATGAAGGGTTTTGGGACAGGTTTCTGTGTAGTTCATTCAATTCACCGGTATACAAATCATCCTTCGGGAACAGGAATACGCGAGCAAGATCAAAAAGAAGAACTTTTGGAAATTGAGCCATTAGACTTTCGCTTTTTCAATTGCAGCTTCCGCTTCAGTTTTTCCTTTGAAGTCTTTAATTTTTACCCATTTGCCGGGTTCTAAAGTCTTGTAGTTTTCGAAAAAGTGTTTTATCTTGGCTTTTATTGCATCTGGTACATCGCCAATATCTTCCCAACTTCCATAAAAAGGGTCAACTTTCGCTATGGGTACAACTAATACTTTAGTGTCAATTCCCTCTTCATCTTCCATTTCAAGCATGCCTATGGCGTGGCATTTCATGACAACTCCGGGCACAACCGGAAAACTGGAAAGAACCACAACATCTACCGGATCTTTATCTTCACCGATAGTGTCTTTAATGTAACCGTAATTAAATGGATAAACAAAAGCGGTATGAAGGAAACGATCGACGGTCAATTCTCCGGTCTCTTCGTCAACTTCATATTTAATGTTGCTGCCCGCGGGGATTTCAATAAACACCTTAAAGTCCATAGAGATATTGTAACAGCTATAGTTTCGGAGTCAATATTTTAGTAATACTTAAACATCCAATGTTGCAAGTTTGGCGTGAGTCTGAATGAACTTTTTTCGGGGAGCTACTTCTTCACCCATCAAAACCGTAAACATTTTATCTGCTTCTTCGAAATCTTCCACTTCTACCTGCTTTAATACCCTGTTTTTAGGGTCCATTGTAGTATCCCAAAGCTGTTCCGGATTCATTTCACCTAACCCTTTGTAGCGTTGGATGGTGAATTTACCGTTGCCATGTTCTTTAATTATCTGGTCACGTTCAGCATCAGAATAAGCATAATAACTGTTTTTACCCATTCCAACTTTATATAGCGGCGGCAGGGCAATATAAAGATAGCCTTTGTTGACTATTTCAGGCATATGTCTGTAAAAAAATGTTAAAAGCAGTGTTTTAATGTGTTCACCGTCTACATCAGCGTCCGTCATTATTATTACACGGTGGTAACGAAGTTTATTGTAATCTACCGTTTCCCCTATACCCCCACCCAAAGCAACTATTAAATCTTTCAATTCATCAAATTTAACGATTTTATCCAAATGCGCTCTTTCAGTATTTAATATTTTTCCACCCAATGGTAGAATTGCCTGAAACCTTCTGTCTCTCCCCTGCTTCGCAGAACCGCCTGCCGAATCTCCTTCGACTATATATAGCTCGGAAATTTGCGCATCTCTGGACTGACAGTCAGCGAGTTTGCCCGGAAGTGAAGCGCCTTCAAGTGCTCCTTTGCGAAGAACAGCGTCTTTCGCTGCACGTGCTGCAAGTCTGGCTTTAGCAGCTAGTGTTACTTTTTCAATAATGGATTTTGCATCTGACGGGTGTTCTTCAAAGTAAGTATCAAGCCCTTCTTTAAGCATCGAGGTAACGAAACCCTGCACTTCAGGATTATTTAATTTAGCTTTGGTTTGAGATTCAAACTGCAGGTTTTCTGAAGGCATTTTGATATAAACAACAGCCGTTAATCCTTCTTTCATATCCTCTCCCGTTAAGCTGTCTTTACCGTTTCCGATTTTTTCCAGTATTCCGAGTTTTTTTGCATAGTCGGTGAGCGATCTGGTTAAAGCCATCCTGAATCCCGTAATATGAGTTCCGCCGTCAACAGTGTTAATTCCGTTTACAAAACCTTTAACATTTTCACTGAACGCATCAGTGTATTGGAGCGCTACTTCCGCATTTATATTTAATGTTCTGTCGTCTTTTTCCACATAAAGTACATCTGAAACCGTATCTTTACCTCTGTTGGAGTGTGCAACCAGTGACTTAATGCCGGCTTCAAAATAATAATGAGATTCTTCATCTTTGCGTTCATCATAAAAGTGGAATGCAAGTTTTGGTACTAAATATGCCCGATCCCGTAAAAGCGTTTTTACACGGTTAGTATCAAAACTGCAATCTTTGAAAATATCATCATCTACTTTAAATGTAGTTATGGTGCCGGTGTTACCTTTTCCTGCTTTAACATTTAATTCATCCGGTAACCATTTATCTAGCTGCTCCTGATTAGTTGTTTTAACGTCATTTTTGGGTTTGCCTGCTTCATATTCCTGAAAGTAAGCGGTGTTATCCCGAAGTACTGTTACCCTAAAATAACTTGAAAGAGCGTTCACTACAGACGCACCCACACCGTGCAACCCTCCAGAAACTTTGTAAGCCCCGCCTCCGAATTTTCCGCCTGCGTGAAGTTTCGTCATTGTTAACTCAAGAGCTGATACTCCCGATACGTGCTTATCTACCGGTATACCTCGGCCATCGTCTCTTACTGTTGCTGAACCATCATCGTGTAAATATACCCAAACATTTCGTGCGGTTCCCGCAAACGACTCGTCAACTGAATTGTCTATAATTTCACGAAGACACTCATGAAGACCGCGGGTGTCTGTGGAACCAATGTACATTCCCGGTCGTTTTCTGACCGGTTCCAAGCCTTCCAGAACTTGAATTTCTTGTGCTGTGTATTTTTGTACGTCCGGCATAGTTTGTTTAACCTAAAACCGCCGATCTTAATTCGGTGGACTGAAAAAATCGAACGAGTAAAAATTCCATTAAGGTAGCTTATTGATGGTATTTAATTTAATTCGTATTTCAAAATCATTATACCCCATATAGCCTCAAAACCAAAGAGTGATACTCGCCAAGACATGGTAATGCAATTTAACACTTCACGCAAGGGCAGGCTCATACGAGAGTATGAAATAAGACAACTGCAGGTTTACGTTACCGTTTGCTTTAAGCGCCTGCCGTGTCTTTTCTGCTAATCTGAGAAAATTCGAAAGTTCTGTTTTTTTTAAGTTACCTTCCAAAAGTTCCGCGTGGGCACCCGTTATTAGCTTTTCAACGAAATTTATTGCATCCTCCCTCTTTTTGAAAGCGTCAATTTGCGCAATTTTTTCTGCAAGGTTTTTTTGGTAAAAGCCGGTAAAAGTGTCCCTATCTTTTATATTTTGACCTCCCAAATAGACAATTTCACACCGTGAGCGAATTGTATCCAAAACCTCACTTCCGTTTTGTGCGGTTAGAATATAGCAAACATTTGTATTAGGTTCCTCCAAAACCTTCAAAAATGCATTCACGGCTTCTTCCGATGCATGATTAATATTTTCTACTATATAAACTGTTTTTGAACTTGCCTTAATTGCCGACATGCGTGCAAGTTCGCGTACATCGCTGATTTTGGAAACGGGAAAGTAGATGGATGAAGACTTTAATAATTTAACTTTCTCGCTTACTTTATTGTTTAGTTTTTCCTTATCAGTTCCGATGTAAAGATATGCGTGCATGCGATCATTGTACTACAATATTTTAGGCATAATTTAGTACAAAGTTAACACTTTTCTAAATACTTGTTCTACTCCTCAAAAACAGCGGTTTAATATATACTGATAAATGCTTTTTCCAAATTTATTTTTCCATGAAAGAATTTATTCGCACACTACGCACTCTATTGGGCTTTTTTACCAAAAAGCGAGGCTGGTATGTCTTGTTTGTAGTGACAATAATAATTGCCGCTTTTGTCAGAAGCACAATACCCTACATTCTTAAGCTTTTGGTGGATGCAATTCCTTTGGGTAATTACAATTTGCTATTCAATATTTTACTAATCCTTATCTTTGTTCGTTTTGCCCAGCTTTTACTTGATGTATCTTCACATTTTTTAGGAGACATTAATTTAGTTGACTCATCTGCAGATACCCGTTCAACCATTTTTAAGCATTTGCAGGATTTGGATTTTGCTTATCACACTTCCAAAAGTACAGGTTCTTTGATTTCTGCAATGAAGCGAGGTGACGGTGCGTATTTTCACTTAGAATATGTAATTCATTTTAGAATTATTCCGGTAGTGATTTCCTTTTTAGTACTTATGTATTTTTTTACCGGACTTGATAAAAGTATTGCGTATGTAGGAGGGGTATCGTTCTTTATGACTTTAATTGTTGCAGCGGTTATAGTCCGGTACAATATCGAGTCACGTAAAAAATTTGTCCATGAAGATGACGAAATATCGGGCATAATAGTTGATAATCTGGTCAATTATGACACTGTTAAATATTTTGCCAAAGAAGGGTGGGAATATAAAAGATTGTTAAAAGCGTTTATTCCTTGGAAAAAGTATTTCTGGAAATATGCAAATTCCTTCCGATTAATTGATTTATGCGTCGGGACCGTTATTAATATAAGCATTTTCTTGCTTTTTTATCTGGGAATTAAGGGAATAATCACTAATCGGTTTACTGTGGGAGACTTTGTGCTTATCGCAAGTTTCATATCTACCTTTTACCCTCAAGTGTGGGACTTGGTTTATGGCTTTAGGGAAATGGCAAAAAACTATGCTGACATTCAAGGTTATTTCAAAATTCTCGATAATAAAATAGAGGTCGTTGATCCGAAAGAGCCGGTAACTATCGATAAACTTGCAGGTGAAGTAAAGTTTGACAGAGTTTCTTTTGCCTATCAGGGTATCAAGAAAAATGCCATAAAAGACATTACTCTTTCGGTAAGACAGGGGCAGTCGGTTGCATTAGTCGGCCGTTCAGGTTCGGGAAAGACCACGCTTATTAAACTTCTGCTCAGGTTTTTTGATGTGTCAAAAGGAAAAATTACGATAGACGATATTGACCTAAGGAACATGAACAAGTCTCATCTTCGGTCGTTTATCGGAGTTGTCCCTCAGGAGCCCGTGATGTTTAACAACACCATAGGTTATAACATTGCTTACGGTAAAAAATTTGCGACAAAAGAAGAAATAAGCGCAGCCGCTAAAATGGCAAATTTACACTCATTTATCATGTCACTGCCTAAGGGTTATGAAACAAATGTGGGTGAACGCGGAGTGAAGCTATCAGGTGGCCAAAAACAACGCCTTGCAATTGCAAGGATGTTTTTATCGGATCCTGAAATTATAATTTTTGATGAAGCGACATCACAACTTGATTCGGAAAACGAAAAACTGATTCAGGATGCTTTTTGGAAGGTCGCTCACAACAAAACTACGATTATAATAGCTCACAGACTTTCGACTGCATTAAGGGCTGACAAAATTGTAGTTATGAATAAAGGTAAAATTATTGAAGAAGGATCTCACCGGGAACTGACTGAACAAAAAGGATTGTATGCGTATTTTTGGGATCTCCAGACTTCAGGTAATGACAACTTGCCCCGGCAACAAAGTTAGGTCATAATGATGTTATGCCTGCCGTTGCCAGCCCGACTTCTGCGCCTACATTTAATAGCGGAGAGACAAAAACATTAGCCGATGTTTTGGTTGAAGATAAGGTAATCAGTAAAGAACGTTCCGAACAGATTAAATTGGTTTCAATCCAAACAGGAAAGTCAGAAGAAGAAGTTATACGGTCACAAAACATTGTAAACGAAGAACAGATGACCAAAGCCAGGGCAAAAATTTACAACGTTGCCTACATTGACCTAACTGCGACCCCAACTGCTCCGGAAGCACTTTCTTCACTACCACAACAAATTGCTTTAAGGTTTCGCGTGTTCCCTTTTGCCGTGGACACACCGGCACGGGTTTTAAGTGTGGCTATGGCAAACCCGCTGGATTTGACCGCAATTGAATTTATTGAACAAAAAACAGGATTTACCATTAAGCCTTTCGCGGCCGAACCTTCAAAGGTTGATCTGATGATCTCCACCAATTACACGACTTCGCTTGCGAAAGAAGTATCTGAAGCCCTCAAAGAGGTAGGTTCTCAGGGAGACACTATTCAGACTCTCGATGCTTCAAGAACCGGAGTTATAAGAGAAGAAAAAGTCGCTGAAATTGTATCGCACATTTTAAGTTTTGCTATAAAAGCTCGTGCATCGGATGTGCACATAGAACCCCAAGAACGTGCAACACGGGTTCGCTATAGAATTGACGGTATTTTGCAGGAAAAGCTCACCACTCCCAGGAGTCTGCATGATGCATTGGTGTCGCGTATTAAAATTTTATCCGGTATGAAAATTGATGAAAAACGCGTTCCGCAGGACGGCAGGTTTAATTTCAAATCGGAAGATCAGGAGGTTGACTTACGTGTCTCTACCCTGCCTACTGCTTTGGGTGAAAAAATAGTTATGCGTTTGCTGAAAAAAAGCGGAGGGATCCCCGACCTTCAGGAATTGGGTTTAAGAGGTACTGCTTTAAAACATTTACAGGATGCAATTACCCGTCCTCATGGAATTATACTAATTTGCGGACCAACCGGTTCAGGAAAAACCACAACTTTATATTCAATAATTCAGCGGATTAACACTCCAAAAGTAAACATAGTTACTTTAGAAGACCCGATTGAATATAAAATTGCCGGAGTTAACCAGGTTCAGGTTAATACCGGAGCCGGGCTTACTTTCGCTTCAGGCCTGAGGGCATTTTTACGGCAGGATCCGAACATAATCTTAGTCGGAGAGATCCGCGATGAAGAAACGGCTGATCTGGCAATACAAGCTTCTTTGACAGGACATTTGGTTTTTGCAACACTTCACACCAATGACGCATCAGGTGCGCTTCCCCGTTTGCTTGATATGGGCGCTGAGCCTTATTTGCTTGCTTCATCAATGACTGCGATAGTCGCCCAGCGCGTAGTCAGGAAAATTCATGATGATTGTAAAACTGAATATTCCCCCGAAGAACCGGTTATTGAAGAAATGAAAAATGCTTTAGGAAAACTCTGGCCGGCAGACAAAAAAGCGAATTTCTATAAAGGCGCTGGAGATGCAGATTGTAACAATTCAGGCTACAGGGGACGCTTGGGAATTTTTGAGGTATTGCCAGTAAGTGAAAAAATTAGTAGGCTAATACTAGAGCATGCATCCGCGAGTGACATTGAAGCAAAAGCTCGGGAAGATGGCATGATCACCATGAAGCAAGACGGTTATTTGAAAGTGCTTGATGGATCAACTACTATAGAGGAAGTACTTAGAGTTGCACAGGAATAGTAAATAAACTGCCCATGAATATTACAGAACTATTAAATTTAACAATTGATAAAGGCGCTTCCGATTTACACCTTCTTTCAGGTGTTCCGCCTTTTGTGCGAATAGAGGGAATTCTGTCTCCGGTTCCAAATGAAGCCGTACTTACTGCAGACACAATCGACAAGTTTCTAAAAGAAATTTTATCCTCCGAACAATTTGAACGCTTTTCAGTAAATAAGGAGCTGGACTTTTCGCTTCCTCTATCAAATAAAGCAAGGTTTAGGGTTAACGCCTATACAGAAAAAGGAAATACGGCAATTGCTTTTAGGAGTATTCCTCTCACTATTCCCAAAATCGATGAACTGAAATTGCCGTCCATTCTCCACTCATTTACAACTCTTCGGCAGGGATTCATTCTGGTTACGGGTCCTACCGGTCATGGCAAGTCGACCACTCTCGCTGCAATGCTTAACGAAATAAACGAACAGCGAAGCGAACACATGATTACGATTGAGGATCCTATTGAGTTTATTTTTAAACCTCAACGTTCAATTATTTCCCAGCGAGAAATGGGTTTTGATACCCATTCTTGGAACATTGCTCTTCGCTCGGTCTTGAGGGAGGATCCAAACGTCGTACTTGTTGGGGAAATGCGGGATTATGAAACTATTTCTTCAGCTCTGACCGTAGCTGAGACCGGGCACTTGGTTTTTGCAACTCTTCACACAAATTCCGCTGCTCAAACCATTGACCGTATTGTTGATGTGTTTCCCGATGAGCAGCAGCAGCAGGTCAGGCTGCAGCTTTCAAATGTTTTGGAAGCGGTTTTTTCGATGCGGCTTATTCCCGGAAAAGATGGCAGAAGGCTTCCGGTTTATGAGACTATGCTGGGTACTCCCGCTGTCCGTTCCATAATACGTGAAGGAAAGACACACCAAATTGACAACGTGCTTCAGACTTCAACTGAGGTTGGTATGAACACTCTTGAGATGTCTTTGGTGAAACTTGTAAAAGAAGACAAAATTGACATAGAGACTGCGCTATCCTACTCCATTAGACCAGATGAATTAAACCGCCTGCTCCGGAGCGTGCGGTAAAGAATTTCTATCTACCACTATGATTATTTTTGTCCATGAACAAATATAAATACCGTGCGAGAGACCAAAGAGGTGTTGTATTAACAGGTGAAGTTGAGGCAGCTTCAGAAGAACAGGCAGCAAAACTGATTCGCCAAAAAGGTTTAATCGTCGTTGCCATAACTCCCATAGGCAGAAACCCACTTACCTTTATTACCAGATTACAAAACCGCGTTACTTCAAAAGATGTTGCAACCTTTACTCGGCAATTGGCAACTATGATTAATGCAGGTCTGCCGATTA
This sequence comes from uncultured Gammaproteobacteria bacterium, assembly GCA_964458085.1. Classification (GTDB taxonomy): domain Bacteria; phylum Patescibacteriota; class Microgenomatia; order UBA8517; family UBA8517; genus CAYWFF01. The sequence goes on from CAYWFF010000026.1 coordinate 12,848, forward strand.
CTGAAGCGTTGGTAATTTTACGGGCACAAACCGTTGGTGCCTTGCAGGGAATAGTCGGAAGCATTCTTTCCGATGTGGAAGAAGGACAGCCGCTCTCGGCGGCTATGGGTAAGTTTCCGCAGGCATTCAGTAAAACTTACGTTGCGCTAATAAGATCGGGTGAAACGGGAGGAGTATTGGACAAAGTATTGGTCAGATTAGCTGACAATATGGAAAAAGAGCAGGAATTTAAATCAAAAGTGAAAAGCGCAATGATATACCCTGTTATAGTAATTGTTGGTATGATAATTGTTGCTTTGATTATGTTAATAGTCGTTATCCCCAGAATGACGACTCTTTATGAGCAGTTTGATGCCGACCTTCC
>CAYWFF010000027.1:0-12398 GCA_964458085.1 uncultured Gammaproteobacteria bacterium
CTTTCGTTCGGGATTATAAAAAATTGACCCCTATGCTTCTGAAAGAACCGTAACTATGACACCTAAAACTCCCTTTACTGACATCTTGCGGGTTTCATCCAGTTTACAAGTTTGGGCTCAGAAATCGCGTAGGTTTGTGGGCAATCCTCATGTTGACGGGGATACTGTGGCTGAACATGTGGATAGAATGACTCGGATCGCAGTAATGACTCTACCTGCACTTTGGAAAGAGTTTCCGGATAAAAAAGATGAACTTTGCCCTTTGGTTCCCATGATTGTTGTGCATGAAATGGGAGAGATGAGCGTGCATGGTGACGTTGCCGCATTTATCAAAGACTACGGTGCTATAGAATCAAGGGAACTACAAACAGTAAAGTCATATACCGAAAGACTACCCAAAGACAGTGGAGAGTTTATCCTGCAGCTCTACAATGAACATGAAGATCAGCACTCGCTCGTTGCTAAACTTACCAAAGCTTTTGACCGTCTGGCAACTACGGCTCCGGTCATAGAACAAAAGATTGGAGTTATTCAACCTGATTATGCGAAGTTGAGTGTGGAGTATGTGCAAAAACAATTAGGCGTTTCCAATACTACTGATAAATTAATCAAAGCCCAAATAAATCGTATACTGCGTTTGAGAAAAAAATGGAGAACTCGGGAGGAGCTTATACGTCTTGCTGAGACATTTGCAGATACATGGGGTACTCCGGAAGAGCTTTTTAATATCTTTAAACTGATGCTATCTATTGACTTGAAAAATTATACTGCCAATAGGGAGCGGGCATACATTCCTATTACAGATAGTGAATATATTGTTTATTTAGGTCACCTGAAAGATCAACAGCAACTATTTTGATTATGGCTATATATACTAAAAGAGGAGACAAAGGGGAGACCAGTATGTTTGATCAAATTGGAGCTCAACGCGCCCGTGTCTCCAAAGACTCTTTAATTGTTCAGGCATTGGGAGCGGTGGATGAGCTGAATAGTTATCTAGGTGTGGTAAAAGCCGCTTCGCTAATGCCCGGTCTTACCAAAACTATTAAAAATATACAGGATAATCTTTTGAAAATTGGTTCTATAACGGGTGGCTCCAGTCTCCAGTTTAGGGAAACAAACACGAAACACTTGGAAAAATTAATTGATGAGCTGGAAGGGAAGCTGCCGCCATTGACAAATTTTGTATTTCCGGGTGGAAGTGTTGTTTCCTCACATTTACAATATGCCCGAACTCTTGCAAGGAAAACTGAACGGGCGTTTGTAACTTTAAAGTCAGAGGTAAAAGTAAAGCCTGCAATCCTTACTTACTTAAATCGTTTGTCTGATGCTTTGTTTATGCTTGCCCGGGAGGCAAATGCCAAGTTGGGTATCACTGAGGAAACGTGGAAAGGGAAGAAGTAACCTCAGTAACCTCTTGCCCACTTTCCAAATCTTTCTGTTAGAATTAGGTAAGACATGACAGGCACGCCAGAACTTGCACCAGAAAGACCTGCTGTTCCCGAATCCGAACAGAAAGCCGAAAACCAGCCGACTCCAGAGCCGGCAGAGCAAGCTGTGCCGACAGTAGTACAACCTATCCAACAGCCGGTTGATGATACAAGCCAACAAATAACTCCTGCGTCCACCCAGTCCGTTCAAGCACCTGCGTCTCAACAGCAACTTCACGATTGGTCCAAAGGAGATCCCGGGAACGCATTAACATGGCTTGCAGCTTACTGGTTGCGGTTAATTAAAAAAGCGCTTCATTTTGGTTGGCAGATAGTAGGTAAACAGGAAGGAGAATAATAGAATCTATGGCAGGAATTGATCTAACTGTGCTTTTCATCACCGTTGTTTTTTCAGGAATGTTTTTGTTTATCCTTATTGCTCTTTTGGCATTTGGTTTGACACTTTTTAAATGGCGGGGAAGGGAGGAGAGGTCAATTGACTCCGTACTGCTTCAGGTTGCGGTTCCGAAAGGAAACGAAGTCAAAATCGACGCTATGGAGCAGCTTTTTGCTTCTCTCTATTCCATAAAAAAAGGCGGTTGGAAACAGAAGTATTCGGTGCAACCTACCGTTTCTTTTGAAATTGTCGGCCGTCAGGAAGATATCAGGTTTTACGTATGGACACCTAAAGAGTATCAGGATCTAATTGAGAAACAAATTCACGGGGCATATTCCGATGCAGAAATTACAGAAGTTGATGAATATAATATTTTTACTGAAGAGGGAAAGGTTGCTTATAAGTCATTGCAATTAGGGAAAGACAATTTTTATCCTCTCAAAACTTTTAAAGACTTAGCAACTGATCCTATGGCAGCCATGACTTCTGCTATGGCAAAGATGGGGCCCGGAGAAGCTGCGGTTATCCAAATACTAATATCACCTGCTGATAGTTCCTGGCAGAAAAACGGCAGCGGTTTCATATCGTCCACTAAAAAGCAGGAATCGGACCCGTCCAAAGCTAAATTTTCGGTTGCAGCAAAAACTTTGGAAGCCATTGAAAATAAAGTCTCCCGGCCGGGATTTGAAACAAATATAAACTTAGTGGTTGTATCGACAAGCGAAGCTTCAGCTAAAGCGCATCTGACAAATATAGCAAGCTCTTTCTCTCAATTTTCAAGCGACGTTAATAATTTAGGAAGCAGAAAGATACGGATGAAAGGCTTTTTTGTCGAGGATTTTTTATACAGATACCAGCCAATTTTTCACCTATGGGGAAACAGGACTTCAATTTTAAATTCAGAAGAACTGGCAACACTATTTCATTTCCCGAATAAAGCAATTACAACACCGCATATTCACTGGATCTACTCAAAAACTGCTCCGGCGCCCGCTGAGATACCATCTGAAGGAATGTATTTGGGTATGAGCACATATCGGGGCATCAAGCGTCCGGTTTATATTTCAAACGAAGACCGTTTGAGGCATATGTATATTATCGGTCGGACAGGTGTAGGGAAAACCGAACTTCTGGTGGATTTAATTATGCAGGACATAAGAGAGGGTAAGGGGGTCTGCTTTATGGATCCGCACGGGGACGCAGTCGAAGACTTACTGCAAATGATTCCTCCGGAGCGTGCGGAAGATGTTATTTATTTTAACCCGGGAGATTCTGAGAGACCTATGGGATTAAATCTCTTGGAGGCAAAAACAGAAGATCAAAAACATTTTGCAGCCACATCTGTTATCAATATGATGTATAAACTTTTTGATCCGTATAAAACAGGCATAGTAGGTCCTCGTTTTGAACATGCTGTGAGAAACGCCATGCTTACTGTCATGAGTGAGGATGGGACAACTTTTATTGAAGTAATGCGTGCCTTAACTGACGCTAGGTATGTCCAGGAACTGCTCCCCAAAGTAACGGACCCCATTGTCAGACGTTACTGGACTGACCAGATTGCACAGACTTCCGACTTCCATAAGTCAGAAGTTTTAGACTATATCACTTCAAAATTCGGCCGCTTTGTCACAAACAAAATGATCAGAAACATTATCGGTCAATCCCAATCCTCCTTTTCATTCCGGGAAATTATGGATACGGGTAAAATTTTACTTGTTAATCTATCCAAAGGAAGTTTGGGTGAGGAAAATTCGAGTTTCTTGGGTCTGATATTAGTTCCCCGGATTTTGATGGCAGCCATGAGTAGAGCCGATGTTCCCAAAGAGCAAAGGAGGGATTTTTTCCTCTATGTTGATGAGTTTCAGAACTTTGCAACACCTGACTTTGCTGTTATTTTATCTGAAGCACGAAAATATCGGCTTGGGCTTTGTGTTGCAAATCAGTTTATCGGCCAAGTCGACGAGGATGTTAAAAATGCTATTTTCGGAAATGTGGGAACTAAAATTTCGTTTTCCATCGGCGTATCGGACGCCAATTATATGGCGCACGAGTTTGTCCCAATCTTTGGCGAAGATGATTTGCTCAATGTAGAGCGCTATCATGCTTATATTAAAACCATAGTAAACAATGAACCGGTTCCGCCGTTTTCCATGAGTCTTTATAAAGACATGGCCAAACAGAAAGCCATGATGAATCCTAAAGTCGCAGAAATCATTAAAGAAATGAGCCGTCTTAAATACGGTCGGGATGTTAGGTTGGTAGATACAGAAATTGCCAGGAGAGCAAGGCTGTAAAAGCAGTAAGTATGAGAAGTATTATGGCTAAAACTCCGAAACTTAAATTTGAATATACCAATTGGAAAGGGCAGACGAGTGTGCGGACAGTAAAGCCTTTGGAGATTTGGTACGGTAAAACCGAATGGCATCCCCAGAGACAATGGTTTTTAAGGGCAATGGATATGGGAAAAAATGAAGAACGGAACTTTGCACTGAAATAAATACTCAAATTTATATAATCTTTTGACTTCAGATTTGGTATAATAATCCAGTTTGGCCCGGTAACTCAGCGGTTAGAGTGCGATTCTTATAAAGTCGAAGTCGATGGTTCGATTCCATCCCGGGCCACAGCACTATTCTTCCGCTAAAACAGAAGTTTTAGCGCGATCAAAGATCGGAAAGTGGGGGTCGATGGAGAGTAATCAATTTCTCATTGAAATTGCCGAAACCATCCTGCTCCACCAAAGTTTACAAAGTATATCGATAGTTTTATACCTAAGTCTCAACCTCGAGTTTTAAGCATGATTTGAGCTACTAGATCTGTTTTTTCAAGAAAATTCGAAGCGCACTAGCAGTTGATTTATCCGGATCGTTTTGGTGAAGAGGACATCCGTAAGGATACTTTCCGTGAGACAATCTACTGGTTTCACAATTGGGTTGTTCGATAACACGCGAACGAAAGCTAACTGATAATCTGACAAAGGCAGAGCACGAATAACAGCTTGAAACAGGAAAATTTTTTCTTTCAGCCACTTACTATATTATGGTAGTTTAAAATCAGTAAATTCCAGTCTGTCTTTTCGTTGGCTTATGTGTCACGCTGTAAATTGTCTTCAAAAAAACAAAGCAAGAAAATTAAGCTTTTACAACTCCACTAATTGTTGTTTTTTGCCTGGGTCTTTGATTTCGGCGAGTTCTAAATAACGCTCAGTAGTTGACAACCTTTTGTGGCCAACGACGTGGGAAAGAAGCACCAGATCAACTCCGGCTTTCAGGTTTTCTACCACAAAGGTAGTTCGCAGGTCGTTTACTGAATATTCTGAAATTTCAGCTTTTTGTAAATAGCGGTCAATTGCTGCACGAATATTTCTGACTGCCAATGGTTTGCCGTTTTTACTGACGAATAAGAAAGGCGATTCGGATTGTGGTCTGTTTGTAAGATATTCGGTGAGAGATTCTTTTGCGGGTTTGTTTAGAGGAATAATGCGTTCAGGTTGTGTGGCGTAGGCATCGATTACAAGTTCATCATCTTTAATATTTTCAATTTTGAGATTGGCTACTTCGGATATTCTAATTCCTGTTTGAAGTATTAGCTCTACTATCGCCGCAATTCTGGAGTCGCCGCGAACCACGTCACGGAGCGCCCTATATTCGAGTGGGGAGAGAAACTTGGGGGCAGCCGCTTGAATTTTGGGATGAGCGACATCTTCTGCAGGATTATGGGATACGATGTTTTCACTGATAAGCCAGCGAAAAAACGTCTTTACGGCATTCAATTTTCGCGACACTGACTTAGGCGTATATTTTTGAGCCAATAAAGAATCACGGAAACTTTCGATGTCCGTTTGTTGTAATTGTCCGACCGTTACCTTATTTTTGCCTTTTAAAAACTCTAATAGCTGCTCCAGGTCAGCTCGATAGGCGAGTACGGTTGAAGGAGAACGTCCTTTGTCTTCCAAACTTTTTATAAATTTAGGAAGCAAATCTTGTAATATGTCGTCTTTCATATGTGCTTTGCGGGGTCTTTCGTGTGACGCCTCGTAGCTATCGGATATGATAACATAGTTTTTTAAAAAAGGTCAACACAAAGTGTGAATAAGGCACTGTTTATTTTTAATAGTTTTACACGTTTCGTATACCATTTATGGTACTTTCTGAAGTAGAATAGGTGAACATATTATTAAAACTTAATGAAAAAACTCATATATAGTTTGAAACTGCCCATTAGACCAATTAACTTAATTATATTTATATTGGTAGCGGGTTTTCTGACACTGTCTCTGCTTCGCAATATTAAACAAATATCTGTCGCAAATGAAAAGATTACAGATACACAAACACGGCTTGAAGAAATAAAAAATGCCAACAACGAACTTAAAGATACTTTGGCAAAAATCGACAGTTCCACTTATCAAGAACAACAACTACGGGATAAATTAGGATTTGCTAAAGAAGGGGAAATAGTACTTGTTTTACCGGATGAAGAAACAATTAGAAAGTATGCACCGAAAGAAAAGGTGGAAGAAGAAGTTCTTCCTGATCCTAATTGGAAAAAATGGCTAAATTTGTTTTTGTAATATGACAAAAAGAAAAATTCAGTCTATTGTTTATTATCTTGCTGACAATAAACAAAACGAACTTCGTGATAAATTGGGTAATTTTGTAAGCCACCCAGCAAATCTCAGAAAAAGAGTAGTTCTGCACCTTTCAGTAGTACTTTATTGCCTCCCAGTCGAGAAAGTTCCACATCTAATAACTTCACTTACTGCAATTACTTCGGGTTTTAAGCCTCTTTGTGCACAAGTCGATAAGCTGGAAAAAATAGGACCTGACTATATCGGTTTTAGTCTGCAAAGTGAAGAACTTCAAAAAATTCACGAAACAGTGGTGGAAGAATTGAGACCCCTTGTGTCTGGTATTTATAATCCCAAATACCTTAAGCATAATTTATCGGAAAAAGAATTATTTTATTTAAAAAATTACGGTTATCAACGTATCAAAGAGTTCTACGCACCCCATCTGACAATCGGGAAGTATGAAAGTGAAGAAGTGAGAGATATAGAATATTTAAGTGCTCCTTCAATTTCTGGAGAAATTGTTTTTGATAAACTTGTATTAGATGAGTGTATCGAAGGATCAGGAATTCCTGCTAATATTCTCTGGGAGAAAAAACTATAGTTAGTGTGATTCGTGTTGCGGGGCAAGGAGTCGAACCTTGTCTGGAAGATTATGCTTATCCTGTTATCTTCAGTTTCCTAAAGTGTCGGACTATGTCTTTACCATATTATTTAACTTAGGTATTTGGCGTATAGTCTCTACTGATTCTACGTTCATGAAAAATGAATGTAGTCTTTCCTCGGCGTTGCCATGTTCTAAAATAACTTTTAGGATTTAGGGTTCACCGATTTAGCCAAATGCACTCATGATAATTTCTTATCTGAGGGCCCATGCACTTTGAGCCTTCCGTGCAGCCGTACACTACCCCGCACGCAATCATATCAAACAAGGCCATTATAATCTCTTGGTTTTAAATAAGCAAGTTTCAAACCGTGTATTGTAGTATAATATAACCTAATAGATGGCAAAGTATTCTGAAAAGTTGGAGGCTAGAAATCTCAGAACACAAGGTAAGAGTATTAAAAGCATTGCGGGCACACTCAAGGTATCAGTCAGTTCTGTCAGCCTCTGGGTGCGAGATATTATTCTTACCCCTGAGCAATACGAAACACTTGAACTTCAAGGTAAGGATCCCTTTTATGGCAAAAGACTTGCGTATATAAACCGTATTAAATCTGAAACCAACAAAAAGACTGAACAATTAAAGAAATCCGGCATAAAAGAAGTATCTATTTTATCTAAACGAGAATTATTCTTAGTTGGAATTGCACTTTACTGGAGTGAAGGTTTTAAAAAAGACAACCAAGTTGGTTTTGCAAACTCGGATCCATATATGATTAATTTCTTTCTCAAATGGCTGTTTATATGTTTTGGTTACACCAATGAAGATGTGTCTGTCCGAGTTACATTAAATCAAAGTCATCAGTATAGAATAAAAGTAGTTGAGACTTACTGGTCCGAAAAAACGAGTATTCCCTTTGAAAGATTTAAAAAACCTTTTTTTCAAAAAGTTTTATGGCAGAAAGTATATCCAAATCCCCATGAATACTATGGTGTACTACGCGTGCGAGTTCTTAAAAGTAAAGACTTTTTGAGAAAAATTCACGGTTATATCGAGGGATTGAGATTGCAGGCTAATATAGTAAAATAGTATCCTAAAGCCAGTGTAGCTCAGTTGGTTAGAGCGTGGGATTCATAAACCCAAGGTCACAGGTTCGATCCCTGTCACTGGCACTAGTAAAATTTAATTTGCAATTAAGTTACAGATAATGCAGAACTAGTAACAACTGCTATTATTTTTTTATCACACTCTAAATATGGAAAATCTTTTTAAAAAAAGACATAAAGATCTAACGGATGGTGTGGTTGAGGGACTTGTACCTCAAGGCGGAATTTTCAGAATAGCAAGAGATCAGGATTCTCTCACCCAAGAGCCAGGCGGTGTTAATGTTGTCCACGTTGAGAGGAGAGATTCATCAGTAAATGTCATAGTTCCAAATACTGATTCACTGCCTCAGACGGAAGGTGCTGACGTAATAATATGGAAAAGAAAGAGATAAGGTCTTTTCAGATTTGTTTTGATTATTACAATCTTCTTTCATTCTTCAATTAGTTTAAATAAAAGCTGTGAGGGAATTCGGTTGTGTTTTCCCGAGAAGCTGAAGATGCTACTAAATTTTAGATGTGACTTCCGGGGCGAAACCTGACACTAAATAACAATTTGGTATCCTTTATGTCATCCAGACCAATATAAAGAAGCGGTACCATTTATCGCGATACTGCTGGACTAGGACGGTATGGGTGGGCAAGGTTACGGGAGCAAAGAAGGGGAAAAATACGTATAATAACTATTATGAATAAAAAACGCATACTTACCGGAGATAGGCCAACCGGGAAGTTGCACCTTGGGCATTACGCAGGCAGTTTACAAAACAGAGTAAAACTACAGGATGAATATGATCAGTTTGTGATGATTGCCGATGTACAGGCATTAACAGACAATTTCGGTAACCCTCAAAAGGTTCGGGATAGTATCCGGGAAGTGGCGCTTGATTACTTAGCAGTCGGAATTGATCCGACAAAAACTACCATTTTAATTCAGTCAATGATTCCTGAAGTCGCTGAACTAACGGTGTTTTATCTTAATTTAGTTTCCCTTGAAAGGGTTTTGCGGAATCCAACAGTTAAAGATGAGATAAAACAAAAAGGATTTGAGAATTCACTTCCTGCAGGGTTTGCAATGTACCCTGTTTCTCAAGCTGCTGACATTACTGCTTTTAATGCTCACCTGGTGCCTGTGGGCGAGGATCAGTTACCCATGATTGAGCAAACTCGGGAAATAGTAAGAAAGTTTAATAGTTTATATGGCGAGGTGTTTGTTGAACCTGAAGCTTTAATCGGGAAAATTAAGCGATTGCCCGGTACTGACGGCCAGGCAAAAATGAGTAAAAGTATAGGTAACTGTATTTACTTGTCTGATGATCGCGAGACAGTGAATAAAAAGGTAATGGGAATGTACACCGATCCAGCCAGAGTGCATCCGACCGATCCCGGAAATCCAGAAGGGAATCCTGTGTTTATATATCACGAGGTATTCAATCCCAATAAACCAGAAATAGAAGATTTTAAAAATCGTTATAGATCGGGAACTGTTGGTGATGTGGAGATAAAACATAGACTTGCGGAAGTTATAAACGAGATGCTTGAGCCCATACGAGAACGAAGGAAAAAGTATGAAGAAGATCCAAAACAAATTGATAATATCCTAATTACAGGTACAGAGAAAGCACGAAGCGTAGCAAAAGAGACAATGAGACAAGTCCGTATAGCAATGAAGATAAATTATTATGAATAGTGAAATAACTATTGATGATTTTGCCAAAGTAGATATCCATATCGGGAAAGTTTTGGAAGCTAGGGAAGTTGAAGGGAGTGAAAAATTAATTCGCTGTAAAGTTGATTTTGGTACCGAGTTGGGTACACGGATAATTTTCTCAGGAATTAAAAAGTGGTACGCACCTGAAGATTTAGTTGGAAAACTCTTGCCTTACATTATTAATTTAGAACCGAGAGAAATGTTTGGAGAAATGTCCGAAGGAATGTTAATTGCAGCTGCGCCCGAAGCCGAAGGAGAAAAAACTGCTGTCTTATTAACTCCACTTACAGACGTTGCTCCCGGGACAAAACTTATATAGTAGCTGGTAGAAAGTAGCCAGTAGCCAGTATCTAGTATTCAGTTGTCAGAAATCGTGGAAGAAAATCAAGAATACAGATTCTATCGCTGACACTCCAGAATGACTTAACTTTGACAAGTCTTCCAGGAAACCCGTCTAGTGGATTGTTAGGATCTCATTTACTAGTTTCCTAATCACTTATATCCTCTTTAAGTTGGCACTCATTTAAGGCTTTTGCTAGCCGTTCTGCCGTGCTATAATGCCTCGAAAATGGATCCGGTAAAAGGTTTCAAAAATCTACGAAATAAAAAAGGCACCAAAAACGGGAAGAAATTCGAGTTCAAATTCCGCATCAACCTCTGGAAAATTTTGATCGCTATTTTTCTTTTTATTTTTCTAATGCCGTTTTTCCTGTCGCTTTTGGGACTTCAGGGATTAAATAACGAAATCGAAACTTCTCAAGCCCTCAGAGACATAAAAGAAGGAAAAGTAAATCAGATAGACGTTCAAAATGATAAATTACTCCTGACTTATGATGATGATTCGGTTAGAGTTGCAACGAAAGAAACATCGGAAAGTTTTGCTGAGCTTCTGGACAAAGAGGGAATTGACCCATCAAGCGTGTCTTACAATGTCATTGACCAGTCTTTAATTCGTGCATTCGGCGAAATCTTGGGAATCCTTCTTCCTCTTATCCTGATGGCAGCGTTTTTCTTTTTTATCATACGTTCACAAAGTAAGGGTGCTCAGGATATTTTTTCTTTTGGCAGATCAAAAGCGAAACTGTTTGCAAAGGGAAAGCAAAATGTGACTTTTAACGATGTTGCAGGTATAACGGATGCCAAAAAAGAATTGGAAGAAGTGGTTGATTTTTTGAAAAATCCGGGTAAATACAGAAAGATAGGCGCGCGAACTCCTAAGGGGGCTCTTCTTGTAGGACCTGCAGGTGTAGGTAAAACTTTACTTGCCAGGGCAGTTGCAGGTGAAGCAGGTGTGCCATTCTTCTCTATGGCAGGGTCAGAGTTTATGGAAATGCTTGTAGGAGTCGGTGCATCGCGTGTACGGGATTTATTTGCCCAGGCCAAGGCATCAGCTCCGGCAATCATTTTTATTGATGAAATTGATGCAATTGGAAGACAGCGCGGACGGGGACTTGTAGGAGGCCATGATGAGCGTGAGCAAACATTAAACCAAATATTAGTTGAGATGGATGGTTTTACGCCAAATGATAATGTTGTCGTTTTGGCCGCAACGAACAGAGGCGATCTGCTTGATCCTGCGCTTTTGAGGCCCGGAAGGTTTGACAGACGGGTAGTTTTAGACATGCCAGATAAAGAGGGCAGACGTGATATTTTACTTATTCACGCCAGAAATAAGAAATTAGCAGATAAAATCGATTGGGACAAAGTTGCTGATAGGACAGTCGGTTTTTCAGGTGCAGATTTAGAGAACATGCTGAACGAAGCTGCTATTCAGGCGGCAAGAGCCGATAAAAAGGTTATAGAGATGGAGGATATTGAAGAGGCGGCGACGAAAGTAAAACTTGGTCCTGCTAAAAAACGGCTCCAGTCCGAGGAGGATAAAAAAATTACGGCCTATCATGAAGGTGGACACGCAATCGTTACTCATTTTCAAACCAAAATGGACCCCGTCCACAGGATTTCAATTGTTGCTCGCGGCATGAGTTTGGGCCATACTTTAATTCCGCCCGCTGCAGACAGAACTCATGAAACCAAATCCCGTATGCTTCAGCAAATAACAGCTATGTTGGGCGGACGTGCAGCTGAGGAAGTTATCTTTAATGAAATGACCTCGGGTGCATCAAATGATATAGAGCGCGCAACCGCACTCGCGCGGGCAATGGTTGTAGACTTTGGTATGAGTACTTTGGGACCGGTGAATTTGGGACCGCAGCAGGAATTTGACGAATTCGGTAAGCAGACTTGGTATGAGCCTTCCCCTGTGTCCCAAGCCATGCAGGAAAAAGTTGATAAGGAAATTACAGACATAATGGAAACATGCTACAAAGAAGCAGTCGTGCTCATAAAGAAAAACAGAAAGCCTTTGGATGCAGTTGCAGCGAAACTTCTGGAAGTTGAAACAGTTGACAGAGAAGTTTTTGAAAAAATTGTGGGCAAAAAACCCGGTGGTAAGACAAGCAATAGGTAGCAAGTAGCATGTAGCATGGATAAAATCAAAGATTTTACGGACCTGAATGTCTGGAAAGAAGGCCACAGGCTTGTACTTCAGTTGTATAAAATCACAAAGGATTTCCCACCAA
>CAYWFF010000028.1:0-11972 GCA_964458085.1 uncultured Gammaproteobacteria bacterium
GAGTTATACTACTCCACTAAAGCAATACCGATATAGTTTTTTACTATTACAATTTAAATTGTATGAATAAAACAGCAAAATCAATAGTCCTTGCAGCCGCACTAACAGTCGCGGCTACTTCTCATGCCTCCGCAAATTACGGACAAGGTCAATACGGCCAAGGAACAGTTTTGGGTAAAGGTGAAGAAGTTGAGATAACTTATGATTTAAAAGAAACAGGTTTGGCTGAAAACTTAACTGCAGTTTCTCTTGGACTTCTGGCAGGTGCTTTTTACTTTTACTATAAAGCACGTAAGGAACCTTCTTTCAGGTAAGTGAAACGCCTGGAAGGCGAGTTTGAAGGCGGAGGAGAGAACGCTGACAACACTTCTAAAAAGCATTTTCTCCTCTGTCCTCAAAAAGGGCAAAGACTCTCTTATTTTTATTCCCATTCTGCCCGGGAGAGGATTTTTTGTCCCTAAAAAAGCACTTTAAAAATTAGTCAGTGAGATGGAGGTGAGATTCGATTTTTTGCACTCTATTGTGAATAAGATCTTTTTCTTCCCGCATATCACGAATCTCTTTAAGAATATCGGATAAAACATCCATAATATCACTTTTCATTTGCTGAAGCTCGTCTTTGGTAGCGAAAACTTCTTTCATTCGGTTTTCAATCTCATCCAGATTTTTCTCAGAAATAATCATATCTCATTTAAACACTGGAGGTCGGGTTAGTCAATGAACCGGTTTTTACTTTCTTGCTCACCCAAGAAAGTAAACAAAGAAGGGCGGTCAGAAGAAATGGAATAGTTCGCAAGTTCAGTCATTTATGTCACTCAGTTCAAAATTGAGTCAGACAATTGTGTACCACGGTCTGTCTCAAGTTTTCATTTCGTGACACTTAAAGGAATTCTTTCACTTGCTCAAAATTACATTTCTTAAGGCATTGAAAATTTAAGCAACGCAAAAAACACGGTGGGAAAGAAAAAAACTTTACTGATAGAAAAGTATTTACAGCTAACAGTTAACTGTTAAACGGTTAATCAGTGTATATACCTTTCTGTCTGCAAAGGACAGAGCTCTTTTGCCATGTAAGAGTTCTTTGACCGCTTTTGATTAGATCGTCAGAAGTTGACGGGCTTTAATCCTGAGCTTGTCGAAGGATGAACTTACATGAAGAGTTGCACGTTTACATGTGCATACAGTGAGCATTCGAAGAATGTGAACGAGTGCCCCTCGTTATCGCAGCTTGAGGTGTGTACGAATAGTACTGAAAAGCCGAAAGCTAAGATGAGTGGGGCAGATTCCATTTAAAGAATGCTTAATAAATTGCAAAGCAGAATTCTATATTAGATAGTACTCAGTAAACCCATAAGGGACTAAAGAGTACTGCTTTGCAGTAGAAAAGTGGAAATCTATTAAAATTAGTGTTGGAATAGGAGTTGGAATTAGCTTTGGCTAAATCTAAAACTAACACCAATACTAGTTTTTTGTGGCAAACGGTACATTTCCTCTAATTTGAGCGAGCCCGCTCTGGAATTATTTGTAAACTTGGTTATGAGTACCGATATCCAGAAGAAGAATAGAGTTATCAGAAGTCTTTTGATAAATAACCCTAACATCTCCTGTTATCGAAAAGGACCATAATCCTAACTTTGTACCTTTGAGTGGATGATTGTGAAGAAGTGGATTATCCGGGTTTTCAGAAAATAAAGCGATTCTATTGTCAAATTTTTCTGAAATACGAAGATAGGGATTTATCCGTTTGTCAAAATGTTTGAGAAATTGTTTACTGTACTGAATTTTTATTACCATGTAGATGGTTAAGTAATTCTTCTACACTATTTGCAGTATAAACTTTTTCTTTGCCCGATTTAATATCGGCAAGCATTTTTTCATACCGAGCTTCTGCATCGGGGAATAGCATTTCTTCCTGAGTGACGCTAATTTTGATTTCCTTATTGGATAGTTTTTTTGTCAAAAACCGTATTACTTCCTGCAGGGAAGAGAAGCCGTATTCTTTGGCAACTTTCTCAGCGGAAGTTTTTAATTTATCATCCATTGGTACTTGCAATATTACACGTCCCATATGCATACTATTGTATTGGTTTGGTATGGACTAGTCAAGATATTTTGTTACCAATTGTAACTGATTTAAACAAGTTTTAACCGATTTTAACTAATCGGCTCCAGTGCGGGCTTGCTCAGCGAAAGACAACTTCCCACGAGGGTGGAAACCCAAAGGGGACAGAAGTTGTCTGTCATCAAAATGGGGGAAATATGAGCAGTTCTAAGTTTATCAGCAGCGTGGCTGATGGAACTCCTTCATTTACCTTACGGGATTTCTCTGGGGACCGAAGTGGTTACAAATAGTTAAAATTAGTCAGAGTCAGTCAAAGTTTGTTAAAACAAATTTCAACTAATTCCAACTAATTTATACTAAATGTTTGTAATTATTTCAGTCCTCAGGGATGTTTGTGCAATAGCACAAGCTGGCTTCGATGCCAATTCCAAACCTCATAATGAGGTAGGGGTAAAGATTCTCAACGCTATGCGCGGAGAATCGACTGGTGATCAACCAGTATATAAATATGAGACTGAGTTTGACTCGGGAACGCTTTGCTTGGAGTGGATAACCAAGTGGAGATTCAAACCTATCCTATAGCCAAAGTGCATCTTGTGCTTTGGTTAAATCGTACCTGCTTTTTAGCGGTACAAGGTCGGTGGAGGCTATCCATCGTTACTCCGTGAGGAGAAATATAGTGGGAAGGAAAACTGGCGGTTGGCAACAACTGCGCAGGTTACCTACCGCAAGGTTGGACTTCTCGGGTGCGAATCGCATCCTTTAACCGTGAGGTTAAAAAGCCAGGTGGCACGATTCCGGGGAAATACATCCTCGTTGGGCGAATGCTGAAACGTACGAGATTAAGCAGCACTTGCTGGCTTAATCCAAGCTCTGGGAGGAGCTTGAAATGAAGAAACTTTGGTTTGTTTTAAGTATATTGTTGGCGTTAACGCTGCTTCTAACTAGTTGCGAAGGGGGGGTAACCCAAGAGCAGGTCCAGCAGATTGTTGCAACGGCAAACGCGCCGGTGCAACAGGATTTGTCCAGTCTGCGGAACGAGATCGCCGCGATGCCGACCCAGCAGACTGATACCCGAGCGGTCCCGCCGGCGATTGGCGAGAGCGAGAGTAAGGAGACCTATCCGGCTCCTGAAGAATCAACACCAACTGCGCGTGTGGTTGAAGCAACTTCAGTTCCTCCGACGTCAGAAGTCGAGATAGAGGTTGTCGGCACGACCACTCCGCAACCCGCGGGACCGACCGCGACACCTTGGCCGTCGATTTTTGTCCGTAAGGGCGAAATTGCCATGGTTCAGGTTGGTTACTCCGTCGTAGGGGATATCGACATCTGCACTACAAAGGAGCCTAACTCCTGCGTGAAGACGTATGATGACGATCCTCTAACCACTGGAGTTTGGACATTCGATGAGAGTGCTTTCGTCCGCCTTCCTTTCGGGGATGGTTGGCTCGAGCATGTGAGCGATCCGCAGATCTTCGTGGACGCTCAGCTTTCGGACGGGTGCGGCGATGGCTGCGAAAAGGTCGACCTTCTGGTCTATCCTGACGACGCCAGCAAGTTCGGCCTCTCAGTGAGCGCCCAGGTACAGGCGACCCAGACCGTGGCCTCTGTTACCGAAACGCCCGACCCGACCCAGACCGTGCAGCCGGTGGTGGTCATTACGGACACCTACTGGTTCTTGCCGAGTTGGGCGGAAGTGCTTCCACAAGAAGTACAAGATCGCGCCCAACTGCAGGTCGCAGCCACGGACGTTCAGGCATGGATGGCCCCAGAGGTCTTGCCTCTAGTCCCACCGGAAGTACTGGTTTACCAGACGCCCCCGCAGGATTGCGTGCAGCGTGATGACCCGCAAGATAGCTGCACCACGATGAGGCTCCAGCCTATCTCGTACCATGACGTAGAGATCGCCCCCGTGCAAATGCTGCGCATGACCGGCGATGCCATCAGCATCCGCTGGTCCGATTCTGGCGAGCTCTTGGCTGCACGGTCAGACGGGGATCAAAAGCACGACCTCTGGCTCGTGCTGAACATGTCGTCGATAACTCAGACGGTCGACATTAATGCCTCCTACGGCAGCGACCGGTCCTGGTACACCGCTACGGTGACCTGGACACCTGAGTTGGTCGACGAGTTGAACCGCCAGGCCTTGCAGGATTTCAACCTGCAAGAGCGCGACCCGTCGGATTTCGCCGCCACACCCGTCCCGAACTGCGAGTCTGCGGTGGGTTGCAGCTACTCGAACGTGAGGGTTGTAGTGATCTTTGACGACCGGGTGCAGGTCTACACCGCGAAGTGGTTTGAGAATCAGACTCCGCACTGGGAGGCTTTCGAGCCAACCAGTTACGAGCGGTAGTAAGCTCTCGACCATGAACAGTGGTCTTAACCTTCAGTAAGTTGAATAGTGCTGTCTGATGCTACTAAGCATCACGCCCTCGACAGAGCGCGGCGCCGGTCTGTGATCTTCCTGCTGCCTTTGGGTGGTACGGATAGGACGTAGTCCAGATCAATACAGGTGCGGCACATTTGCTTTGTCATTATGAGTGGCTTAAAGCACTTCATTCAACGCAGTTAAACTGGAGGATTTAGTTTGCTCCGTTAAAAGAGCACGGGCAAAACCCGTTACCCGTTGCTTCTAGCTCGAAAGAGTGTAGGAGTGGACGAATCGCCCCGTTAGAGACCTGTTTCCAATCTTAAATAAGAGGAGGTTGAATATGAGTAAGCGAACTTTGCTCAATGTTGGAACCCTCGCGCTTGCAGTTCTGCTCGCGCTTGGATTTGTTTATGCAATAGGCATGGCCGCGTCAAACGACGTCTGTCAGATCACTCCCAACGTAGGTCCCGAATGGAACCACGTTTGGTCCGGCGTTGACTGTGATCCTGCCCTCGTCAAAGAGGAGTGGATTCACTACGATTTCGGCGACCACCAGTCGGTCGACCTCTGGGTCACCGATTCAGGTGAGGTTTCGGTAGAGCATTGGTACTCCCACCCGGGTGGTACCTTTACAGTTACTGTTACGCGCGTGAGCGATGGGGGGTTTCTTGGTTCGACGACCCTAACACTCGCCCCGTTCACGGCCACGCCAACTGCTACAGCAGAACCGACGACGACTCTGACCCCCACGGTCACAGTTACGGCCACGCCTGAACCCACCGCTACCTTGACTCCGACGGTCTCTAGCACTGCCTTGCCGCCGCGTGCCACGCCGACAGAAACTCCAACAGCTACCCCCGAGTCGGAGGAGATCAATTGCACCACTGAGGTGCAGGATGGTGAGCTAGTAAACAAAAAGCTCTTCAGCTTTTCCTGCACGCAGGTGTGGAACGAATGGGGGAACGTCGATTTCGGTGACAACACTGGGGTAGACGTTTATTTCAACTCGGACGGGCATGCGACGACCGACCACGCTTATAAGTACGAAGTGGGTAATATTACCACCTACGATGATGCGGCATTGAGCGTGAAAGAAGGGGAGTACGTATTTCCCTTCGAGGTCGTCATCGACGACCGGCCGTTCTCGTTCCAACTCTACCTTCCCCTCGTGGGTCGGTAGCGATTTAGACTCCGCGGCTTCCGGAGGTTCCACTTTAAAATAAACTCGCGAAGCTTTGAAGCGAGTTTTACATATGTATGCACACCCTCGCCATGACCAGATGATGGTTGTGACTCTAGGCAGATCTAATAGTGATCTGACGAGGGATCGAGACCGAAAGGTTTCGAAAAAACGTCACTGCGACCAAGTCTAACTTGGGTGGCAGTCTCATCTGAGATTGCTTCGTATTCCGATTTACATCGGAAAACTCGCAATGACAAATACCTTGTCTTCCTGAATTTATTTCAGGATATAGAGATTCCGAAACAAGTTCGGAATGACAGAAAAAAGACAAGAAAACTCAGTGTTGGAAGACATTGAGAAAAAAGCACACAAAGCAACTCACGTTGCTGACCAAGCTTTGCGCTTGAGTCCGGCGACTTTGCTGCCTAGTGTGTTTAAACAAAGAGACTTACTAAGGAATAAGTCTCTTGATAACGGGTTGCCCATATGCGGGCAAACTTTCGCGGCGGTAAGCCGCGAAAACAATCCGTTACAAGAGAAAAAACCAAAGGAATTATCCCAAAGATAATGACTACTAAGGCCAGATGACATTTGTCATCTTGATTTGAATTTTTTCAAATCCCGCGCCCCCTTAGTAAGTCTCTGTAAGTTGAGTACTCAATTAATTGTAATTGAGTATTGAACAACGTACTCAAGCATAAGTTTGAGTATGCATAAATATTTTAACAACTTAAATAACTGTTACTTCTTTGTACACGCAAAGCAGTAACCAAGAAAGCGTGCCCAGTGAAATTTTATCTTGAAATTTCTTAACGCTTAAAGCTAGGGACTTTTACCCTCCGAAAACGCTCGCTATGCGAGCTTAGTTTCGGTTTCCCTTACGCTTTAATCTAAAATTTCAAGTTGCGATTTCAGTGGGATTAGAGATGCGATTTTTGCGAACACGAGTTCGTTCAATTTCACAAAGCAAAAAACAAACGGGATAAAAATAGTTGAAATTGGTTAAAACTGGTTGAAATTAGAAAAAAGTCAGAGTTAGTTGAAACTGATATGCGACTTAAACCAATTTTATCAAAATATAATTAATTCTAACTGATTGTAACTAATTTAAACCAATTACAACCAGTCTGTAGCACTTTTAAAATTTAATCAATTTGGATCCGGAGATTGGAATCCAGAGCTTGAGTAACTTTTTCCAAAAAAGAAAGAGTAGGGTTTGCGCGTCCTCCTTCAAGGCGGGCGATAGCAGATTGCTTAGTGCCAACTTTTTCAGCAAGCTGTTTTTGAGATAAACCTTTTTTGAGTCTTGCTTCAATAAGTTGAGCCATAAGTTCATATTTGGGAGCCAGCCTTTTATATTCTTTGGCTACTTCCTTATCTTTGAGCAATTCTTTTTTGAGGGATTCAAATGTTCTCATATACAAAATAATATAACATATATGTTATATAGTCAAGTCAAATGAGTTTTGCCCTAGAGAACGCAGTAGCCATTTCTTTTTCCAGAGTTTTTTGAGACTTTTTTATAAAACCGTGAAGCAGATAAATAGAATCACGTCTAAAAGTGTAAAAAATACGGATTTCCTGCTTACCTCTAATTCTTAGTTCAAATAGATTATTTCCGACTTTTTTTGAATGAGGAAATGAAAGTAGATTTCCATACTTTTTTAACAGGTCGTATGAGCGAAGAACTTTGGATAAAGTTGGGGATGAAAGGGTCTTTATGAATTTTTCAACCGGTTTTTCGCCACGTCGAGTTTCAAAGAGAAATACAGTAAAGGGCATAACTAATTGTAACATCTATAAACAGTTGAAATTGGTCGGAGCTAGTTGAAAACGGTTGAAATTGGTTAAAACGGTTGGAAACAGTCAAAGTAAGTCTAAATCAGAAAGAAAGCTGAGCACCTAATTCAAACAAATTTTAACTAATTATAACTGATTATAACTTGGTACTTGTTTTTCCTTTTGTGGGCGTAAGTTGTACTCCATAAGTTCTCAAACTTTAAGAGCTCTTGGAGTTGGACTCTCTCCTCCTTACAGCTTGCGCCTGCAAAAGGGAAAATAGAAAAGAGCTGGTTGAAATTAGTTAAAAACAGCTGAGATCAGTTTAAATCAGTTGAAAATGGTTTAAAACGGTTAGAAACAGTCTAAGACGGTTGAAATCGGGAGAGGTGGTTGGAAAATGACATTATTTGTTTACCAACTATCCTGAATTTCTCCTGTAGCTCAGAAGTATTGACATCATAAACGAGATCGACAACTTGAAGTAAGGCTAAAACTTCGTTTGCTGATCCGGAAGCGATAGCAAGATAGTTTTTACATTGTTTTCTAGTCCTTAAATAGCCCTCGGCGATATTGGCAACGACGGAAATAGAAGCTCGTCTTAACTGGTCGCAAAGGGAATAATCTTTCGCAAGTTGAGTGTTATTGCGAGTTAGAACATATATTTCTTTTACAAGTAGCAATGCAGTCTGGTAGATTTTTAGGTTTTGTATATCACCAACTGTCATTTACTAATTCTAACCATTTTCAACCAATTTTAACAAATTTAACTAACCACATTGAACAATTATAGGATAAGTGGTATACTATACGATTTTTAAGAAATATGAATGAAATAAAAAACAATTTAGGTCAAGGTGTAGACCCGGTGATGGGTGGTTTTGTTATGGAACAAACTCCAAATATAGATGTTAGATCAAGGAAACCTGTAACAAGAAGAGATTTCTTAAAGTTAGGTTATTTAGTGGGTGGTGTAGCTATGGGACTTGATAAAGTAGACCATTATTTCGGTTTAAGTACACAAACTCCAGAACTCATAAAATCCATGGAAAATCCTAAAGAAAAACAGAGATTTGAACTTAGTGATAATCTTTCTTATCTGGAGAGTGTTGAAGCTCCTCAAGACGGATATCCAGTAAATGTAAATACAAGTCGTGAATATAAATTTCCCAATAGTCCTCGCTGGTTTCCTGATACTAGGACTTCTTGGATCAGAACAAAGAGTGGAAAACTTTTGATATTTGCATCTGCTGGAGTAGATAGCGTTCGCATGGAAGGAACAGACTGGTCAAACTTACGACCTGCTGAAATTGTATTGAGTCCAGACAAGACAACTACCGAATCGGGATTTAATGGTTACCGTGGTTTTTCTACAGTTGTAGAAAGAGATGACGGTAGTTTGGTAGCTGTTATGCATCGAGAAGATTGGCAAAGTGAAGGTGAACATTTTCCGTTTACAGCTTCTATTGAAGTTTCTTTATCAAAAAATGAAGGCCGTACTTGGTCGCAACCACAAATAGTTCTTACAGGACACGAAATGATAGAAGGATTAAATGATGTTCAAGGGGTAGGACAACCGGGTGGAATTGTGACCGAAAACGACCAATTAGTTGTCTATTATACCGATTGGCAAGGTCCTGACAATATCCATATGGCAAAAGTGCCTCTTGATCAAGCAGAGGATCCTAACTCATGGGAAAAGTGGGTAGAGGGAAAAGGATTTGTTGAACCGGGAATCGGTGGAGATTCCACTCCTGTTGTTACTTCAGAAAACAGTTACGTGGCTTTACCGCAAATATTGTGGGATAACAACCGGGGAACTTACGTAATGCTGAATGAGCAAGATAAAGGTTTTTATATCAGAACTTCTGTGGACGGAGTTAACTGGAGTGAAGGACAGATGATCGTACAAGTGCCTTCACCCTTATCTACGAGAAGAATTGAACAAGACTGGTACAGCTATCCAACACTTATAGGACTTGACGCACCAAATCAGTTTACTTTAGGCCAAAAAAACATGCTACTTGCTAGTCGTGGGATCTGGAGTATCAATGCTCACCGAGGAGTACTTCTTCCAGTCGAAATTGAATAAAGATTTTTCTACTATGCTAAAAAAATTATTTTCACTATTTACCAATAACGTCTTTGTAATTGTTCTTTTAGTCGTAGTTGGAGCAATTTCGGTTAGTAATTACAGTTCAGGAACGATTCTTTCAGGTTGGGATACACTTCATCCTGAATTCGACTTTCCACTTGCATTTAAACGTGCATTCCAAGGTGTGTGGCGAGAAGAGCAGGGTTTGGGTACACTTGCAGGTCATTCACATATGTCAGAATTACCCAGAATATTTCTTTTATGGATATCTTCAGTCGTGTTCCCCTTAAATCTTATTAGATATGTTTGGGTATTCTTTACTCTGGGCATGGGAACTTTGGGAACATATTATTTCAGTCAAAATATATTCAATACTAAAAAGTTGTTCGGTAAAGTGGCTTCGTTTTTGGGAGCTTTATATTACCTGTTAAATTTGGGTACAGTGCAAAATTATTATGTGCCTTTTGAGATGTTTACAGTTTTATTTGCAATGCTGCCGTGGCTTTATTTATACGCTTTCCGCTATCTTAAAACCAAAGAAAAAAAAGACTTAATTGTACTTACGATTTTAAGTATTTTTGCTGCGCCGATGGCGTATGCAGCGACACTGTTTTACGCTTACTTAGGGAGCATTTTCTTGTATATGAGTATTTTAGTGCTGCTGACGCAAAAGAAATTAGAAACTTTTAAACGGATGTTGATTGTGCTTGTAGTTCTTGTTACAACGAATTCTTTTTGGTTGCTTCCAAATGTCTATTCCATTAAATTTCAATCAGAGGTAGTGGCAAACTCCCGAATCAATACCTTATTCAGTCAAGAAGCGTTTTTAAGCAATGAAGCATTCGGAGATATTCGCAATGTGATTATCCACAAAAACTTTCTTTTTTCCTGGCAGGAGCATGATGCGGGTAAGGATTCATTTGTGGAATTGATGGATGAATGGAATGAATATTTAGATAAATCTTATGTTCAATACTTCCTTTATTTTTCAGCAGCTGTTGTGGTTACGGGTTTAATTGCAGCACTTGTAACTAGAAACTCTGTCGGAATTGCGCTTGTATTTCCGACTGTTTTTGCTCTTTTTTTCCTGATTAATAACAACTGGCCGACTGCAAAACTTTATTCACTACTTTTGGATCAGAGTTCTTTGGTCGAAGAAGGCTTTAGAATGCCATTTACTAAATTTTCTATTTTGTTTATGTTTTTTAGTGCTTTTTACTTTTCATACGCAGTAAAAACCATAATTTCTGTATTTGAAAAAATTAAGCTAGAGGCATTTGTCTCCGGAATACTAGTTATATTGTTGAGTGGAATTCTTGTGGGTGGCGTGTTGCCCGTTTTTGAAGGACACTTAATAAGTCCTTCCATGCGGACGCAAATTCCCCAGGAATATTTTGATTTGCAAGCATATATGAAAACTCAACCACAAGGACGTGTCGCAATACTTCCTATTCATACACTTTACGGATGGACGTATTACGACTGGGATTATGAGGGGGGAGGTCCAAGTTTTATGCCATTCCTGATTCCACAGTCACTGTTAATGAGGGATTATGATCGATGGAGCCCTTATAATGAAAGTTTTTACAACGAGGCAAGTTTTCACTTTTACCAAAAAGACTTGAATGCTTTTGAAAAAGTGCTTCAGAAGTACGCAATAGATTATATCTTAATTGATAAGTCAGCCATTAATCCCACAGGAGATGAAAATTATTTACTTGTTTCGGAAGCAGAGCAAATGTTTGCAGACTCATCGTTTGTAGAAAAGGCGGCTGAATTTGGTAATCTTGAAGTTTATAAAACATCAATAAGTTCCAAGAATGCAGGTTTGGAGATGTTGACCAATTATAGTCACACGCAAACAGAAGCACGATATGCTTCCTATGATGCCATATATCAAACTTACGGGGACTATGTTGCTTCAGATTCCTTTGTATATCCTTTTGTCAATTTTGATTCGCGGAATACTACAAAAATTGAACGGAGCAATGACAAAGTTGTAATCACACAGAATTTTGCCAAACCCATAACAAACAACCAAATTCTTTTTCCGGATTTTGCTAAAACCGAAGAATGGTTATCGGTTGATATCACTATGAATTTAACAGAGAAAGGTAATTTGCGTGTAATACTTACACTTGCTGTACCTGAAATAGTGGTTAACGGAAAAAACCGAGTTGTCTCTGAACCTATTCAACAGACTCATTTTTTTGCTTTTCCAAAAAATACTGTTCCTTCATATATATCTATTGAGGAAGAGGTTATTCCAGTTCCAAGTCTTGATAGTTCAGAACACTACATTGGTTCTGCATTAATCAAAAACGATACAGAAGTTAGTCTAAAGTTTTTTACATCGGATAAGGAACAGCTGGACGAGGTGTCCAAAGCCTTTTATCAATCAAAATCAAGGTGGTGTTCACAACCTGATAAGGCGGATGACGTTAATTTGAAGAATGGAGAATTTACCATAACGGCAAATGAA
>CAYWFF010000029.1:0-7232 GCA_964458085.1 uncultured Gammaproteobacteria bacterium
ACTCATTTTCGTTCGTGGTAGTTGATAACCTCTAAAGGCTCAACGAGAATGTACTCTGCATGACTAGCCCCTTACTATCCACATTTTGATAGAAGATCCTCTTTATTCTCTTTCTCTGCTTCTTAGTCCCAACCGCTGTAGTAAAGTTGGAGTAGCACATTCGGGACACAGTGCTTCAGTTCTCTCAACTCCGTTATGATATCTTTCATAGGTTATTATTTCTGGTTTACCTTCACCACAAATAGTACAGTCTCCTTCTTTTACTCGAGCAGGATTTGCAACATAGTAGGTAGTTTGGTGTGCACTAGTATCAACTACAGGTTTATCTTGCCCAGGAAATATTTTGTTTAATAAATAGTTATTACCTCTATATGTTGGCATTCACTCATAGAATTATATACCAAAACATCAATAACAACTTGTAAATTGAGTTTTAGTCTTAAGTAGACTATAATACAGCCTCAGGCTGCCATTAACCGAGTTTGACTCGGTTTTTTATTGGAATACCTTTTGTCCTTACGCCAAAGGTCCGTCCTTCGACGTAGATACTAAAATAAATTCAACCTTAAAACTTTATTATCTTTAATCTATTTTATGAATATTAGAAATGTTGCAATTATTGCTCACGTTGACCACGGCAAAACTACGCTCGTGGATGCATTGCTACGGCAATCACATACCGAGCTCAAAGGTGATCTGGCTGAGGCTGATCAGATCATGGATAGTAATGAGCTCGAAAGAGAACGCGGTATCACTATTTTCTCCAAAAACGCCTCTATTCTCTATAACGGCACAAAAATCAATATCATTGACACTCCCGGTCACGCTGATTTTGGTGGAGAAGTTGAGAGAGTACTTTCCATGGCGGACGGTGCTCTCCTTTTAGTTGACGCGAAAGAAGGTCCTATGCCCCAAACCAGATTTGTTTTGAAACAAGCACTCAAAATGGGGCTAAAGTTAATTGTTGTCGTTAATAAAATTGACAAAAAGGATGCAAGACCAAGCTGGGTAGTAGATAAAACATTCGATCTCTTCGTTGAATTGGGAGCAGATGATGATACGGCTTTTTTCCCCGTCCTTTTTGCATCGGGCCGGGACGGTAAAGCGGGAACTGAAGCCGACTTAACAAAATTGATTGATATTAATCCGATATTTGATGCAATTATGAAACATATTCCGGCTCCGACAGGAGATCCCGGAAAGCCATTACAGCTTCGGGTAACCACATTAGGATACGACGACTATAAAGGGAGAATTGCCATAGGAAAAGTCGCGAACGGAGCTATCCGAAACGGTCAGGAAGTAATACATATCGCAAGAAACGGAAGTATGAAAAAGTTTCGCTTGACTTCGCTTACCACTTTCCAGGGATTACAAAAAGTTGGCACAACCGAAGCGAAAGCCGGAGATATAGTGTCACTGACCGGTATTCCAGACATTACTATCGGTGAAACAATTGCAGACTCCTTAAATCCGGCAGCCCTTCCTCTGCTTTCCATTGAAGAGCCAACCGTCAAAATGAACGTGCTAATCAATAATTCACCTTTTGGCGGAAAAGAAGGTGAATTTAAAACGTCCAGCCAAATAGCCAAGAGGTTATACAAAGAACTGGAAACCGATGTTGCGCTTAGGGTAGAAGACAACCTTGACGGCACTTGGACAGTTTCGGGAAGGGGTGAGCTGCATTTGGCTATATTAGTTGAACGGATGAGACGGGAAGGGTTTGAATTTCAAGTTTCCCGGCCTCATGTTATAAATAAAATTATTGACGGAAAAGAACATACGCCCTATGAAAAAGTTTTTATAGAAGTACCCGAAGAAACTTCAGGAACAATAATCCAAAAAATGGGCCAACGGCACGCTGAACTAATAAATATGCACTCAACAGATGAAGGAATTATCCACCTTGAGTTTACAGTTGCCACGAAAGAGCTAATAGGTTTCAGGCTCGAATTTATCACTGACACTAAAGGCTTGGGGATAATTAATTCAGCTTTTCATGAATATTTACCCGACAACGGCTTTCAAAGAAAACGTGAAAGAGGTTCTTTAATTGCTCATGAGACAGGAGAAACTAGGCTATATGGACTGGTTAATGTCCAGGATCAGGGCACACTTTTTTACGGTCCTGCAGAAAAAGTTTACAAAGGTCAGGTTGTAGGACAAAATTCAAGAGCAAATGATTTACCGGTAAACGTCTGCAAAGAAAAACAACTATCGAACATGCGCTCTAAAGGAGACGGTAAAGCTGAACATTTCAACACTCCCCGCGTTATGAGTTTGGAGGATGCACTTGAATATATAGACGACACTGAACTTGTAGAAGTGACACCAAAAAATATAAGGATTAGAAAAATTATTTTGGATAAAATTGAAGCAAAAAGAATTGAACGTGGGATGGTGAAATAATTTTCAGTTTAATTTCAATTTGCTATAATTATCCAATCTAAATCTTAATTTTGGGCCGTTAGCTCAGTTGGTAAGCAAAGCTTGGCCACCTGAGAAAACATTTTTTAGATTTTGGGCCGTTAGCTCAGTTGGTAGAGCACTTGGCTGGCAGTCAAGGTGTCGGGAGTTCGAGTCTCCCACGGTCCACCCAATTAGTAGCAGGTAGTTAGTAACAAGAAGTTGGCAGAATATAAGGATATTAATGTCATCTTCATGTGCGCTTTAATTCCTAAATATCCCTTCAATCAAAATGATCTTAATTCTCAATTCATTATTCTTAATTCCTATTTCATCTTTCTAACATTTCTTTCTAATTGTTACTGGCTTCTTACACATCTAATTTCAAGTCACTACACAAGATTGGCAGTATATATGCATGCTGGAAGGAGGTGAATAAATTTGAAAAAACTAATCGCAGGCATTTTAGTTCTCGGACTCGCGCTCGGAGTATTCGCATTTAACGCTGCTTATTCTGCAACTACTGCAGTTCAAGCACAAAACGACGAAGACACCCCCGCTGTCTTAGATAACGACGATGATCAAATTATAGGGGATAATGAAGACGATAACGTAATTGGAGAAGAAAACGCACAAGAAGCAGCAGACGGCGACAATGAGGACGACAACATGACCGATGATACGACAACTCCGGAAGGAGCACCACGTACAGGTCATGGCACACTCTAAAAGGGGTGTAAATTAGCAAAGAATACTTGCAAAAATGAGCAGGTATTCTTTGCATAAACGGAAAACTGAAATGAAGAAACTCTACCTTTTATTAATTTCAATTATACTTTTTTTATTTACAGCCGGCGGCTTTTTGTTGGGAACAGTTGCTACTAACGTGGATGTTATTGATGCACTACAAACGCCTGCTTCAATTATAAAACCAAGACCCGGTATCCCCGTAATGCTAACAATACCGAAACTCGGTATAAAAACGACAGTCGAGCAGGTGGGCCTCACAGAAAACAAAGAAATGGATGTTCCCTCTACGGATACAACAGTTGCCTGGTATTCACTTGGGAAAAGACCTGGAGAGCAGGGAAGCGCTGTAGTAGCAGGGCATTTTGATGCAAGGGTCGGAGGACCTGGAATTTTTTTCGGTTTATCAGAACTGCAACCGGGGGACCGAATTTATATTGCTGACATAAAAGGAAAACAGCATGTGTTTGAAGTAATCGGAGTGGTCATTTATTCTGATGAAGCCTTTCCCACAAAAACCGTATTTGGCGATAAAACGGCTGAAAGGCTTAATCTAATAACCTGTGAAGGGTCGTTTGATCAAGGGTCGGGTGAATATACCGAACGTTTAGTGGTCTATTCCGAGCTAGTCAAAGAATATAGTGTCATCAGCCATATCAAATGATACACTGCTTCCGTGCCGAAAAGGTTGCCCATTACGCCCTTACTGTTTGGAATTTTAATAGTTCTTTTTACCGTTGGCAAACCGGAAATTCAAACTACTTCAACCACAATTTCTGCACAGGAAGTTACAGGCGATGAGTCAAAACCAAACCAAAAAATAGATAAAACACCTCAAAAACTTTTTATCCCATCCATAAACCTTTCGGCACCCATTAAAACTGTAGGGTTTGACAGCGAACGAAGAATGGAGGTTCCGGGCGACAACTCGACCGTTAGCTGGTGGAAATACGGCGCCTTACCGGGAGAAACCGGAAGCGCTGTAATAGCAGGTCATTACAAAATTACAGACGGCAGTCCCGGGGTTTTTTATAATCTTGGAAATGTAAAAATCGGAAGTAAAATTATTATTAGTTTTAAAAACAAAAATAATAAGACTTTTACCGTAACTCATATAAAAACATACACTGAAAAAGGCTTTCCGATACAAACTATTTACACTGCCAATGATTCCAAGCGTTTAAACTTGATTACTTGTAGCGGTGACTTTGACTCAACAGCAAACGATTACACTCACCGGTTAGTAGTTTATGCAGAATTTGTAAATTAGTATGATACGTACAAGGTCCGTCCTTAGACGTAAAACTGCACTTTTTAAATTTTACGAAAAATCTTGTACAATGAAAGGATGTTCCGGAATAAAGAAAATCCAGGCGATTTTCGTAAAGGATTTATTACAGGCTTAGGGTGGAGTTTTGGAGTAACAGTCGGATTTGTGGCAATTTCTACAATTCTTGTAATCGTATTAAACCTTTTGGGCGGACTGCCTCTAATCGGCAGTTTCATTGCCAACGTAGTGGAAAGTACCCAACAGCAACTTGAGAAAAGGACCCCTTTATATCGTTAAACTTGCTTCACTTAAACTACTATATTAATATATGCTAGGGGGTGATAAATATGACTATTGATTTTGAGCCCAGTAATAAGCAGCAAGAAGAAAGGAAACAGGGTGGCCCTTCAGAGAACGATAAGAGTCCAGCAGAGCCAACCACTAGCGAGTTTGGTCTTTTCCAAATGACACAAAGACCGACTGAAAGCCAAGCACTTGGTGAAAATAATCCAGAAGACTGATATTAAAATTAAACAAAATTCTAATAATAAATATTTATCATACTTTTCAACGCATTATTGTCAAATTTTGTAAATAATATTATAATAACTAATTAGCGTTTGGACTTTGGACAAGAAAGAAAATTCGAGAGGTTTAAAGAGAGAAAAGATCACAGGCTGTAAATCTTTTCAACAAACCGGTTTTCCAATAACCACCAAAGGGATTCTTTGAAAAAAGTTACGTTAGAAAAAATGAGTGTCCGCAACTTAGCGGAAATAGAAGTGGAACCACGGAGCTACACCGTCTTCTAATAAATAGAAGGCGGTTTTTTGTGTAATTTATAAAAATATAACGCTTTTAATGTGGGTTTAAAGCCGGAATATAGTGTAAAATAAAGTATGGTTGAAAGGGGCGGTTCATATATACCGGAAAGTGAGAAGAAAAATATTTTTGAAAAAATATTAGTGCCGCTTGAAAATATAGTTCGCAATTTTCTAAGTATGTTGAAGGGTAAAGGAAGAAAACAAAAATAGGAATTTAATATTACTAAAATGAACAAAGACAATGACTATTTAAACAATTTAAGGCATTCAACTGCGCATCTTTTGGCTGCGGCAGTAATGGAGTTGTGGCCGGAAACGAAGCGGACAATAGGTCCTGCCATTGAAAACGGCTTTTACTACGACTTTGATTTTGGTAAGGTAAAAATTTCTGAAGAAGAATTGCCCGTGATTGAAAAGAAAATGCATGAGCTTCTCAAAAACTGGGGAGGTTTTGAACGTCAGGAAGTTTCAAAAGAAGAGGCACTGAACTTCTACAATGATAACGAATATAAGAAAGAACTAATTGAAGAATTCGTAGAAGAAAACCAAAAACTTACATTGTATAAATCAGGTAACTATTCAGACCTTTGCCGCGGAGGACATGTGACAGATCCGCAAAAAGAAATGGGGCATTTTAAACTATTGTCTATTGCCGGAGCCTACTGGCGTGGGGATGAGAAAAATAAAATGCTGACTCGTATTTACGGTACGGCATTTTCCAACCAGAACGAACTGGAGCAGCATCTTCAAAACTTAGAAGAAGAAAAAGAACGGGATCATAGGGTCATAGGCAGAGATCTGGAACTTTTTATCTTCTCAGATCTTGTCGGTAAAGGTTTACCGATTCTTACCCACAAGGGTGCAACAATTAGAAGAGAGCTGGAACGTTTTACGGTCGACGAAGAAATTAAGCGCGGATATCAGCATGTTTTATCTCCGCCGCTTGCCAAAACTGAACTCTACAAAACTTCCGGCCACTACCCTTACTACAAAGACACGATGTATCCGGTAATGAAAGTTGATGAGGAAGAGTTAATTTTGC
The DNA here is from genome assembly GCA_964458085.1 of uncultured Gammaproteobacteria bacterium. Taxonomy (GTDB): domain Bacteria; phylum Patescibacteriota; class Microgenomatia; order UBA8517; family UBA8517; genus CAYWFF01. The sequence continues at coordinate 6,290 of CAYWFF010000029.1, forward strand.
GTCCCATGACATGTCCGCACCACTTTATGCTCTATAAATCCCGTCCACGAAGTTACAGAGAATTGCCTCTAAAATTAGCAGAAATCTCTCCGCAGTTCCGCTATGAAAAGAGTGGTGAATTGTCTGGTTTAACACGAGTCAGAATGTTTTGGCTGGCGGATGCCCATATCGTTACAACTGAAGTTCAAGCAAAAAAGGAAATAAAGGAAGTTTTAGAATTAATTGATTATATCAATGCTAAACTTGGATTAAGTAAAGGCAAAGACTACCGATTTCGTTTGTCTCTGGGAGACAGGAATGATAAGAAAAAATACTATAAAGATGATAAAGCATGGGATATAGCAGAAAACGTGTTACGTGAGGTTCTTAAAGAATCCGATGCCCCTTATTACGAAGCAGAAGGCGAAGCAGCCTTTTACGGTCCCAAAATTGACATCCAGATGAAAAAACCTTCCGGCAAAGAAGAATCCGCTTTTACTGTGCAGTATGATTTTGTAATGCCCAAAAGGTTCGAGATGACCTATATAGACAAAGAAGGAAAAGAACAGGAACCAATTGTAATCCACCGCTCTTCAATCGGCTGTTTTGAACGTACGATGGCATTTCTTATAGAACATTACAAAGGCGCTTTTCCGGTCTGGTTCTCGCCGGTTCAGGTTAAAATCCTGCCAATTACAGAAAGAAATAATGCTTATGCAAAAAAAGTGGCTCAGGAGCTGTCAGACAGAAACATACGTGTTGAAATAGATGACCGCAATGAAAAATTAGGCAATAAAATTAGGGTTGCGCAACACGAAAAAGTTCCTTATATGGTAATTGTGGGGGATAAAGAGGAGGAAGCAAATAAAATTGCAATCCGTTTCCGAGACGGAGAAGATAAAGGTCAAATGGAGTCTCAAGATTTTGTAAAGTATGTAGCTGATAATATAACCTCAAAATCACT
>CAYWFF010000029.1:7332-9719 GCA_964458085.1 uncultured Gammaproteobacteria bacterium
CGCTACTTACTACAGTTCATATTGAGAACTGCCAGCCTTCATGCTACAATCACAGGTGAAATTGCAAACCAGTAAATTAAGTTGGCGAATCAATAATCAAATCACTGCACCTGAGGTCCGCCTTATCGGAGAAGATGGCAAACTTGTAGGAGTGGTGTCGCGGGTGGAAGCACTAAATTTAGCGCAGGAGAAAAACTTAACGCTTATTGAAATCGCCCCCAAAGCTAAACCGCCGGTTGTTAAGATTGCCGATTTAGGCAAGTTCAGGTACCAGGAAGAAAAAAAACTGCAGAAACAGAAAAAAGGTGCAAAGTCGTCCGAAATAAAAGAAATTAGATTTTCACCCTTTATTGCAGACCATGATTACCAAACGAGAATTGAACGAATTCGCGAATTTTTGGCAGATAACAATAAAATTAGAATTGTCGTCGTTTTTAAAGGGCGGCAAATGGGAAGTAAACAATTCGGTTACGAGTTAATGCAGAAAGTAGTAAATACACTCGATTCCGCAGTTGCAATTGACATGGAACCTAAATTTATAGGAAGACATCTGCAAATGGTGATCTCGCCTTTAAAAAAAACTGTGAAGAAGGAAGGAGCAAATAATAATGCCGAAACTGAAAACCAAAAAGGCACTGACAAAACGCTTTAAGATAACCAAAAATGGTAAAGTTTTGCGCGGGCAGTCTTTCGCCGGTCATTTAAACGCCAAGAAATCAAGAAAAAGACTAAGAAGACTCAAAAAGGTCGTAACAACTCACGAAATTTATGCCAAAAAAGTTAAAAAGGCACTAGGCTTGAGTTCCAATTTAAAGTGAATAAAAAATAGATAGAAATTATGACACGAGCAAAATCAATTGCGTCAAGAAAACATAAAAAACTGCTGAAAGCCGCTAAGGGCTTTAGAAATGCCAGGAGCCGCCGTGTAAAGACCGCTAAAGAGGCAGTCCTTCATGCAGGGCAGTATGCTTATGTTGGAAGAAAGCTCAAGAAACGGGACTTGCGGAGTCTGTGGATAATTCGCTTAAATGCTGCAGTCCGGGAGTTGGGATTTTCGTACAGTAAATTTATAGCAGGCTTAAAAACAGCCAAAATTGAAATCGACCGCAAAATTTTATCAGATATTGCGGCAAAAGATCCTGAAACTTTCAAAGAAATTGTAGCTAAGCTGGAAAAATAACATGCACACCTTTAACTTCATTGGCTTTTTGTTTACACTGTAAGAAGCCGGTGGAGTATTCTTTTATATTTAAGCTCTCCACCGAGAGCTTTTTTTATTGCAATTAAAGAAATTGTTGAATTTAAAATGGAAAATAATACTAAACCTATATGATAGATGACATCCAAAATTTACGTAACGAAGCGCTGGCTCAAATAATGGAAGCTAAAAATAAAGATGAACTGGAAGAATTACGGGTTAAATATTTGGGAAGACAGGGAAAAGTTGCCAATCTTTTAAAAGAATTAACAAAACAAACCATAGAAGAGCGTAAGGTTTCCGGCCGTTTTATAAATGACACTAAAGAGTCAATAGAAGAAACACTGGCGCGCAGGAAAGATGAACTAACTAAAGAACTGACGAAAAAAAAGGAATGGTTTGATGTAACTATTCCCGGAATTAAACCTGAAGTCGGTCACTTGCATCCATTGACTCAGGTATTGGAAGAAATTGTTGATGTTTTTACTTACTTAGGTTATCAAATTACAAGCGGCCCGGAAATTGAAACCGATTACTACAATTTTGAAGCTCTAAACTTCGAGCCCGATCACCCCGCAAGAGACACTCAACAGTCTCTCCATGTTGATGTCACGGGCAGTAAATTTAAATCCGGTGATCTGTTGCTCCGGACCCAAACTTCGTCCATGCAGGGACGGGTAATGGAACAAATAAAACCGCCATTCCGAGTTCTTGTCCCCGGTATGAATTACCGTTATGAACAAATAGACGCCTCACACGGCTTTGAATTTGGCCAAGTAGAAGGTTTTGTGGTTGATGAACACATAAGCCTCACAGATCTTTTCGGAACAATAGACTTCGTTTTAAAGTCGCTTTTTGGGGAGAGTGCAAAAATCCGGTTTGCAACCACGAATTTTCCGTTTGTAGAGCCGGGTGTTGATACTTATCTGCAATGCACGATTTGTAACGGAAAGGGCTGTTCATTTTGCAAAAAAACAGGCTGGAGCGAAATCATGCCTGCAGGCATGATTCACCCGAACGTTTTAAAAACTGCAGGTATTGATACTAAAAAATGGCAGGGTTTTGCTTTTGCAATCGGTTCATCCAGAGTCGCTAACCTTAAATATCAAATTGCAGATCTAAGGACGCAAACTACGCCTGATATGCGAATACTTTCTCAATTTTAACTATGCTTGTTCCAATTTCCTGG
>CAYWFF010000029.1:9819-11970 GCA_964458085.1 uncultured Gammaproteobacteria bacterium
GCGGACCTTCCGATTACAATTTCTAATAATTTCAAACTTTGTCCTCGTTATACTGCTCTGACATTAAAAAACATTACTTTAAAAGAATCCCCCCTATGGCTTAAAAACCGCTTAATAAAAGTCGGTTTAAGGCCTATAAATAACTTAGTAGATATTACAAACTACGTCATGTTTGAACTGGGGAACCCGATTCACGTTTTTGACTACGACAAACTGACAAACGGAAAACTGACTTTAACGCTATCAAAAGGTGAGGAAAAATTTGTGAGCGTTGATAATAAAGCTTATTCACTACCCAAAGACGCAATTATTTTTAAGAGCGGAAATGAAGTTGTTGACTTGTGCGGTATTAAGGGAGGGTTAAATTCAGGTATAAGCAATTCAACAAAAAATGTTCTTATTCTGGTGGCAATTTATGACGGAGTATATATCAGAAAAGTCTGCCAAAAGCTGAAACTCTTTTCCGAAGCTTCCCATATTTTTGAAAGAGGAGCAAACGCCGGCGGCACTATTGACGCTTTAAAGCGTGTAGTCTCACTAACCCAAAAGCTGGCAGGAGGAGCCGTGGCTTCTGACTTGATAGACAAGAAGGAGTTTAAATTTGAACCATGGAAATTGACACTGTCTTTAAATAAGCTGGAAAAAGTTCTTGGAGTAACCCTTCCCACAAAAACTGTTTTAAACTTGCTTTCCAGACTAAACCTAAATCCGGTACAAAAAAAGGAGTCTATCATTTGTACAATTCCCACATACAGAGGTGACTTAAAAATTGAAGAGGATTTAATTGAGGAAGTTGCAAGGCTATACGGATACAATAATTTTCCGCTTACACTTCCTGAGGCAAAGTTGCCCGTCAAAAAAATGCCTTATTTTTATGATTGGAAGTGGGAAATAAAACTGAAAAATCTGATGAAGGCAGCAGGTTACACCGAGGCACTAACCCTATCGCTTATTTCCGAAGACTTAATAAATAGCGTAAATCTAGAACAAGCCACACACATTCGGCTTGCCAACCCCGTCAGCAGAGACTATGAATTCATGCGGACCTCGCTTCTGCCGAGTTTACTTGAAGGCGTAAAATTGAATTCAAAAGAGCAAAGAATCAAACTTTTCGAATTTAATAAAGTTTATTTAGGAAGCTTGGGTAAAACCAAAGAGCCTCAAATGCTTTCAGGAGTAGAGGTTGGGGGGAATTATGAAACCCTTAAGGGGATGATTGATCTATTGTGCGAAAGATTAAATTTCCAAAACATTTCCATAGAAAACGTTGAAGGAAAAAACTTTTGGCACCCAGCAAAAACGGCTATTTTAAAATATAAGGAATTAATTGTAGGAACTTTCGGTGCGTTAAGTCCGCAAGTTTTAGAAAACTTGGGTATAAAACAATCGGTTTACGCGTTTGAGCTGGATTCAGAAAAACTAAAACAAGCATCCCAAAGTATTGTGTTCAAACCGCTTCCCAAATATCCGCCTCAAATTGAAGACATTACTTTTATACTGCCGGAGGAAACTTATGTATTAGATATAAATCATGAGATTGCTAAAAGCAACCCGTTAATTTCATCAGTTTCGTATAGTGAAAAGTTCAAAAATGCATATACATTCCGTATAGAATATAAACATCCCGACAGAACTTTAACCGACTCCGAAGTCGAAGAAGCAAGAAAAGCGGCAATAAAAGCAATTGAAAAAAAGTTTAACGGAAAAGTGAAGTAGGTTTGTTTTTAATTATTTGAAAAGTATTTTTTGAAGGGCTGGTTGTTACAAAAGTATTCAATTGTACAAAAGGCAACTTAAATACAACAATAATAATTGCCTATAATACTTCCGTATGGCAAAAAATAAAAAATCTCCTCTTTATTATTTACAAAAATACTACTTAATATTGGCAGGGGGAGCTTTGGTGTTTGTCGGAGCATTACTATTTTCAAACCTGCGAACTAAAAGCTTGACAGATACGGTTGACAATACGAGACTGACACCAAACTTCAAATCCAAAACTTATCCGACTACGTCAATTTCACAACCTACTCCAACACCATATGACCACGTTGAAAATGGAGTATATGTAAATAATATGTATGGCTTTTCCTTTAAATATCCTAACAAGTTATTCACACGTCAATCACCGGTTTCTGAGTTCACGCTAGC
>CAYWFF010000030.1:0-11068 GCA_964458085.1 uncultured Gammaproteobacteria bacterium
GCTATCCTTAATGCCATAAAAGGCAAAGTTGCAGGATGTGTATGTTTCCCCGGCAATTTGGGCGGCAATAAACTAAGTAAATCTCCGACTGTTTTAATCGTTTTCCGGGTTCGATTGTTGACAATAGACAGTGCTAAATGGTGTGCTTTCCGGTAACCTATATACGGCAAAAAAAGGTCGGTGAGCTGTTTTCCGCTTAATGAATTAACAAGGTCATAAGCAGCAACACCCTGATTTTCCGGATCCATTCTCATATCAAGCGGCGCATCGCTGTTTTGAAATGAAAAACCCCGGCTTAAGCTGGTAAGCTGAGAGCTTGAAACACCAAGATCTATTAAAATGCCGTCCACTTTTTCAAGTTTGTTGTTTCGTGCTATTTGGTCAATTGACCTAAAGTTGTCATGAACAAGGGTAAAGCACCTCTGAGTTTCCTCAGGGGTAGGGCAGGCTTCCTTTAATTGTTCACGGGCAGACTTCAGTGCTTCCCAATCAGCGTCGATTCCCAGTACAAACGCACCTTTAGCTACTATACGTTTTGCGTGTCCGCCGTATCCGACGGTTGCATCTATTATTTGAGCTTGCTTTTGTAAATGTGCTTTTTTTTCTAGGTTAAAGGCATCAAGTACTTCATTCAAAAGAACGGGTTTGTGCTTTAAATCTGTCATACACTATCCCCCGTTTTTTGATAAGAGTTCAACCATTTCTGATGCGTGTTCAGCAACATATTGTTCCTGTTTTGTCCAAGCTTCTACACTCCAAATCTCGACTCTGTCACCTAAACCTACAAATACTACTGACTCTGAGAGTTTGGCGTAGTCCCGTAATTCTTTAGATAATACAAATCTTCCTTGAACATCCAGTTCAACTTCATATGCCGACCCAAGTAAAAAACGGTCAGTATCTCTTACAGACCCTGTAATAGTTTTACTTTCTCCTGTAACTCTGTGTAAAAGTTCCTGAAGGGCAGTTAATTTAACAATTACCAAACACCCTTCATACCACCTAGCAACCACAGCTTTGTCTCCCAATTCTTTTCTGAATTTAGCTGGAAGAGCACATCGCCCGTTTTCTGCTAGTGTGGTCTGATATGAGCCTATGAGCATGGTTTTTCATTTAGGCAGCTTAAAGTGAGAACTAATTCACCATTTCTCACCATTATTAACCATTTTGCAGTATTTTCACGCTTGTGTCAACACTAATTTCACCCGAAATAACACAATTAAACCGGATGCACAAAAAACCTATAATAGAGAAGGAAAAGAGGCGGTGAGGCATAAGAAGTGTTTGGTTTATTTTAAAGTCAAACGCTATAACCCCACAGCAAAGATTGAAGGTTCGCTTATTTCAGATGTATTAGTCCATTCACTGCCATCCCACAACATTATAATTTCGCCTTCAGATAAGGCTAATGACCCCGTGCCCGATACTCCGGAAGAAAATATCCCGTAAGGACCAATCATTATTTCTCCGGAAGGCATTTCAGGCACACCAAAAGTATCCATCAAAACCACATAGTCGTCTGTAGGTTCTTCAAAAGTAAGGGTCAAAATGCCATCCGGTGTCGAAACGCTTTCTTTCCCGGTCGCCATTACAAACGTACTCATAAATCTGGCCACAACTTTTCCTTGATCATTTCTGAATCTGAGAGAAAGTGTACCGCCATCCACACCTTCATCGTATCTGAATTTCCCGGACGACTCAGAGCCCAAAAGCAGTTCCAATTCAACTGAACTTTTACCTTCAAGTTCTACCGTTCCCGGCACGCCTTGAGTTCTGCCGTCAGGAAGAGTATACAAAAGTTCATAATCAAGAGTTGTTGCAGGGAATTTTCCTAATTTTTCTATTTTCATATCAAGCCAGTGTCCGTCTTCTCGTGGTCTAAGCGATGCAACCGGTTTATCCTTCGTAGCAACATCAATTAACTGCTCTTCATCAACAACCTCGCTTTTCCTATTTCTTTTTGAAACAAAAACGACGGCACCGACGGCAACTAAAATTCCTACGCCTAAAAGAATAAATGGAAGATATTTTTTCATAGATTACTAATGATGAAAGAAAATAAAATAATTGTCAACTAACCTTATGCAGCTAATTTCTCTGTTAAATATGAGTGTAATTCCTTAAGCATGATTCTTTCCTGTTTCGCAGTATCCCGGTCTCTTACGGTTACTGCATCATCATCAAGTGATTCAAAGTCCACAGTGATACAAAAAGGTGTCCCAATCTCATCTTGGCTGTAGTAACGCTTCCCGATATTTCCCCTATCGTCCCAAGTGACAGCAAAATGGGGTTTAAGGCTTTCATATACGCTTCGTGCTTTTTCAACTAACTCCGGTTTGTTTTTGAGAAGCGGAAAAACAGCAGCTTTGTAAGGAGCAAGTGAAGGTTTAAATTTAAGATATACTCTATGGTCTTCTTCAGTGTAAGCATTCATAAGAAGAATAGTAAAAAGCCGAGAGATTCCAAAAGTCGGTTCTACAACATGAGGAATAAATTTTTCATTTGTCAGTGGATCAACGTACTGCATATTCACTCCGGACTTTTCCATATGGTTCTTCAAATCAAAATCTGTACGATATGCCAAGCCCCACATTTCTTTATATCCCCAAGGGAATTTAAATTCCAAATCTTCAGTTCTTTGGGAATAATGAGACAGTTCTTCTTTTGTATGAGGTCTCCAACGGATGTTTGCTTCGTTTAAACCTAAAGCTAGTGCAAATTCATACATCTTCTTTTTCCAATTTTCGAAACTTGCCTCCCAATTCTCAGGCCTTACAAAATACTCAAACTCAGCCAGATCAAACTCTAAAGTTCTAAAGGTAAACTTACCCATTGTAATTTCATTACGATAAGCTTTCCCAAGTTGCGCAATACCAAATGGAAGTTTGGGATGCATACTGTCAACTACATTTTTAAAATTAACAAACATTCCTTGCGCGAGTTCACCCCTCAGGTACGCTTGTGACTTTTCACCAGAAATTATCCCTATCTCAGTTTCAAATAACAAATTAAATTTTCTAGGTTTTGTCCAGTTTATTTCTTTACATTTAGGACAAGGTATTTTATTGTCCTTTATTATTTTTTCCATTTCTTCAGTCTCAAGACCTTCCACTTTCAATGTTTGATAAGACTCTTGTAAAAAGTCTTCAATTAAATGATCTGCTCTTGTTCTTAATTGGCAATTTTTACAATCGATAACCACATCAGAAAATCCGGTAGTATGCCCAGAAGCTTCCCACACCTTAGGACTCATGAGGTTACTGGTATCAAGACCATACATATCACTTCTGTCAGTAACAAAAGTTTTCCACCATACATCCGACAAATTTTTCTTTAGAAGCACTCCCAGAGGACCATAGTCATAAGTATTTGCAAGACCGCCATAGATTTCAGATCCGGGAAATACAAACCCTCGGCGCTTTGCAAGACTAATGACTTTTTCAAGTAGATCTGCCATATAAGTATTATAACAATAAAAAAACCCGTCCTTCACAACCAATTAATTAGGTTGATTAGGGACGAGTGTAACTTTTAACTATAAAGATTAATACCCGCGGTTCCACCCTTTTTCCGTTTTTATAAAAACGACACTTTTTATAATTTAACTTCGAAAAATAACTGCTAATTGTTATCAGCTAGTCAGAGCATGCCCTTGCTTTAACTAATTTCAGTATTGTAAAAATTTTTAGTATCACTGTCAAATATTCAAAAACTTAGATACATCAAGTTAGTCCGTCTTCAAGTTCCAGTAAATCCATACCTTTCACTTGCAATGCCGTTTGGCCAATCCTTCCTTGTATACTACCTACAACTGTTGCCGTTGAAGACATGAGCCTGGAAAGCTGACCTTCCCTAGCTTTCCAAATCTTTTCAAAAGCTGTCCGTTCTTTCACAATCTGAAGCTGCATCTCCTTATACACCTCCACCAATGCTTCCACTTGCTGTTTAAATTCGTGGGAAGTGATGTAGTCATAAAGAATATCAGCTTTTTCACCGCGATGGGCAACTTTTGCTTTTTCGAATCCGACATCAAGAAGATTTTTTCTTAGAATTGACGCTATTGGAATTACCAAAGTGTATCCGCAAACCCATACGCCATCATGAATGCCAAATCCTTCGGAAGCGGCTTTTGGCAAAGCCACAGATACTATGACAGGGATATTTGCATGTTCCGCCCGCATATCTTCTTTTAATTTGCTGCACCACCCATCAGACCAGGCTTTTGTCCGTTTACTTTCCCATAAAATAACTCCGCAAATAAATCCTTTGGGACTTTTGACAATTTGTCTGATGTCAGCCCCCCGAACTCCTTTGCCAATAGGTTCAAATTCATCGCTGGGAAAAGTTGTTTTTAGTGTGGATTCCAAGTCCAGTTCCAGTACTTCACCTTGTAACTGCTGAGAACCTACTTTTGCTTGGCGTAATGCATCTTCAAGTTTGTTTTGTAAATCCATGATCTTTTTTTCTTTTTCCATATCTTTGAGGCGATGTTCATCTACGGCTTGTTTTAAGACTGTTTCTTCGATTTTCTTTTTTTCTTCATCAAGTTGTCTTTGAACTGCAAGTTCCATTTCTTTTCTGTCTTCTTCAAGTTTCCTCCGTTCTTCCCTGAGTTTTAATTCATTTTGAATTAGCTCGTCGAGCTTCTTATCTTTCTCGGCAATTTGTTTTTGCATGTCAGTAAGCTCCAGAAGTTGATTTTTCTCATATTGTTTTTTAATTTCTTCTGCAACTGTTTTCTTAGTTGCCTCCAATTCTTCCGCATGTTTTTGGGCTAGTTGTTTTTTTAAGTTTTCTTCGACTTGATGTTTTATTGCCTCGGTCAGTTCAATATCTTTTCCGCAGTGGGGACAGGTCAATGAAGTACTCATGATTGTAAATGGCATGCTACTGTATGAAAGACCGATTTACAAGGGGCTTTATGTAAGTACTTTTTTACCTATTCGAGGACTGGATAATTTACGTTCAATTACTTCATCTAAAAGCCTATCGGCATCAGGAAGCTCTTTACCTTCCGGCCAAAATCCGATTGTAGTTAAAAGATCAGTTGTAAAATCTGAACGTAATTTTTTTAGATTTTTACTCGTTTCAAGTTTTTTTAAGTAAGTTAAAAGTATATCAAATACTTTATTATCTTTAGTTCCGTTTTCTGCAACTTTTTTAGCTACTTCAACTAAAAAATAGGCGACGGATACTTTTACCAAATCCTGACGAAGTAGGGCAAATGCGTCTATAAGCTCCACTTCGGTCAAAAGATCAAATATATCTCCTTTAACAGCTGAGAAACGAATATGAGAGAACACTTCTATGTGTCCTCGTTTCCTGCTTGAAAGTTTTCTTACACCTTTGGCTAGAAATTCTTTTCTGCCATTGTTTCTAGTTATCACGCTAATTAGTCTATCAGCTTCACCTTTGGATTTACGGGAGAGTACAATTCCTTCCGAAGAGTATTTTTTTGAAAACACAGTTTTTAGCGGCTAATTGTTAATTCTTTGTCAGTTCGCAGATAAAATTCTTCACTTTGTTTACCCAAATTCACTAAGTAAAGAGGTGCTTCTGTGCCGGGTTGTTTTTGAATATAAAGTTTAAATTCTTTTGAATCAGCTTTAAACGGTAGTTTATACTTAAGAGTAACTTTGGAAACTCCCTGAGGCCTTAGCTTGAAAAAACCGGCAAATACTGTTTTACCCAAGTCTTCATATGGTTTTTCCTGTTCTTCTACGCCTTCGAAACTAATCAGTTGCGATCCTTCAGGTACATATACTCTCATCCAGTTGGGAAGTACGGAGTTAAGCCAGCCATCTTGCTTTTCAGGATTTTTATAAGTTATTGTTAGAGTTTTTTCTACAGTGCCGTCTTTGGCTATAGAAACATCTTGCTGTACTTCCTGTTTAACATACATGTTTGATTTTCGGCCTCCCAAATTTGCGTCATTAATATGTAGGTAGTCGCCTTCATAATCAGTAATTCTGCCTGCAATACCAAAAGCTTCTGTGGCTTTTTGCGCATTTTCATCTTTCATATAAAAGAGAACGTGTTTTTCGGTTAATGAAACAAGGCCTGCTTCGAAAAGAGCCGGAATCTTTTCTTTGGATTGGCCCAAAGTGTTTGAAAGTATGGAATTCATTAAAGGCCCGATTATCTTTTTCCTGTTGTCGTAATTGGCAGGTGCCAATACTATTTCTCCGGTATTTTCACTCCAGACAATTGGTCCCTCAACATCGGCAAAGCTTTCAAGTTCATACACCACTTGCGGACAGTTACATTCAGGAATTATTTCCGTACTGAAATTTCCGTATCCCGGTACACCAATAGGACCCAACACATCTAAAAGGTTGACTAGAGTTTGGGTGTCTACTGCAATAATGCCATCAACATCTCCTATTCCTGCTTTTTCAGCTTCAGATAAAAATATTTTCATGGAGTCATGAAAGTCGGGTGACCAATTCATATCCCGGATTCGTAATTTGCGGGACAAGACATAAGGACCCTTTAAATATTTGACCATAGGGTCGGGTGCGGCAATTACTGGAGTATAGTCATCATCGAGGTGATAGATGTCACTTGAAGATACCGGTTCAAATTTTCCATTCTCAACTTTTGCTATAGAGTACGCTGTTAAAAATCCGCCGGTCGGTCTAAGCTCTTTGTCATTCTGGAAAAGAACCAGATAATTTCTTCCTTTTTCAATTCCTAAAATATAAGGTGAAGCTTCTAAAAGCGGTTTGCTATTTTCAATAAGTCCCGCAGTAGTATCCACCATATCCAAAAGCTCTTTCATTTGTGAGCGTACTTTTCTGCCCTTAAATTCCTCAGGATATCTTTCAGGATCTATGTTGGATAGTTCTGTTCTGACTTTGGAAACCCGACTGATCAAATCATCAGCTTTGGGTATGACATCAGGAATCGTTTTAACTACAAAATCAATCCTGTCCTTAGCGGTTTCCGTTCCGCTTTCTGCCTGATGACCGTTAGTAAAACCTATAATATCAGCATACGGCTCAATTACGGTAAGCATTACTTCCCCGGCCTCAAGCCCGAATTCCGCAGCATTTATTCCATGCTCACCATCACTTACGTATGCTCCCACAAACGGTAATACTTTCATCCACTTTACTCCGTTGTAACTTGCTTTCAGTTCAGACAAATTGTTTTTAACTTTAACGGTCTCGGTTTTGATTGTTGGCAAATCCTGAGCTTTAACTGCTGAAACTAATCCTTGCGATGAAGCTTTTACTTCCATCCCTTTTATGTAAACCCGGTAGGCAAGAATGCCAATAACACCAAAAACCAGTAAAAGTACAAGCAAAACTCCACCCAAAGTAAAAATAAGCTTTTTATGCTTAAGTTTCCGTTGAGTTTTTGGTGATTTACCGCTGGTCTTCATATCTGATGTTTGCTGTGGCATGGATATTTTAGGAAGTAAAATTGACCCTTCTTCGGGCTTTTCTTGTGTATTTTCCACCGGCTGTGATTCGCCGGGAGTTATTTTTTTTAAATTTCCTTCCATAATTATCTGCTAATCTAATTTTTTGAACCTATTCCATAGTATCTAATATAAAATTAAAAAACAAACCGGAAAAGTATATGTGTAGCTAAACAGCGCCTTTGCCCGAGAGCATTGCCCACGGTGTTTTCAAAAGTATAAGTATATCAAGAATAAGAGACCTTTTTCTAGCGTAATAAGCATCCATTTCTATTCGTTTCTCAAAATTCACTTCGCTTCTGCCGGAAACCTGCCAATAACCGGTTATACCCGGCTTAACTGTAAGCATTTCTTTTACTAATTTTCTGGTGTGGGGATATTTTTCCTGTTGTTCTTTCAGTTCATCCGAAAAATAAGCTCTCGGTCCCACAATACTCATCTCCCCTTTTAAAACGTTTACAAACTGCGGCATCTCATCAATTGAATATTTCCTGATAAATTTTCCTACTTTTGTAACACGGGGATCAACAAACAACTTGTAATTACTTTTCTTATACTCTTCATATATTTTTTTGAACTTTGGGTCAGTTCTTATCAAAGTATGAGCATTTACTATCATTGAACGAAACTTTAAAAGCCGAAATTGTTTACTGTCTTTTCCTACCCGTTTGGGAGTATCGGCAAGTATGGGTCCGGGAGAAGTAAGTTTAATTGCAAATGCTGTAGCTATAAGAATAGGAGAAAATATAATAAGTAAAACTATACTTCCTGTAACATCAATAAATCGTTTTGTAACGTAGTAAAACATACCCGGGCAGGCAATTATAACATTTGTTATATGTTAATTCTAAAAATTAACTATAACAGTTCTTTTCTTCCTTTCTCTTTCAAAAGCTCGACAATCTTTTTTACATTTTGAGCTTTACTTTTGCTGCAGACAAGCAATACGTCTTTAGTGTCCACAATAACAATATTATCAACGTCCACAACTGCAACAAGCCTGCCGTCTGTATGGATAAGTGCATCTGAAGTATCGAAATTTATCACTTCTCCCCCCTCAGCTCCGCCATCAATAATTACATTTCCCAAGTTGTCTTTTTGCAGATTTTCCCACACTTCTTTCCAGTCTCCGATATCTGTCCAGAAAAAATCCCCTTCTACAACCAAGAAATTTGTTGCTTTCTCCGCAACGGCATAATCAATCGCAATTTTTGGCATTGCTTCATATGAAGTTTTAATAGTTGTATTCTGTGAACCGGTTCCTAAAGAATTTGTGATCAGCTTAAGTTCTTTTGATATTTCAGGTGCGTATTTTTGTAAACTTTCGAGAATATCATCAGCTCTCCACACAAATTGGCCTGCATTCCAGTAATATCTACCTGAATTTGTATAGCGCCTTGCCAGGTATAAAGGGGGCTTTTCCACAAAACGATCCAGTTTAAAAAATTTTACTCCGCCTCTGGTTTGCCACTTTTTTCCCCTTTTAATGTGGCCTAAACCAATATGTGGATATCTGGTTTTAACACCGGTTGCAATAAGCATGTGTGATTCATAGGCAACTTTTGCAGCAGTCATTAATACCTTGAGGTACCTGCTAATTGGTTCGACAATTCTATCAGCTGCTTCGGTAATAATCACAGCATCAGAATCTTTTTTATGAATAAATGCAGCCCCTATGCCATGTGCAGGTCCGGTGTCCCTTCTTGCCGGTTCAACAATTATATTATCAGCTAAAAACTGAGGTACTTCTTTTAAAATCTCCCGTTTATATTCTTCAGAAACCGTAACACAATAAATACGCTCCCAAGGTAAAATCTTGTTAAATCTTCCTGCGGTTACCTGCAAAAGAGTTTTGTTTTTAAATAATTTGAGAAATTGCTTCGGGGTTTTTTCTTTAGATTTCGGCCACAAACGGGTTCCCCCGCCTCCGGCAAGAAGAAGTATATATAAGTGCTTTTTATAATCATCCACAGTCATATACTAGTTGGCATTATACCAAAGAAAAGTATATTAAGTATGCACTCTTGTTACATAATCTGCAATTTGTTTTTGGAATCTTTTTTTAGAAAAACGGCGGGCATTTAATTTAATTGCATTTTTCTCAAAACTCATTCTTTGAAACTCATTAACAGCTGAAATTAAAGACTTTTTTGTTTGAGTCTTGAAAAACACTCCTGTTTTTCCATCAAAAACAGTATCAAGCGCTCCACCTTTGTTGTGCGCAATCACAGGAACACCTGCTGCTTGAGCCTCAACCGCAGCAATACCAAAATCTTCTATTTGGGGAAAAATGAACGCTTTTGCCTGGAAATAATATGAAATAAGATCACTCTCTGTGACAAATCCCGCAAAGCGGATGTTTTTCTTTGCCTTACTTTTTAGTTTCTTCTCTTCACTTCCCGTTCCTACTATAACAAGCGGTAAATTAAGATCATTGAATGCTTCGACTACAAGATCAACCCTTTTGTATGGTACAAGCCTGCTGACTACTAAATAATAATCTTTCGGTAGAGACAAAATGGGAGTAGCTTTGTTTGTATTAAATTTTTCCACATCAACAGGAGGATAAATTATCTCACTTTCGCGTTCATAATATTTTTTAATTCGGTTTTGTACCTCATGCGAAATGGCAATAATAACGTCAGGCCTTGACGCTGCCGCTTTATCCCAATTGCGTAAGTACCTAACCATCGGCTTCGTCATAACTTTAAAGATCTGTCCTTTAAAGTATTCATTATTTCCGCTCCATAGATATCTGGTTGGAGTAAGGCAATAACAAATATGTGTGGTTTTGGGAGAAGTGATGATTCCCTTAGCAGCTTCACTTGTAACTGAAATTACGATATCAAATTCAGAAAAATCAAATGCTTCAAAAGCAATTGGTGTGAACAAGCCAAGAAGTTCATGGTTGTCTTTGGCAAAAGGTATTTTTTGTAAAAAACTGGTTTTAACCGTAGGAAAATTTCGTGCCCAGGAAGCTTTTTCGGGCGAATAGACACTCGTAAAAAGCGGCGCAGTCGGAAAAATTTCGTTTAAAGCCAGTAAAACTTGCTCAGCCCCACCCCATTTATTCACCCGGTCATAAACTAATGCAATTTTCATATAATTTCAAAGTTTCTCTGGCAGTTATTTGCCAAGTAAAGTTTTTAGTATACTCTTTTGCTTTTTTAACCTGAGTAAGTATATTACCCTTATCTTTTTTCATAAGTGTTTTCATAGCGTTCGCAAGGCTGTTTGGAGACATTGAGTCAAAATAGTATACATTATCTTTATATACTTCTCTAAGCACAGGTATATCTGAAGCAATTACAGGAGTTCCTACCGCCATCGCCTCCAAACCCGGTAGACCAAATCCTTCGTCTTTTGTGGGAAATATATATGCTTGCGCGTTAGCATAGAGCCTAATTAATTCTTTATCATTAATGTTTTCTTTAAAAATCACGTTTTTAGCAAGTCCCATTTCATTTGTGTATTTTTGCAGATTGCTTCGAAATACAGATCTGCCTGAAACAATTGTAATTGAGGCTTTTAATTTGCTCGCAGTCATTAACTTTAAAGCATCAATTATCACTTTTACATTTTTATGAGGATACAAATTTCCCACATACAAAAAATTAGGAAGTGATTTTGATTTGACCTTTG
>CAYWFF010000031.1:0-10934 GCA_964458085.1 uncultured Gammaproteobacteria bacterium
AGATTTGTATCTCCGGGTTGGCTTGAGCAAATAGTCAACTTTGACGGCTCATTGGATGTTGCTTTTTATATATATCCGATTGAGAGTAAAGGGGTTTTAGATGACATGCTCCACAAAATCGCTGAAATGGAAGCTGAAATATCAACAGACATTGAACGTGGGCGTATTATCAATCCCGGTACTTCAGCCAAATTGGAAGACGCCAGACTTCTTCAGGAAGAGTTGGTCAAAGGAGCTGAACATTTTTTTGAATTCGCTTTTTATATAACCATTAGAGCAATGGATTTGGAACAACTTGATCTGGTTACAAAACAGGTTGAATCAACTCTAGGTTCTCTTCTCATACAAGCAAAACATACTACGCTTGATATGGCCAACGGCTTTTTGGCAACTGCTCCTTTTGGACTTGATCGCATTTCGATTACCCGCAACATGGACACAACTTCCCTAGCAACAACTTTTCCACTTACCTCAGCTGAACTTTCGGCCGACGTGGGAGTGCTTTACGGAATCAATCCCCAAAACGGTTCGTTTATCATATTTGACCGTTTTTCAGCTCAACTTGAAAACAGCAACATGACTGTTTTTGCAACTTCGGGAGCAGGAAAGTCTTATTTTGTGAAACTCGAATCATTAAGATCGCTTATGCTCGGATCAGAAATTATTATCATCGATCCTGAAGCAGAATATGAAGCACTTAGTCAAGCAGTTGACGGTCAATATATTTCATTTTCTTTTAACACACCTGCAAAAATTAACCCTTTTGATTTATCACAAGTTTACGAAGAAGGAGAAAACAATTTAAACATAAAGATACTTTCACTTCATGCATTGTTTAAGATAATCATGGGTGAGCTGAACGCAACTCAGGATGCACTCCTCGACCAAGCATTAGTTGAAACATACAGAGCAAAAGGAATTACATCAGATCCGGAAACACAAACAAAAGAACCGCCCTTGATGGAGGACTTGTATAAAATTTTAATAGGTAAAGAAACACCCGTGGCGCTTGATTTGGCAGCACGAATTGAAAAATTCGTCAGAGGATCTTTTGTCGGTATTTTTGATCAGCAAACCAATATTGATATTACAAATCCATTTGTAGTTTTCTCTGTTAAAGAAATGCAGGATGCTTTAAGACCGGTTGCAATGTATGTCATCCTTGATTTTATCTGGACCAGAATAAAACGGGATCTAAAACCTCGTCTTTTGGTTGTCGATGAAGCGTGGCATATGATGAGGTATCAGGATTCAGCGCAGTTTTTATGGTCGATAGTTAAACGCGCCCGGAAATATTACTGCGGCTTAACAACGATTACCCAGGACGTAGAAGACTTTTTAGCTCAAGAGATCGGCAGGTCAATTGTTACAAACTCTGCCATCCGCGTGCTTCTCAAGCAGTCTCCTGCAGCAATTGACCGCATAGCCGAAGTTTTTATACTTTCTCAGGGAGAAAGGCAACTCCTTCTCGGAGCAAACATTGGAGAAGGTCTTTTCTTTGCCGGTAATAGCCATGCACCCATTAGTATTGTGGCCTCTCCCGAAGAACATAAACTTGTTACAACAAGACCACAAGAAGTTATCCAAGAAGCTCTTAAAAAACAGCAAATAACTAATACTGAATCTTCGGTTATAATAAAGTAACATGGCGAATGACATAAATTCTGCTAATCCTCCCTACAAATTCTACGTTTTAAAAAAGCCGACAATAAATCCTTCACCCAAAAGCGAAGCAGCAAAAGTACAAACCCAAGAACTGGTTAATTTATCTCAAAGAGGACAATTTTTACAGAAAGAAAATCCGCTTTTGGGAACAGCATTTACAATTTACACACACGGCGGGACAAAGGAAAACTTGGAGCCGGTTGTTAATAACCCAAACCTCTCCGAATCAATTAATTCTCAAATTAGAGAAATACAAGAAGTATTAGCTGAACTGGAACAAACATACCCCGAGATTGCAATAAACCTCCGAGATGCAAACCTGGAACCGCAATTTGAAGCCAGCCAAGAATTCTCACCGGAATATACATCTATACCTGTTCAGTCAACCCCTCAAGGGCTAAGTATCCATCAGGATTTCTTCCCTCAGGGGATATCGGACCAACTAAAACAAGAGGCAAGTTCCAGAATTCAGGGATTTGTTGAAAAAGCTGGCGGTAAAGCAAAAGACTTAGTCACATCCGGCGGTAAACAGGCTGCGAAAACCGCTACCAAAACTGCAGCAGCTACGGGAGCAAAAGCAGCAGCCTCAACCGGTGCAAAGAAAGTAGCTTCGACCGGAATAAAAGCACTTATTACAAAAGGAGGCTTGACCGCAGCTTTGTCAACCGTCGCCCCTGGGATAGGAACACTAATCGGATTAGCAGTTGATTTAGGATTGAAACTGGTTTCCAAAGTTATAAAGCCAATTGTTAAATGGGTCAGAGAACATCCGGAGGACGCAGCTATTGCTGGAGCGATTGGATTTGGAGCATTGGCAGGATCCCCCATTATATTTGGCGGGGCTTTAATGGTGGGAGCAATATTGCATATCGGTGCAATTGTACTTTTTTTTGCAGCACCTATTATTGCAATTATTACGTCAGTGGTTTTAATGATTACGGTAATTGTGTTTATAATCTATATAATAAACACAGGAGCTTATATAGTTCCTCCCGGAGGGTTTACTCCGGCAGGATCAATTGTAGAATCTCAATATACGAGAGTCGAAAAAATTCCAAGTCCCCCTGGACCTTTTGAAAATGATACTGAAATAACAGTTACATATACAATTACTGTTACTGCTAAACTAGGTTCTCTCGAAAACGTATCTTTTACTTATGAATGTAGCGTATTTTCTGAAGAATCAAAAACATGTCCTGATCCTGTTAATGTTACTGCAGGATACAGTGGAAGTTCTGCTATTCCCTTTGCTTCAGTGGAAGAGTCGGCACCAACAAGCGTGATTAGCCCTACAACTCCATATGTAATAACATATCAAGTTACTTACCCGGCAGGTGAATATAATGACTCATTAATTTCTGACACACTAACAGTTTCAGCAACAATTGCAGGTGTATCTGATCAATCTAGGGGCTCAGCGTCAATTATAATCGGCGATCCTCCTGACGACTGTCCAAGTATTTGGCCAACAGCATCAGGTTATGTTACACAAGGCCCGGATGGAAACTATTCACACTCTGCAATTGAAGCGATTGACATAGGTACAAGCGGAGCACCATTGCCAGTACTAGCTACACATGGGGGTGTGGTTAGAACAGAAGATTCTTCCTGTGAAGGAACTGTAATAAATATAGAATCGGTTTGTGGTGGAATAAGTTTTTACAGTAGATATTCACACTTAGGCAGCAGAAGTGTTTCCGACGGGCAAATTGTAAGGGTAAATCAGGAGATTGGAACCGTAAACAATACAGGAACTTGTACAGGTGGAACACATTTACATTATGAGTTCCGTGGTGGACTTAGAATGGAAGCACCGTGGATACCGCAAAGTATTCCCGTAAGAACTTGCACTACCACATCTACATGTGATGTTTCATGGTGATACAATAATAAGAATGAAACAAAAAGTTAAGACTTTAGTAAAAATTTTAACACCAGTCATAGTAGTAATAACTGTTGCATT
The DNA here is from genome assembly GCA_964458085.1 of uncultured Gammaproteobacteria bacterium. Lineage (GTDB taxonomy): Bacteria > Patescibacteriota > Microgenomatia > UBA8517 > UBA8517 > CAYWFF01. Next base: position 3,629 of record CAYWFF010000031.1, read on the forward strand.
ATTTTTAGGATTTCGAAGCGCAAGAAACCAAAAAGCTCCACAAAAGTTACCAACTCTACCAGACATTAATTTACCCAAAACAAACATTGGCGTATTACCCATTGAAATTGTCGATGAGGAAATAAACTTTCAAACATCCGAAAACGCGCCTTTAATAAATATTTCTCTGAAAAGTATTTCACAAGACTATGGTCAATCAGTCGCGACCTCTCTTGATTTTGATACAACCCCTCTCACAATAGATGACGTTAAAGATGGTAAAAAAATTGTCTGGTATACAAAAGATCGTCATCTTTGGGTTACACCTAAAAAATCTCATCTCAAGTATGGAATTAACGGAGTACCATTACAAATAAACAACTTAAACTTAAACGATAAGGACTTATCAGTTATCGCAGTTAATTTTTTATCTATTAAATTCTTGATTAATAGAGATAAGTTGCAAATTACTTCGATAGAACCTTTAAAAAGGGCAGACAATGCAGAAGGTGGTTTTATACCGACAACTAAAGATCAAGCAATTCTTTATCAAGTCAATTTAACATACAAAGACGCAGGATACACGATACTTACTACGATTCCTTCATTTCCAATATTGTATGTACAAATATTACCAAATGGAGAAATATTTAAAGCAGAAGCTAATTTATTCGAAGAAATATCAAAATCGTCAACAGAATACGAATTAAAAAATATTGAGGAAATAAAAAGCAGTTTATATGAAGTTAAACTAATAAGTTTGGAAAACGATTATATAAGTGTAAATGATTTAAAAAGTGATGACATTACAGATCTTGATATTTCCAGTATTGAATTAGGTTACTATTACAACGACAAAGAAGTTAACACACTGTTACAGCCAATATTTTTACTGAAAGGTAATGTAAAAATAAAAAATTCAGTTGCAAATCTAGCAAAACTTTATCTACCTGCTCTTAAAACATCCACACCTTAAAGCCTAATAGGCATAATGATGTGAAGAAACTGTTTGTCACTAATATCCAAAAATACTCCTGAAGAATTTGCATCATTAAATTTCATCTCAATACTCTCCCCTTTTACATTATTTAAAAATTCCTCCACAAAGCGATAGTTAAATGCAATAGTAAAACCATCATCTTTCACTTCCCCTTCAGTTTTAACAGGCAAAACCTTTGTCTGCTTTCCCAACCTGCCGCTTTCAGAATAAACTTCCATCGTTCCGTCTTTTTTAACATTAAACTTTATAACATTACCGGAATCCCTAGCAAAGACTGATGCTAATTTTACAGTTTTTAAAAGCTCTTCTTTTCCACAAGATACGCTTAAAAGTGAAGCTTGAGGAATGATTTTTTCATATCCCGGAAATTGACCATCTATTATCCTTGAAGAAAAGGTAACAGGTCCGATTTGAGAAACTAATTGATTTTCGTTTTTACGATAGTCAAAAAGTATTTCTTTTGTATCTTGGCTAATCCGGGTCAGTTCTGACAAACCACTTTTAGGCAAAATTATTTGAAACGATTCCGGAACCGGAACAGATAAGGCTAATGTGTATTTTGACAACCTAAAACCATCAGTTGAGACAAGAGTTAAGCTTTTGTCTGTAAAGACTATTAACACACCTGTTAAAACGGGCCTTGTTTCATCATTGCTCACCGAGAAAAGTACTTTTGCAAGTGCTTTTATTAAGTCTTCTGAAACTAAAGATAAGGCGTCTTTGGAAACCTCCTGAGGAATATCAGGAAAATCCGTTGCGTTCATGCCCGTTATCTGAGACTGAAAAGATTCCCCAGATAAAAGTAGTCTTTCTTTGTCAGACTCCAAAAACAGCTGCCCTTTATCTAAATTAACAATAATTTCATGAAGTGACTTTGCTAACACTGTGAGCTCTCCTTCATCTTCTATCTTTGCCGATATGGGAAATGATACTGAAATCTCAAGATTTGTCGCTGCAAGCCTTAATTTATTGTCTTTTGCGCGAAGTAAAACATTTGCAAGAACCGGAAGTTGGACTTTACTGCTGGAAAAGCGGGCAACTGTGCTTGCAGCTTTAACTAAATCTTCCTGTAGTATTCTGACTTTCATACCCCGAGTATATGTATAATATCCTGTTTGTACAAGTGTTGAAGAATCTTTTCTAAAAAAATTTATTTATTGGTTATTAGGATTTAATGTATTTTATTTATATAAATTAGTAGTTGTAGTAGTAGAGACTGTTGATAAGTGTATATCTACGCTCATTCATGCCCGAGTTTTATTGTTGATATTAGCCAGAATATGATTGTCTATAAAATTGTGGATAAATAAAAAAACTTTGGGGATAAGTGGATTACTCTTGAAAAGTTATCCTCATATATGCTGTTTTATCCCCTTAATGTCCTCACGGATATTCACACTGTGCGAAGTAAGGGTTGTTATTTTATCCACAGCATGCATAACTGTTGTGTGATCTCGTCCGCCAACTAATCGCCCGACTTCCTGAAGTGGTAATTCCAAATGAGTACGCAAAAGATACATCAAAACTTGTCTGGGTAGTGCAACGGGTTTTGAGCGTGATGTTCCCAAAAGTTGTCTTTTACCGACAGAATAATATTTGGAAACAGCGGATATTACTTCGCCAAAAGTTGCTTTAGTTCTAAGTTCTGAGTCTGATGAATGTGCCCTACCAAGCAATCTCTCTATGAGTTCTATAGTAATCGGTCCACCTGAAACATTTGACTCAGTAGTTAAGCGGACCAAAAAACCTTCAAGTTTTCTTGCAGAATCAATATTCCCGGCAATTAGTTGGACCATGTCCATCGGAATTTCCATTCTTCTTTCCCGTGCTTTAATTTGAATAATTGCACATCGTAATTCAAAGTCAGGTGGGGCAATGTCAACTATTAACCCTGCTTCAAACCGGCTTCTTAAACGCTCTTCGAGTTTAGCAATATCTTCCGGAGGTTTATCAGAAGTCATAATGATTTGGGAACCTGAATTTACTAAGGCATTAAAGGTGTGGAAGAATTCTTCCTGAACCGCGTCTTTGCCGGCAATAAACTGAATATCATCAATTAAGAGCACTTTCAGTTTTCTGTATTTATTTCTGAAACTTTCGGTAGACTTGTTTCTTATCCCCTCAACAATGTCATTGGTAAATTCTTCACCTGTACAAAGCAGCACGTTTGCTTCAGAATTTTTTACTAAAACTGAATAGCCTACAGCATTCATTAAATGGGTTTTTCCCACTCCTACTCCGCCCCATACAAAAAGCGGATTGTATGCGCTCCCCGGTTCTTTTGCAACTGCTTCGGCAGCAGCCCAAGCCATTTGATTTGACGACGAAACAGCGTAATTTTCAAATGTAAAAGCGCTTCTTATTCTACTGACAGTCGGTATAGAAAGGTCGGTTGCAGCCGGAGTTTCTTTTTCAATAAACAAAGGAGCACCAGCTTCAGAATTACTATTTTGAGATTCAGGTTTACTTTTAATAATAAATAGAATATCGCAGGCGGACGAGAGTTTTTTTGCTAGCTCGTCCTGAACTAATCCGAAATATCTGCTTTCGATAGTATTTTTAACATAATTTGAACTGCAGCCGATTTCAATTACATATCTTTCCTGATTTTTTGTTAAAGACACTAAATGAGTTTGAACAAACCATGTGGAAAATATTGCCTCAGAAACTGAGACTTTAATACTCCCCAAAATATCCTCCCACAATGTTTGTTTATCTATAGTGTCCATGAGGTTCAGAAACAGTTGCATCATAGATAAGTTATCCACAATTCGTCAACCCCGAAAATAACCGAAATATTGAAGTTGACATTTAATCGAACAACAAAAGGAACAGTTGTTGTTTATCTGTTATGTTTAGTTCATGCTCGCACTTTCAGAAAAACCGGTTTTGTAGTACACTACACTCAATATGCCGAAAAGAACTTACAGTCCGAGTAAACGAGGTCGTGCGAAAACTCATGGTTATAGAGCACGCGTGAGTACTCCAAAAGGTAAAAAAACACTGAAAAGGCGTATTCTTAAAGGACGCAAGAAAATTGCGCTTTAACTTCGAAATTAATACATGCTGGCAAATCACAACAGTCTTACTGGTGCTCATAACTTTGACCGGGTAAAAGCGGAAGGGGTTCTTCTCCAAAGTACCAACTTTGGCGTATCAATATTGGACCGAAAAGACAACGACCACTCACGTTTCGGTTTTGTTATTTCAACAAAAATTTCTAAGCTTGCAACTCAAAGAAATCGAATAAAGAGAGCTATGCGTGAAGCAGTAAGGCAAAACCTGTTTGTTGTTAGACCCGGAATAGATGTTGTTTTTTTGGCAAAAGCAAGTATTGCAAATAAAATTACTGATGACATCATGCACGAAGTAAAAGAATTTATGTATAAACATCTTCGATGACACAATTACTTCTTAGTATTTTAAATTTCTATAAAAAACTGCTTTCCCCTACTCTGGTTCATTTTTTTGGATATAGCTGTCGTTTTACACCGACCTGCAGTGATTATGCCGCTGAAGCAGTTAATAAATACGGACCCTTTAAGGGGACTGGTATGGCAGTTAAGCGGGTGCTACAATGTCATCCGGGTAGTAAAGTAAGACACTATCCTGTAGAGTAGAACTACTAATTGTTATTTATGAATCCATTTAACGTTTTTTTATTACAACCTTTGGCTAATGGCCTAATTTTATTCTATCGCCTGCTCGGAGGCAACTTAGGTCTTGCAATTATTTTTTTTACTTTGTTTCTACGTTTTCTAACCACTCCCCTAACAAAGCCTTACATGGATTCAATGAAAAAAATGAAAGACGTTGCTCCTCAGCTAGAGAAACTTAAGAAGAAATTCAAAGGAGACAAAGTCAAGCTCGCCCAAGCCCAAGCAGATCTTTATAAAGAAAAAGGAATAAATCCCGGAGCCGGCTGTTTACCTTATATTTTACAAATTGTAATACTTCTGGCGTTTTTTAATGTTTTCAACAGAACTATTGCGAGCGGTAACAATTTAGTAGAAGAATTCAATAAGTTGCTCTACCCTGCTTTGCAATTTGTTAACGGAGTTGATATAAACACTAAGTTTTTATATCTGGATCTCACCAAGCCCGACACTTTTGATATTCCGGGGCTACCTTTTGCAACACCCGGACCGTTACTTATTTTAGCTGCGGCATTACAATTCCTGTCTGCCAAAATGTCTCTGCCCTATACCGAAGCAGAAGAAAAAGTAGCTAAAAAAACCAAGGAAGTGGGTGACGATATGCAGGTTGCTCTTCAACAATCGATGATATATACGTTTCCTCTTATGACGCTATTTATAGGTCTTCGATTTTCCTCTGCGCTTGCATTGTACTGGATGGTTTTCTCAGCTGTTCAAGTTTACCAGCAATTTCGTACTCAAGGATGGGGAGGGTTAACACCTTGGCTAAAACGTCTCGGTCTGTTACAATCGGATACAACTAAAATATAATTATGGACACTATCAAATCGGTTGATTACAAGACTGCATCAAAAGTATTAAGTGAAGTATCACAAGAACTTCTTTCAAAAATGCAAATCCAAGCATCCGTAGAAGTAACAACAGATGAAGAGAATGAACTTTTGCTGGCAACTATTGATTCACCGGAAGCAGGACTTTTGATAGGCAGCCGGGGGCGGACTCTCAATTCAATACAAACAATTTTAGGAAACATTGTTAAAAGCCGTATGGACGGATGGGTAAGAGTAAGTGTAGACGTTGCAAACTGGCGGGAAAAAGAAGCAGATAGATTACAGGAGCTAGCTGATCAGGCAGCAGAAAGAGCAGTAGAAACAGGGGAGCCGCAACACCTTTATAACTTAACTCCGGCACAAAGAAGAATTGTCCATAGTGCTTTATCTGAGAATGATAAAATTACCTCACACTCCGAAGGAGAAGGCAAAGAGCGTTTCCTTATTATTGAAAAAGCTTAACTAGCTTTCTCGGTATCATCTTCAACTCACTTACTTTCTATCGTACAATAAACCTTATGTCTTATACACTTATTGTTCATACTGACGGTGGTTCACGCGGTAATCCGGGGGAGGCAGCATGTGCATTTGTCATCCGACGCGATGACGAAGTCATAGAACAACAAGGTTTTTTTCTAGGTATTACAACAAACAACACTGCTGAATATTTGGGAGTCGTTAAAGCGCATGAATGGTTATTGGCACAGAGCGATTTACTGAAAGAAATTAAAGAAATTAATTTCTTTTTGGATTCAGAATTGATAGTAAGACAACTGAATGGGATTTACAAAATAAAACATTTACAGTTGAAAAATTATTATAAAATGATTAGACAATTTGAAAACATACTTAAACAAAAAGCAATTACAATAACGTATGCACATGTTAGACGGGAAGAGAACAAAGACGCGGATAGTTTAGTTAACATTACGCTGGATGAAAAGTAGCGGTACTTTCACGTTGCCTTCAATAGGATGATGCCTGTCACACGAAAAAGAACACATTTACACATCACTCCTAAAATCTTTCCCAAAATGTTAAAATCATTCATTGCAAACTTGGTCATATTCTCATAGCATATGAGTATGACCTCAAATCACGCCTCTATTCTTGTTGACTATCCAAAGTCTCCTAACATTGCTATTTTCGCCGAGTATTCACCGCTGTCTTTAGACCTATGTAAACTATTAATTGAACAAAAAATATACGTCAATATTTTCACTCAATACATTGATAAATGGCAGGATTTGGGACTTTCAGACAAAGACAAAATGTTTTTTTCTGTGAATTTAGTAACGGACAAAAACCCGTATAAATTTTTATACGGAATTTATGTTTCATCAGACTTGTCGTTTCCTTTTAATGTTGACTGCGCAATTGAAAACAAAATTGTAAATCAATTAGCAGAAAAAGTAATTCGAAAAAGAATTGCAATACTACCTATTGTGCAAAAAAAAGACACGTATGCTTTAAGAAAAGGTTTTAGAGAAGACAGACTAGATGATAAAGTCGGATTAATCTACAGCGCTTTACTTATCGAAAACCAGCATGTAGTTAAGAGAATTCCGACATACGTTTCCGGAGAGGGGAAGATTGTTACTTCTATAGTGTCGCCCAACGAGCTTTCAAAACAAATTATCCGTCAATTATTTTCTCTTCGGACTATTACTAAGTCCATTGCAGTAAAACCTGAAACAAACACTACGGTTCCTGTAAAAAACAGCCTTGACGGAGCAGTTGTGAGTGCAGTAGAAGAATTTATTAACGCCCCAAAATTAACGGTCGAATTTGCCGACATACCACGTGAGACCTCGCGCTCTATTACTAAAACTAAGCAATTA
>CAYWFF010000032.1:0-10058 GCA_964458085.1 uncultured Gammaproteobacteria bacterium
AATTCCAAGCCGCATTAGCGATGAATCCGAAGCCAATCTGCCATTTTTTCCAAACCCAGTCTTCTAATTGAAAAAATATTTTTTTCTTTTAAATCCATTTCTGCAAAAGTTTTTTCAGATCCTTCTGGAACGAAAATCTGATCCCAACCAAATCCGTTATTACCTCTTGGTACAGTATTTATACTTCCCTTAACTTCCCCAATAAATTCAAAAGTTTTTCCACTCTCGTTAACGTAGACTAAAGTCGTGCGCGCAATTGCACCACGATCTTTTGAGTGTGCTACTAATTTTAGTAATCCTTCATTGCCCAGAGATTCCAAAAAGTCAGCAATGTAAGTCCCGGGCAATTTCCCAAGTGTATCAAAAGTAAGCGAAACATCTTCCACAAACAACGGAGAGTGGAGGTGGGCAAAATATGCTAAGGTTTTTTGCCTTGCGACATGTGAAGTATCAAGCGACTGGACTTCCGGAATAACTAATTCAGTTCCAACGACATCATAATTTAAAATCTCTTTCGCCTCAATTAATTTATTGGTATTAGAAGTGGCAAAAATAAGTGTAGCCATATTGCTATTGTACCAAAAAACTAATTAGCTCTTGTAAGAGCCTTGAGTGAAGCAATATAATGAAGCCATGCAAAACCGTCTCGGTGCATTTTTTTTGGATATTTTAGAAGTGGTTGTGTTTGCTGTAGCCATATTCTTATTTATTTATCTTCTGGTCTTACAACCGCACAAAATTAAGGGGTCTTCAATGGAACCTAATTTCCCGGACAGAGAATTTATTCTGACAGACAAAGTTAAGTACAGACTCGGAGAACCGGCACGGGGCGACGTGGTTGTTTTTGAAGCGCCGGGTACAAATGGAGAGGAATTCATAAAACGAATTATCGGACTTCCCGGTGAAGAGATTTCAATAAACGGCAGCAAAATACACATAAACGGCAAAGAGCTGGTTGAAAACTACTTAGCAAAAGAGGTTCTAACCCGAGGCAACGCATTCTTAGCTGAAGGAAAAACCATTAAAGTTCCTGCTGACCACTTTTTTGTTTTAGGGGACAATCGCGAAGCATCATCCGACTCAAGAGTATGGGGTTTTGTGCCTAAAGCAAACATTAGAGGTAGAGCTTGGGTGGTGTATTGGCCGATTCCGAACTTCGGTCCGGTACCTTCAGTCACTTATAGCTTTAACTGATTTTTATGGAAAAGGGAAATTTAAGAAAAATTAATCTGTAATTGAAGTATAAATCTTTTGAAGCTGATCTTCAGTTTCTTCCAATCCGCCTTTCAAAACGATGGTAATTCTGGTTTCACGGCGCGACCGCATTAGCTTAACCTGAGCATTGTCAGCTTGTCCGTTTGAAGTAACTGAAAGTGCATTTTGCAAAGCCTCCTGAATTCTATCGATTTCTTCTGATACGACATGCAGCTGATCTTGCCGTATACCGCTTTTACGTGTTGATTGATTGGATTTAGCTTTCATTCGGCGGGCCAATTCTTCTGCTCGTCTTACCGACCCTGCTTCTTTGAGAATTATCTTATACGCTTCCACCATTAAGCTTGGATCGTCTATTGCGGCCAGCGCCCGTGCATGACCTTCAGAAATCAGGCCGGACAAAAGTCCGTCTTTTAAAGCATCAGGCAATGTTAAAAGCCTTAAAGAGTTTGACACATAAGCAACCGATTTGCCTATTCTTACTGCAATTTCTGAAGTCGACAGAGCAAATTCACTTTGAAGCCTTTCAAATCCTTTAGCCCGATCCAATGCATTTAGATCCACTCTTTGGACATTTTCAACTAAAGCCATTTCGAGCATGCCTTTAGGAGTGGTTTCACGGATAATTACAGGAACATGAGTCAAACCAGCCAAACGTGAAGCCCGCCAACGGCGCTCACCTGCGATGATTTGGAAACCTGCCGGAGTTTTTGCTACCACCAAAGGCTCCAATATGCCGTGTTCTTTTATGGAGTCTACTAAATCAACCAGACTTTCCGGGGTTATAGCTCCGCGAGGTTGCAAAGGGTTTGGTTGGAGCTCGTTAATGTTAAGCTGGACAATTTCTTCAGCCATAATTTAAATTTATGAAACTATTGAGATTTTTTTTCTTCCCAATCGGGTACCGAATTTTACAATCCCGTCTTGTAAAGCAAATAACGTATGGTCACGGCCCACGGAAACTCCGTTGCCTGCCAGATATTTGGTGCCGCGTTGACGAATAAGTATTGCCCCGGAACCTACTTTTTCACCGTCGGCAACTTTCACTCCTAAGAATTTTGGCTGCGGACGTTTTTGTTGTGTAAGCTTCCCTGCTGCTTTCTTTTTTGACATAGTTGATTACCTAAAAGTCTAAATTATATTTTCACAGCTGTCAAGTGAGCAATAATATATAGATTGATATAGTACACAAAGTTAATTAAGAAATACTCTCAACCAGAAGACGTGTCTGTGTAGGTCGAAATCCTATCTTTCTTCGATACCTAGATTTAGCTTTGTAAGTTTGTACTGTAATTTTTTCACCTTTTTCTTTTTCGGTAACAACCTTTAAGACAATTTTTGCCTTGTCAACCAATGGAGTGCCAACATTTACATTCTTGTCAGAAACTAAAAGTAAAACTTCCGGCTGGGGATCCTTACCTTTTAATGACTGAATGGTAAATTCCCTACCTTCTTCAACTTTATATTGTTTACCCAAAAGACGGATAATTGCATACTTCATATACGCAGGTATTGTACTTCGTTGAGCTGACAATTACAATAGTGAAGGCTATTTTTTAGCTTTAGCAACAATTGCGAGAGACATTAAAGTTGCAATAAGAGATGATCCGCCCGCAGAAACTAACGGTAGAGGTACTCCCGTTATAGGCATCAGAGCCATGTTCATGCCGACATGAACAAAAGTAGCTGCGAATAAAAATAAAAATATTCCCGATGCGTACGCACGAGCGGTAGGGTTTTTTGCATCAGCAACAACGGCGGTAATTCCCCATAAAAGTGTGAAGATTCCCAGCAACAAAATGGTTACTCCCATTAAACCTAATTCTTCTGCCAGTGCAGCAAATATAAAATCCGTCTGTTTTTCCGGTAAAAATGCCAATTGTGTTTGAAAACCTTCCCCCAAACCTCTTCCAGTAAGCCCTCCCGAACCTACAGAAATCATAGATTGTATACTGTTGTATCCCGCTCCGTACGGATCCTTTTCAGGAGACAGAAAAGAAGTAATTCGAGTTTTCTGATAGGGAGCTAAAATTAACCAAAACCCCGGAATTATTAATAATACTATTAAACCTGCGATTATAAGATATTGTTTGGGAATACTTGAAGCAAATATAACTCCAACTGCGCCTAACACTGTTAGCGCAGCAACTCCCAATGATGGTTGAATCAGTATTAGGATAACAGGTAATCCCACAAAAACACCAAAACGGATAAAACGTTTTAACGTAAGTGTCGATACTGTCAAATAATTAGCCCAGAAGAGAAAAAGAAACGGACGGACCAATTCCGATGGTTGAATTTGTATTGACCCAAGAGGAATCCAGCGAATAGTCCCTCTGGTAACTTGTCCAATTATTAGAGGTAAAAGCAATAAAACTAGACTTATAATATAAAGATGTGGTGAAAAAAGCTGATATACCTCAAAATCAATTGCATAAAGAACTATGAAAATTATGACACCAAATAATACGTATAGTAAGTAATTCGGAAAAAGCTGTGGAGCCAAAGAATAAAGGATAGTAATACCTACAATTTGCAAATATAAAATTGCAAACAACAACGCTTTGTTCTTAAGGGCAAAAGATTCATTAGATATCATTTGTTCTACTCAACCGGCAGGACGTTTAGTTTTCCCACCGATAGTGTACTCGCAAGAGTGAGAGTCTTTATCTTTTCCTGCAATTCAGCAGACTCAGGAAGCCAAGGCACGAAAACCACCGCTAAATCGGTAACTCCCAGTCCCAATTCTTTCCGTTTTTGTTGCACTTGCCTGACTAAATCACGAACTTTAGCTTCTTCTTCAAGCTCCGGTGTAATATTCGTATCTAATTCATTTTTTATTTCCTTGCCCTCAGTAACCAGCCACTTTTTAACATTAAGTTCATCTGTCAACAGATCGGAGAGATAAGTAGGAGGAGAAGGCATGGTGGTTTTTAGTGAATCCAAGGGTTGCTTAACAGGTATTTCACGCTCTTTTCTTAGAGCGTGTCCAATTTCCACTATCGTTCTGACGACTGCCATATCATTAATTAACTTTTTATCCTTTGGAATTTCTTCCGGCCAATCAGAAAGATGGACTGATTCAAGTTTTGTCAAATTCCTCCAAATAAGCTCGGTCATAAACGGCATGATGGGTGCCAAAAGGCGTACAAATACAGTTAGTACAAAATAAGTAGTTTGATAAAAATTATCGCGATCTGCGGCATTTACCGCTTTAGGGCCTACACGATCTCTGGATCTTCGAATATACCAATTAGACAAGTCTTCTAGAAAACTTTCAGCATAGCCGGCAGCTAATTGTGGTTTAAACGCGGAAAGGCTTTTGGTTATTCCTTCCTGTGTCTCTCCCAAACGTGACAGTATCCATTTATCTAACTTATTTTTTACCTTTGGCACATTATCCCAAGCAGAGCCATTAGGTTCCCAGCCATCGCTGTTTGCATATGTAACAAAAAAGTTATAAACATTCCACAACTTCAAATGAAATCGCCGCCTCACCTCATCTGCAATTTTGTAACCAAAAAGCAGATTTTCACTTGGGTCTTGCCGTGCATACATCCATCTCATGACATCAACTCCAATTTTCTTTGCACCCTCATTAAATTCAATGGAATTTCCCCAACTTTTATGCATCGGTCTACCGTCCTCTGCAAGAAGCGTCGCGAACCCTAAGACTGTTTGAAAAGGCCTCTCATCTTCAAGCACAGTACTCATAGCTATCATTGCATAAAACCAATTTTTGAACTGTCCAGGGAAAGATTCAGTGATAAAGTTAACAGGAAACCATTTCCGCCACTCTTTTTTATCTTGCCAGTAAAGCGGTGTATTAATATTATTTTTCGATATAGTTGAGTACGGCACTATCCCTGCATCAAGCCAAGGATTACCTACATCCTCAATTCGAAGCGACTGGCCGCCGCATTTGGTACACGAAATTACGACCTCATCAATCCAAGGTTTATGCGGTGTTTTACCTTCAAATTGACTCCACCCGCTTACCGCTCTTTTTTTAAGATCATCGCTCCCTCCGAGAACTTCAAAATTTCCACACTTCTGACATTCATATATCGGAAGAGCAAGTCCCCAATACCTGTTTGGTTTACTTATTAGCCAATCATGCATGTTGGAAAGCCAATCAAGTTCGCGTTCCAGTCCAAATGACGGTATCCAGGTAATTTTTTTTGCAACATCCATCATCCTTTCTCTTAATGTTCGTGTGTCTTTTTTATCTTTAGCTGACGGAGTGTCCATCGCGATATACCACTCATCTGCCACTTTCCACACAAGTTCAGTTTTACACCGCCAACATGCGGGGTAGCGATGTTTATAGTGTTCTGTTTTAAGCACCCAGCTAAAGTCGCTTTTCTCAGGTGGCTTTTTCAAAAAATCCAATACTATTTCGGGGTGTTTTTTAGCATTATGTCCGCTTAAAAATCCCAAACCTTCCAAATACGTGGCAGTGTCGTCAATTACCGCTATCATTGGTAAATTCAGTTTTTTACCCAATTTAAAATCTTCTACGCCCGCACTTACCGCGGTATGTACCAACCCCGTTCCTTCCGTTGTAGTGATTGGAAGAATTAATTTATCAGTAGGAACTACAGTGTGAAAAGTATCAGGATGTAGTTTTGAAATTTCTTTTACTGCAGGAATTTCATCAAAAGGCCCGTAGTAGTGTAAGCCAACCAGCTTATCTCCTTTCAAGGATTTTATAATTTTCGCATTACTGCCGAACAAACGCTCAACCGCTTCCTTTGCCACCCACACGTAATCCCCATTTTCGTCTTCAACTAAAGAATAAGTGAGCTGCGTATCCAATGCAACTGCAATATTGGCAGGAATAGTCCAAGGTGTGGTTGTCCAAATGAGTAAATATTCTTTATTTTTTTCCCTACCGACGATAGGTAGTTTTAAATAGACCGACTCATGAACTACTTCCTTATAGTCCTCGGTCAGCATTTCATGCTGTGAAATAGCAGTTTCACAACGGGGACACCAGGGAACTGACTCCTTACCTTTATATATCCACCCGTGCTCGTAACAAACTTTTAAAAAATGCCATATCATATAGTTGTTTTCTTCGCTCATAGTAAAGTAGGAGTTTTCCCAATCCATGAAATAGCCTAAACGCTTTGATTGTTCGGTTTGAATACCTGCAAATTTATTTACTCGTTCTTTGCAAAGTTCTACAAATTTAGCAATACTTTCTTTACTTTTTCCAGGAACTAAATTTTCAATATCTTTTTTACTTTTAAGCCCTAATTCTTTTTCGACTTCGACTTCAACCCACAATCCCTGACAATCGAATCCGTTTCGATATCGCTGTTTATGGCCGCACATAGTATGAAATTTTTGCCATAGATCTTTGTAAGATCTACCCCAAGCATGATGAACTCCCATGGGGTTGTTTGCAGTAATCGGTCCGTCTTGAAAGGAGAAATACTTTTTTGAGTTGTTGTTTTTTGTAAGGTATTTAGCCACAGTCCCGTTGGCATACCAATTCTTAACCAATAATTCTTCAAGTTCAGGAAAATCAGCTCGTAAATCCACGTTTTTAAAATAGGGTTTTTTCGTCATTGCAGCCGCAATTTTACTACATTCGGAGCTAGTTTTAAATTAGAAGAAGTTTATTTATGAAGAACCTATACGCCGTAAAAAAGCCGGAATTTCAAACTTCTCACCGAATACGTCATCTTTATCCCCGTCCCCCGGACCTTTTCCGTTATCTTCATCATTACGGTCTTCCTGCCTTGCATCCATAACTGTAGTTTCTTGCGATCCTTCACTAACTACCCCCTGCATCTGCGGTTGCGTACGAGGTTGCGAGAACTGAGCCAAACGAGCCCTGCTTTCATCAAACCCTGTACCGACTACAGTGATGCGTATTTGATCTGCCAGGTCTTCTCTGATTACCGCACCGAATATAATATTTGCATCCGGATCTGCGGCATTTGAGATAATTCTTGCAGCTTCATCCACCTCAAACATTGTTAAATCTCCGCCTCCAGTAATATTAAACAACACTCCGGTTGCGCCCTCTATCGATAAATCAAGAAGCGGAGAAGAAACTGCAGCGCGCGCTGCCATTTGTGCTCTGTTTTCTCCTACCCCTGTGCCAATACCCAGAAGTGCGGTCCCCGCATCCTGCATTATTGCTTTAACATCAGCAAAGTCTACGTTAATAAGACCCGGAGTAGTGATAATATCTGCAATTCCACCAACAGCCTGGCCCAAAACCGAGTCTGTAACTTTAAATGCTTCCAAAAGAGTCATTTTACGGTCAATTACATCCATCAACCGCTGGTTAGGTATTACTATAAGTGTATCAACTTCATCCCTTAGTTGTTCAATGCCTTCTTCTGCAGCCACCATCCTGCGTGTTCCTTCAAAATGAAAAGGTTTTGTAACAACACCCACGGTTAGGGCGCCGCTTTCTTTGGCAATTCGTGCAATAACAGGAGACGCCCCGGTTCCCGTACCTCCACCCATCCCGGCAGTTATAAATACCATGTCAGAATCAATTAAAAGTTCTTTTATCTTTTCAAGAGATTCTTCAGCAGCTTGAGTACCGATTTCAGGACGGCCACCGACGCCCAAACCTTTTGTAAGCTTTTCTCCTATTTGTAGTTTAGTTGGAGCTTTATTATTTAGAAGTACTTGAGCATCAGTATTAACTACGATAAACTCTACGCCGTTTATATCGTTTCTTTCGACCATTGAGGAGACAGCATTTCCGCCGCCGCCGCCAACGCCGATTACTTTAATCTTTGCAATTCTTGCCGAGTCTGGTTTAACGAGCGCCATCTTTCAGGTGATTGTATCGTGGGCAGCTAGTAATTACAAGCTCAAGAGGATTACGGCAGTATGTCTTTGAGCATTTCGGTAAGTTTACCGACTATACCTTTAGTAGGTAGTTTGAGCTTTTTTGAAAAAGATGTCAACTCTTTTGGTTCTGACTGGTTCGCACCATAAAGAATTAGACCAATGGGACATGCAAAAGAGGGATTAATAACGTCATCAACCAAACCTTCTACTCCTTTTGGTTTTCCTATACGTACAGGCAAGGAAAGCATACGTTTTGCAGATTCAACTACACCTACAGTTTCAGCACCGCCACCGGTCAGAACCACACCCGAAGGTATTCTTACTGCCATATTTTCTTTTTCTAATTGAAGCCGAACCATAGTGAATATCTCGTTCAATCTCGGTCGGATTATTCCGTCCGCAAGCGTCTTGCGTGAAACTTTTTTTGTTTCCTGAATTCCCAAAACATTCAGGTCAAGTTGATCTTCTTCTTTATCATCTTTGCCCTTTTTTGATTTTGATTCATTGTCTGATAAATACATTTTAATTTTCTCTGCAGACTCAAGTGAAACCCGAAGTCCTATCGCAAGGTCATTTGTTACATTTCTGGCGCCAATAGGTATTACACCTGAATAAATAAGTGAGCCATCAGTATAAACTGCAATTGACGTTGTTCCGCCCCCTATATCAACCAAAGCGCAGCCCAGTTCTTTTTCGGTTTTTGTAAGTACAGCAGTACTTGCCGCAAGTCCGCTGAATACCAGCTCGGTAACACTTATTCCCACTTCGTTAATTGCTTTTTTAAGATTTTTCACTGCAGCAGCAGACGCTGTGACTATATGGGTTTCGACTTCAAGCCTTACACCGCTCATGCCAATTGGGTCTTTTACTCCCGATTCTCCGTCCACTACAAACTCGCGTGGTAATACATGAATTAACTCTCGGGAAGAAGGCAGAGAAACAGCACTTGCAGCTTCTACAACTCTTTGTTCGTCTTCGGGACCGATTTCTCCATGAGGATCAGATACTGCAACCACGCCATGAGAATTCTGAGAAGTTAAGTGTGCACCGCTTAATGCAATATAAGCATTATCTAAATTATATCCGGCCATTCTTTCTGCTGCTTCAACTGATTCAACCGTTGCATCAACCGCTTCTTCAATATCTACAATTTGGCCTTTTTTAATACCCCTCGATTCGGAAGTTGCAACTCCAACTATGTTTACGGTTCTTTCATAACTAACAGGGTCAATATTAATTTGGGCAATTACCGTTGCCACTTTTGTTGAACCGAGCTCAATTCCTGCAATAATTCTAGTTTTTTCCATTTTGTTTATTTACATCTTACCAAGTTTTTCACTTTCAAAAAAGACAGTAGTATTAATTTGATGAACGAACAACCGGGTTTTTATACCGCAAATCGATTTCACAACCGTTAATACAAAAATCATAAACGGAAGCAACCGCAGCAGTTTTCATTGTAGATTCTTCGGTTAAAGTATTCAACTGTGCCCGCACTAAGTAAAAACTACCCAATATCAATTCCCTGTCACCCGTTAAAGGTAATAATACTTCAGTTGAAGGTGGAATTGATATAGCCAGTACATTTTCGGTAAGTTGTGCCTTTTCAAAAGAAGTGTACTGCCAAACTCCCGAAAGCAAACGCAGAGCAAATATGGTATTTTCAGACACTTTATCACCGGCATTTGGTATTGGCTGGTCTGTAATTAATGTGGGAAATGTTGTTGTATCAGTAAGAGCAATAACGGTACCTTCTTCATCAACCAACGCAACCCAGCTCTGGGTTAAATTGGCTAAAGCAAATTGAGGAGTCCTTTCGATAACGTTCACAAGAAGCGTACCTGGCAGTTGATATTGAATATGAAATTCTTTAATTGAGTTATCTTTATTGAGCAATTTGGCAATTTTAGTTTTTCCAGGGCTTAAGTAGTTTTTATTTTGAAGTATTAACTTTTCACTTAGGTAAGAACTGCATTCGCCTTTCTGGCTAACGCACTCTATATTATAAATTGGAATCA
>CAYWFF010000033.1:0-9889 GCA_964458085.1 uncultured Gammaproteobacteria bacterium
CACATTTTATAGATCTGGTCGGTGCAACAACTCTTGCGGAAGGGTTGCAGGTTGGTTTTTTGAGCTGGATTGGTTTTGTGGCGACTACTCATTTAGTTCATATTCTTTATGAACGAAGAAGTCTAAGTCTGTGGTTAATTAATATCGGTTACCACTTTGTCGAGATTTTATTAATGTCAATTCTTTTGACGCTTTGGGTTTAAATATTTCTGGTACCTTTTAAACGCTCACTTAATTTAAAAGTGGTGTTTTTAAAGATATGGAGCCTGTATTATCATTGAAAAACTACTTGACAATTAACATTGTGTGTTATATATTTCTAACTAATAGTTATCTATATCTAACATATGATCGGAAAATCAGATTGGTTTGTCAGACGTAAATATTCAGGGTGGGGTTTAACTCCTGTCAAATGGCAGGGATTTTTATACATTGCAGGTATAGTTGCTGTTGGATTTGTACTTCAAACTTTACCTTTAGAGTCTCCATGGAAAATAATTGTTCTGGGTGTTTTTACAGTTATTTTTATTCTCGATGTTTTACTTATAATGGCATCGCAAAAACTTGACGAAAGGGAAGCTAAAATCGAAGCACTTGCAGAAAGGAATGCTTCTTGGGGGATGATAACCGCACTTTCGGTACTATTGATTTATAGTGCGATTAATCAAAAAAATGATCTTATGCCTTATTTTATCATAGTACTTATTGTCGGTTTACTTGCAAAAGCCGGTACTAACCTCATATTTCGAAAAAGAGCACTATAAAATGAAAACGCGAATTAAGGAATTTCGTGCCAAAAAAAATATAACCCAGGAACAGCTTGCAGAGATGGTGGGTGTGAGGCGGGAAACTATTGTTTTTTTAGAAGCTGGTAAATATAACCCTTCACTTAGGTTGGCACATGATGTAGCAAAAGCATTTGACTCCAGGATTTCAGATATTTTCACATTTGATGACTAACCCTTTTTCTTTTCTCTCTGGTGGGCTACACTTTTGTCATGCTTTTTAAGCCGGGAACACTTATACGTATTCAGGCAGAGCCTTTTAAAAGAAAACGGTCAATTTGGTTAATACTAATTGCAGCCGTAGTTTTGTTTATTTTTGGAGTTTCATTGTCAATATTAAATTCACAACAAACAAAAAAAGTTAGCTCCAACAATTCTAATGCTCAAGCGGAAGCATTAACACCCACGCTTTCTCAAAGTCCGACGCCATTTCCATTTCAGGAACTGACGATCCCTTATTTAAGAAATAGGGCATATGTAAGTAAAATGGGAAGCCTAAAAGAAGTGTCAAAAAATAATAATTATATTTCGTATACTACGTCTTATAACTCTGACGGCTTATCCGTCGAGGGTTTGCTGACGGTTCCCATGACTCCGATGTCCTCTAAAATGCCTGCAATTATATTTATTCATGGCTATATTCCGCCCGACAGTTATCAAACTACTGTCAATTATGCGTCTTATGTTGATTATTTTGCCCGAAACGGATTTGTAGTTTTCAAAATTGATCTTCGCGGGCATGGTAATTCCGAAGGAGAAGCTTCGGGTGCGTATTACTCCGGCGATTATATAGTAGATACATTAAACGCTTACGAAGCTTTAAAGACGCTTGATTTTGTTGATTCTGAGGCAATCGGGTTGTGGGGACACAGTATGGCGGGAAATGTGGTTTTAAGAACTTTGGCAGCTAGACCCGAATTTCCTGCGGCAGTAATTTGGGCAGGGGCAGTTTACACCTATACTGATATGCAGGAATTCGGGATTCAGGACGGAAGTTATCGTGCTCTATCACAAGACACACCACGCGCTCGATATCGGCAGGAACTGCGTGACACTTATGGCAATTTTGATGCCGCACAACCTTTTTGGCAACAAGTTGCTGCCACAAACTATTTATCAGACATAACCGGCGCAATTCAGATTCACCATACCCTAGACGATAGTGTGGTATCCGTAAACTACAGTAGAAACCTAAAAAAACTTTTAGATTCTACGGGAGTTGTCAATTCACTCAGAGAATATCAATCGGGTGGACATAATTTGACAGGGACAACTTTTATAGAAGCTATGAATGCGAGTGTGGAATTTTTTAAACAACATTTATAAAGTAATTAATATTGCTAAAGCATGTTTCGTAAAGTAAAATGCAACTATGTCAAAGGGACTTATAATTGCGGTTGTTGCCGGAGTAATAATAATTCTTGGCGGTGCAGGTTTTTACTTCATGAACAAGAATCAGACTTCTAAACCTGTTTCAGAACTTGTACAAAATGATCCAACTTCCCAAAATTCTGACATTGGAAAAGTTAGTGAAAAAATGTCTTTGAAAAGTTTTCTGGGGTCACAAGCCAGTCAGAAATGTAATTACAACGACTTGGAGAACTTGTCTTCAGGAACGGTTTATGTCGGAAACGGCAAGGTCCGGGGCGATTTTGAAAGTAAGGCAACGGGCAATAATGTATTGGCACACATGATCTCAGATGGCACAAAAGTATTTGTCTGGACAGACGGAACTGCGCAAGGAATAAGCTTTGATGTCACAAAGGTTGAAGAATGGGCTGATAACGCCCAAGGGAGTCAGTCTCTGGATGTCAATAAAGAAGTAGAGTATTCGTGTAGCAACTGGGTGGTAGACCAGTCTCAATTTAGTGTTCCTGGGGATATTGAATTTACTGATTTTACTGAGCTTGCAGAGCAGTTTGGAACTATATTGGATCAAAATGACCCTTCAGGTGAATCTTCTCAATGCGCTGCCTGTGAAGCGCTTTCGGGTGAAGCAAAAGATACCTGTCTTCAAGCTTTGGGATGTTAATATATTCTACTTCACAATAAAGTTAATTTTTCCCTGTTACAATTTTTTGTACGGGAAAATCTGGAACAACTAAACGGTTGCTTATCTGTTTAATTATTTCTTACACAACTGTTACGAATGGTTGTTAGCATGAAGCATGCGAAAGTGGGTACTTATCGTTTTTATATTACTTGTTTTAGGTTATGCAGCTTACTTATATTTATCCCAACAAAATGATCCGGCTGCTATATTGCCACGAGTTCAAAACGGAGGTAATCAGTCAATTTCGGCAACTCCTGAAAATTTGCCGAGAATTGCGATTTTTGCTGAAGGCTTAGATACTCCCTGGGCAATTGCATTTCTTCCGGGTGGCGATGTGTTAGTAACAGAACGCCCCGGACAGGTTCGCTTTATCAGTAGTAGCGGTGTATTACAGGAGACTCCTGCTCTTGATGTTTCAAATGTTAAAGAAACAAGCGAAGGTGGTTTGCACGGCATCGCGCTTCACCCTGCATTTTCTACAAATAATTTCATATACCTTTATTACACCTACGGCGGAAGTGGAGGAAATACTCTTAATCGTGTAAGCCGATATACTTTTGACGATAACACTTTATCTAATGAAGAGATTCTTATTGACGCAATTCCCGGTTCAAGTAATCATGATGGAGGGAGAATTGCTTTTGGACCGGATGGGTTTTTATATATTACAACGGGAGATGCTCAGGAACCGTCATTGGCACAAAATACAGGCTCTCTTGCAGGGAAAATTTTACGGGTAACTGATACAGGCGACGCAGCCCCCGGCAATCCTTTTGGTAATAGGGTTTATTCGTATGGACACAGAAATCCACAAGGGATTACGTGGGACGATACCGGCCAACTCTGGGCAGCTGAGCATGGTCCATCCGGTTTTGAAACCGGAAACGATGAATTAAACAAAATAGAAAAAGGAGGTAATTTCGGCTGGCCGGAAGTCCGCGGTAAACAAACTCGCGACGGTATGATTGCTCCTGTAGTAGAATCGGGAACATCGGAAACCTGGGCGCCTGCCGGATTGGCATTTAATAACGGATCCTTATTTTTTGCAGGACTTAGAGGACAAACACTTTATGAAGTGAAATTGAGTGATCCGACAAACGTGATAAAACATTTAGTTGGAGAATATGGGAGATTGCGAGCGGTTGTTAATGGACCTGAAGGGTTGCTGTATATTTCTACAAGTAACCGTGACGGACGAGGCAGACCTGATCGCGGAGATGACAAGATTCTAAGGATTAATCCTGAAAAGTTATAAGATTATTTTTTTCTTAAAATTAGTATGATGATTAATTGTATCGGTTTTTCTTCTAATCTTATTTACATGGTGTTATAGTAGTTAAAGTGAAAGTGTTACATTATTCAGATCGCGCTTCACCTGATTTTCGGGCACTATACACTGAATGCGACGTCTTGTTTGCAACTGGAGACTTGAATCAGCTCGACTTTCCGGGTTTAGAAGATTTACAAACTAAAAAACCAGCTTTTGGAGTGTATGGCAACCATTGTTCCGGTACTTATTTTGAACCGTTAAATATAACGAATGTCCACAATAAAGTTATTAATTGGAATGGTGTAACAATTGGTGGATTTCAGGGCTGTTTGAAATATAAGGAGGGCGGAATATTTTATACTGAAGCTAATGCAGTTATATTTGCTGATACCTTTCCGCATGTAGATATACTGCTCCTTCATGCCGGTCCTTACGGAATGCTTGATGACCCGACTGACCCGGTTCATATAGGATCCGAAAACATACAAAGATATGTGGTGGAAAAAAAACCGAAGTATGTGTTTGTCGGCCATCAATATTCAAATGCTGAAATGGAATTTGAAGGTACACTTTTATTTAGAACATACGGAGCACGCATTGTTGAAATCGAATGAAAGTGTTTAGCCAAACATCAAAAGTTCAGGGTTGAGTAAAAGAAGTAGTCCAATAATTACCATGGCTACTCCGCCAACTAAATGTGAAAGATGAGAATACTTACTGCTTACTCCCGTCATTTCAAGGGTAAACATGGCGGTGAAAAAAATAAATAAATCATCTAGCATAAAGACAAAAATGTATAAAAGCATGTAAAGGTAGTATTGCCATGAAGGTAGATTGCTTAATGTGAGAACTTGGGTAAAAATTACGGGAAGTCCCGCGGAGCAGATTAGTTCTACTAAATTCACAGCAAAAGCCAAGAGAATAATTCCTATAAAAGCTAAGACAAAAGACTTTTGTAGGGTTACATTTTTCAGTTTTTCAAAAATCACTTGTCTTTTTTCATTTCCGGTAACTTTACATGCCCCGGATTTATTGACCAAAAATTCGCGGAGGTAATAAATACCGCCGCCAAGCGCAATAGATGCGATAGCAATTCTTACCCAGACGATAAAACCAATAAACAAAAGTAGATTAAGCCACGCAGCCATAAAAAGAAAGTAAACAAAAGCAGAAGCTACAATAAATGTAATTCCCAAAAGCCAACGTCTTTTAGTGTTTTTCATTCCAAGGAGCAAGCTTATTAAGAAAAGAAGTGTCCACATAGCACACGGATTAAACCCGTCCAGCGCTCCCAAAATAATTGTAAACAAAGGCAGCGACAAATGTTGAGTTTTAATTTCTCCCAAAAAGGGAACCTTCAGTTTTTCCGGCAAAGGAGAGTCTGGGGCTGACTTTGAAGAATTATCGCTGTCTGTTATTTCTAAAGTATTAGAATCAGCCTGATTTGCTGTTTTTACTCCGACAATATCAGCAACAGAATCCGGACAGGAGTTTGTAAGGCAGTATTTAATTCTACTTTCGATTTTAGGAGCAGTAACGGATGCCGAGAAACCCGTAAACGTTTCGTTTCCTACTACGGTAAATGGAACTCCGGTTACTTCTTTTTCTAAAGTTTCACTGACTTCAATTAAGAAGTTTCTGTTTTGACTGCTTTTCCACACTTCATATCCATAAACTTTTACTTCAGGATTTTCATCTTCCATAGACTGCAGAAAAGGTTTTTCATGAGCGCAGTGTGGACAGCCTTCTCCCCAGAAGAAATATACATTTACCTGATTGGTGGCGTAAGCGGACGGAGTAAAATTAAAAAAACACAATATTAAAACAATTCCTAATAATAATTTTTTGACCATGTTTTATTGGTTTTTATGGGTATTTACAGTTTTTATTAATTCGTCTTTAGCAATCTCCCCATGTAACCGTAGAAATTCCTGTCCTTTGCTGTCTAAAAATACAAACACCGGCAAATTATCGGAAATATTATGCTTTGAAACCATTTCTTTATCTTGGTCATAATCATAATACTCGGTTGTAAGCCACGGCAATTCTGACTCGATTTCTTTCCAGCGAGGTTTCATAACCAAACAACCGTTACACCAAACAGCCCCAAATTTTAGTACTTTCATTTACTTACCTCCTTACTTTTTTCGTTTATTCGAATTGCTTTACCATTAATTAATGCCTCAGCGGTTTTTTTGATTGCTTTATCAAGAATTCTGGCAAACGTCGGTTGGGAAATTTCCATTTTTTCAGCTGCATTTTTTTGGTCTAATCCGTCGACCTCGTAAAGTTTCAAAGCTTCCAGTTCTTCGGGTAAAATTTCTACTTCCTCCAAAAAACGAAGGGGTACGCCTTGAGGCTTGAAATAATACACTTCGGGACTAAAACGCACACGTCGAGGAATTTTATTTCTAGGCATATAAGCATTATACAGTTGATTCACAAATAATGGTTAACAACTCTATGTTTATATCAACCTACTCCTCACTAAGTGCTTTTTCAACAGCTTTTAGCTCTTCTTCGAGTTGGTTTTTATAGTTAGTTAGATCAGTTTTGTCACTTGATAAACCGATAGCTGATGGTTTTCTAACATAAGGACAGTCGGAAAAAGCCAGTGGAAAACAAAACCCACGTCTTCTTCCGGTTCTCCTACCCAAACCAAATGGTCCTGTTCTGTCTAGTTGCGGCATCTTACTCACCCCCTTTAAGTGAATACATATTCATTATAAATTAATCCTGGCTATTGTCAACCATACTTTCTTACTCCTTTATTTCTTTCCTCCGAAACAACATTCAACCAGAAAGTGGTAAGATGCAAACTTATAAGCCATGGCACGATGGGGAAGTTTGGGAAATAGAGGTAAGGTAGAAGACAGAAGAGGATTCGGTCCTGTTGCGGTAGGCGGAGTAAGTTTGGCAGGCATCGCCGCACTTATGATTTTTAATGTTTTAGTCGGAGGAGATCCTCTGGACGTATTAATGCATCTTGAAAGTATTCCTGTCCAGGAACAACAAATAAACAGAAGTGAATTTGAAGGACAAGATTCTTATGAAGTGTTTGCGTCAACCGTGTTGGGTTCAAACAATGCAATGTGGAGACAAATATTTAGAGAGAACGGGATTACATATTCTGAACCCATTTTAGTACTTTTCCGCACTTCAACAGACTCAGCTTGCGGAGTTGCAACTTCCGAGGTCGGTCCCCATTATTGCCCGCTTGATGAAACAATTTATTTAGATGAAACTTTTTTTGATGAACTCACTTCGCGTTTTGGAGCGCGCGGAGGAGATGTGGCTGAAGCGTATGTAATTTCCCACGAGGTAGCACATCATGTACAAAACAAATTAGGAATCATGGATGAAGTATTAAACCAAAGAGGAAGCGATAATCAATCTTCCATAAACTTAGAACTGCAAGCTGATTGTTTTGCCGGTCTTTGGGTAAATTCCATTAAAAATCAAAATGTGCTAGAGCCGGGTGAAATTCACGAAGCAATGGATGCCGCGACTTCTGTGGGAGATGATCGTATTCAAAAGTCTGTTACGGGGACAGTTAATCCCGAAACTTGGATACACGGCTCCTCAGAACAAAGGGTTTTTTGGTTTGACCGAGGATATAATGAAGGGAATCTTGATGCTTGCCAAGTGTCTTAAAAAAATTGAGTTGCCTAAAATTATTACCGTTTCAAAGCATTCCTATCATTTAGTAATTACACTTTACTAATAACTTAGAGAGATGAAGTTCAAATTTTTCTTCTGGCCATCTTTGGTTATTAGTATAATTTTAAGTATTGTTTTGACAGTATTTCTTAACAATGTGTTATGAGTTTCCCGAATTATTAAAAACTTTAGTTCTGTGATTGTTAAAAGTAATATGCAATAATCTATTTTACTTTAATCAATGCAAAAAATAGTTCCACACCTATGGTTTGAAAATAAAGCAAAAGTTGCGGCGGAGTTTTATGCTTCAACCTTTGGCAATAATTCAAAAGTACACAGTGTGACTACACTTCACAACACTCCTTCAGGAGACGTAGACACAGTGTCGTTTGAAATTTGGGGCTATCAATTCATGGCAATCTCAGCCGGACCATTATTTCACTTTAACCCTTCCATCTCATTCATGGTCAATTTTGATCCGTCACAAGATAAAGACGCTCGGCAAAAAATAGATGAAGTATGGGAAAAACTGACTGAGGGCGGAAAGGTGCTGATGCCTCTTCAGAAATATGATTTTAGTGAACGGTATGGTTGGGTGGAGGATAAATACGGAGTTTCTTGGCAATTAATTTTTACCAATCCTGACGGAGATGACAGGCCGCTTATTATCCCTTCACTTTTGTTTGTGGGTGAAGTTTATGGTAAAGCTGAGGAAGCTACAGCCTTTTACATAAATGTCTTTAAAGAAAGCAAACGAGGATCTTTGGTGAAATACCCTAAAGGAATGGAACCGGATGAAGAGGGTGCTGTGATGTTTTCAGACTTTTTACTTGAAAACCAGTGGTTTGTGGCGATGGATAGCGCCAGAGAACATAATTTCAAGTTTAATGAGGCAATTTCTCTAATGGTTTATTGCAAAGACCAGGGTGAAATTGATTACTATTGGGGAGCACTTTCAGCACAGCCTGAGGCAGAACAATGCGGTTGGTTGAAAGACAAATACGGTGTCAGTTGGCAAATAGTTCCTGCTGACATGGATGAAATGATGGAAAAAGGGACGGAAGAGCAGAAAGCCCGTGTAACTGAGGCATTTTTAAAGATGAAAAAGTTTGACCTCACTGAACTCAGGAAAGCGTATGAAGGGAAAAAATAATTGCTGTTAAAAATTAATTTTTAAGGTTTTTTACAATCTGAATTTCCTTTTCCAGTATCTCTTCATTTTCTCCAAACAAAAATCTGCCGCGGATCTTTTTACCCGAAAGAACGGGAAGTAACCAATACACATCATCAACCCACATTTTTTCAAAAGGTAACTTATTTATGTCAAACCATTTAGGACTCATCTCTTCAGTTTCAGTTGGCACACCTTTCCAGGTAGCCGAAATATATACATGGACCTGCTGACCCCAGTCACTTTTATTTAAAAAATGAAAATCAAGAACTGCAACATGTACTAAGTCTGTCGGAATGACTAAAGCTTCTTCTTGCATTTCCCGTACAACTGCAGCTTGGATAGTTTCACCATTATCCACTTTTCCGCCAAATCCGTTCCATTTGCCTACTGCAAAACCACGCTTTTTTAAACCCAACAAAACTTTATTGCCGTCAACAAGAAAACACAGAGTGGCTTTTTTAAGAGGGGACTTGAAGTTATATTTATATTTTTCAAAACTCATATAGATATTTAATACCGAAACCAAAACTAGCAGGAACTAAACTGTAGTATATAATGCAATTATGATAAATGCAGTACTTATTGATGGTGACAGAGTAGTGCTTAAACCAGGAGACAAATATTTGCATGATTGGAAATGGGACAAGTCAGCAAGATGAGCCTTTGCAGTATTGGGTTTCTTATGAAAATCAGCTAGATAAAGAATATAAACAAAATGAGATAATTTCGGAAATGAGAGTACATCCTCAAATGCCAAATGAAGTGGACCCCATTAAAACTCTTACAACTGCACTGGATTTATTGAAATAAGCCACAAATTTTCTAGTAAAACACAGGTTATGTTTTATAGATATGGAGATTTTTACTAAATTCGCTGTTTTCTAACGTGACAAGGGACAAATCTCATATATTTAGTTATAATTCGTCTATGAGTTTATCAGTCGGCA
>CAYWFF010000034.1:0-9435 GCA_964458085.1 uncultured Gammaproteobacteria bacterium
AGACCTGTTAATTCAATTTCAAGCTGTGTAATGCGCCTATTTTTCAAATCAAGCATTGTGGGCATACTTTCAGTTTCAATTTTAAGAGAAGACGCGGCTTCATCAATTAAATCTATTGCTTTATCCGGCAGGAAGCGCTCGGTGATGTAGCGGGTTGATAATTTTGCAGCCGCAACTACAGCGTCATCTGTAATTCTAATTCCGTGATGAACTTCATACTTTTCTTTTATTCCCCGAAGTATCGCTATAGTATCTTCGACAGTGGGTTCGTCCACAAAAACCGGCTGGAACCGTCTTTCAAGCGCAGCATCGCGTTCTATGTGTTTTCGGAACTCATCAATTGTGGTTGCGCCGATTACTCTTAGTGTGCCTCTTGCCAGAGCTGGCTTTAACATATTGGATGCATCAACTGCTCCTTCGGCCGCACCTGCCCCAACAATAGTATGGAGTTCATCAATAAATAAAATGTATGTGACAGCCCCATCTTCAACTTCTTTTATTATATTTTTTAATCGTTCTTCAAACTCACCTCTGTATTTTGCTCCTGCCAAAACTGAAGCCATGTCCAGAACCAAGAGACTCTTATTTTTCAATGATTCCGGAACGTCGCCTGCAGTGATTCTTTGTGCAAGACCTTCTGCTATTGCGGTTTTCCCCACACCGGGATCACCGATTAAAACGGGATTGTTTTTTGTCCTCCGGGACAGTATTTGCATTACACGCCGGACTTCCGTATCACGTCCTATAACAGGATCAAGCTTTCCCGTTTTTGCTTTAGCCGTCAGGTCTATAGTGTATTTTGGTAAAAAAGGGCCTTCTTCTTTCGGTGTATCAATTATTATCCTTTGGCTTTTGTCATTATTGTCCATACGTATTGATATTTTTACATAATTAGCACTCTTATGTCAAGAGTGCTACAAAAGTCCCACAAACAGTACTTCAAGTATAATTACTGATTGAATTTACAAAATTCTTACAGGATTATTCCATAATACAGATTTTCCTCTTGATACAGCAATATCACATCTTTATACTACCCTTTATGACAATTGCAATTCTGTTTCTGTCGGGTTTACTGCTTTACCTGACGATATCTTTTTTATTTTCTCCTAAAACAGTTCCTCCGACATCACAACACAGTTTAACGTTTAACAAAAAGACAACACAAACCATAACTATTTTTGCTTCTGTCGCACTTTTGATTTTTGCATACGGTATAAATTATTTTATGAAAACAAACAATTCCGAATTAATCCAGCTTACGTCACTTCTGGGTCTTCTCTCTTGGGGAATAATTCTACGTTTCGGCAGCAAATTGTAATTGAATTTGTTACCTATATAAGGATATCTACTTGCTACGCCATTTGTTTTAAAGCTTGAATTCTTGATTCGACGGGGGGATGGGTGTTAAAAAGGCCTGAGAACCACCCGACCGCTCCGCGTGCCTTTTCTTTAAACGGATTTGCAAAGTAAAGATGTGCTGTTGCTTTGTTGGCTGCTTCCAAAGGATCGTGGTCAGATGAGATTTTTTGTAATGCGGTAATCAGTCCTTGAGGCTGTCTAGTAATTGCAATTGCCGACGCATCAGCGGTAAATTCACGCCTTCGGGATATTGCAAGCTGAATTAATTGTGCAATAATCGGAGACAATATGGCAAATACCAATCCTAAGATCATAAATATTGCGTCGAGCTGTCCACTTTTCCGGTCACTCCCCCTCCTTGCATGCCAACTTATTCTTAAAAACCAGTCTCCCAAAAGAGCAATTGTACCTACCAGAACTGCCACTATCGACATCAAAAGCATGTCATAATTTTTAATATGGGAAAGCTCATGGGCTATCACACCTTCAAGTTCGGTCCGGTTTAATTTATCAAGGAGTCCGGTTGTTGTGCACACCACAGCATGATCGGGATTCCTGCCTGTTGCAAACGCATTCGGAGCAGAGTCGTCTATAACGTAAAGCTTTGGCATAGGCAAACCCGCACCAATACAAAGGTTTTCAGTAACCGTGTAAAAAGCAAAATCTCTTTTTCTGTCTGCAGGCCGTGCACCCGAAATTGAAAGCACTATCCGGTCACTAAAGTAGTAGCTAATTAAACTTGTAAATCCGGAAACTATAAATGCAATCCCAATGTAGCCCAATCCTCCCGGTTTATAGCCAAAGTAAATACCGATGGCATTTGCCAATACATAAAACACCAAAGCGGTGAACATAAAAAACAGTACAACTATGATTGCGCTTTTACGTTTATTTGCTGCTACTGATTCGTAAATATTTTGCATATTTATATAACACGAACGAAACGAATATATTACGAATGCTGCTAATTGATACGAATGTTATTAATTCGTAGCTACTCGCGGCATTCGATTACTATATCCGTAGCATTCGTATTACCTTTTAGACACATTTAATTACGAAAGGTTTACTTTCGGTGTTTTAGTATCTTCCGCACTAACTTCTGTGTGTTCTCCTGATTCCGGCGTAATGAGACCGGGTTGTTCTTTCATGCCGAACATCATAGCAACCGTATTTGAAGGAAAACTGACTAAGCGAACGTTATAGTCAGCAGTCAGATCTATGACAAGTCTTCTTGCATACATTATCTTGTCCGCCGTGTCTCTTAGTTCATCCATTAATTTGCTGACTACTTCCGATCCTTTAAGTTCAGGATTAGATTCAACTGCAATTTGTATTTGCGGTAAAAGGGAAGCAACTTGGCTTCCAGCATCCGACATTTCCTGGACGTTTCCGGACTCAACAGCATGAGCTACTGCTCGCCTGGCATCAGTTATAGCTTTATAAATGTCTTTTTCGTGTTTTAGATAGCCTTTTGCAGACGATTCTAAGTTCGGAATAAGATCAGCTTGTCTTTTTAACTGATTACCAATCTCCTGTACAGCAGCTTTAATTCGTGCCTTTGTTGCGACAAAAAAGTTATATTGGCTTACAATCCAAAAACCAATAAGTAAAACTGCACCTAACAATATCCAAATTATCATAATGTTTTATTCACCACCTTTCTATCTTTTTTAATCTTAATTTCTAATTTATTTTTATGCTACTTATCTTATATATAACTACTAGCTATTTGCTATCCTTAGATTGTAACATCTTTTCAAAGCTTTCCAATTTATTGGAGTTTACAATGTTTTTCGCTTCTGCCCAACCGCGCCGTGCGACAAAAACTGCATTTTCCATATTGTCTAAATGATCCTTGTGGTGGGCATCAGTTCCCATTGTCATTTTCACTCCCTTTTTCACAGCTTCATGAACCAGATAATCCGGTAAGTCGAGCCTCATTGGATCAGCATTAATTTCTATCCATTTATTATTCTTCAGGCAAAATGCAAATACCGCTTCCCAGTCAAGATCGGCTCCCTCTCTTTCCTGTATTTTTCTTCCTGTCGGATGGGCAAATATTTGCACCTTAGGATGGTTGAGTGCAGCCAACACACGCTTTGTAGCTTTAAGCTTATCCTGAGTGAAACTTGAATGAATAGATACCAAAGCAAAGTCCAAAGTGGCAAGACCAGCATCGGGTACAGGTAACCTGCCATCCGGTAATATATCAATTTCCAAACTGTTGTATACTTTTTTTACGCTTTTTAAATTGAGTATGTTAAGTGAGTAATTTAGTTTTTCAACTGTCTCTTTTTTTCTTTTCAGGATTTCAATAATATCTTTATCTGAATGACCGGTTTGACTTGGATTGTGTTCCGTAAATGCCACATATTCATATCCTAAGCTGTCTGCTTTTCTTGCCAGTTCCTCCATTGAAGACACCCCTAAGTCATGGCTTGTTTCGATGTCAAAATTACTATGTATTTGCAGATCTGCCTTGATGTCTGCGAGTTCAATCAATTCAGGCAATCCGGGTTTTTTACCTTGATAACTTTTTTCAGCAGCTTCAATTTCTCCCTTATCTTCCCTGAGTTCAGGCGGAATGTAGGAAATTCCCAGGAAGTTATAAAAATCTTTTTCATTTTCAAAAGTTTGTATCTTATCGACCTTTTGTGCTCTTCCGGCTACAGTTTTTATCCCATATTCAGATAAACTCAAATCTTTCTTTAATGCATATTCTCTCAAAGCTACATTGTGGTGTTTACTGCCGGTAAAGTGTTGCAGCAGTGAGCCAAATGCGTTTGTAGGCTGAACCATCAAGTCAACATGCAACTCGGGGGGGATTAGAATGGTAGCAGAACGGTCTCCCCGTTCTATAACCCTCTTAGTATTTGGATAATTAACAAAATGATCAAATACCGTCTCCGGTTCATCACTTGCAACCGCAATATCAATATCTCCTACAGTTGCCGCTTTTCGTCTCATACTTCCCAAAACACTTGCTTCTTTAACCGCCGGACTTTTGTTTAGCCATTCTATGACTAGTTGTGACTGCTCTAATGCATAAGGCAGAAGCATCCTTTTTTCGCCTTTGTTTTGAAATTCTTCGATGCCTGCGATTATCGCTTTTTGTGAGTCTTCCCCAAATCCTTCCAACTCAGCAATTTTACCTTTCATTGCGAGTCTGAGTAAATGTTCAACCGGATTTTTATCATTGATATTAAAAATAGTTGCAAGCTTAAAGCCGTTTTTCGGTCCAACTCCTGGAAGTTTTATTAGTTCAAAAACTGAAGGCGGAATACCAGTCAGGACCTCTTCAAAATGCTTTGAACTACCCGACCTGAATAGTTCGCCTAAATGCCCTGCAATGCTTGGACCAATTCCAGCCAAGTCAGTCAATTTCCCGTCATCCCACAAATCTTTTGCCTCACTTGAGGCATGTTCCAAAGCATCTGCTGCCCGCTCGTAAGCAATGATTTTGAATTTATTTTTCTTTTCGTCTTTAATTTGATAGGCAGATGCAACAGCTCGTAGTAAATTAACTATTTCTAAATTACTCATCTTTTTATGCATCTTCATAGGCTCATGATATACTAGCACATTCTAAATTTGAATAAGAAACAATAACAAGTTTAATTAACAATCCGAAACTTTATGCAAAATGTAAAAGTTAAAATATTTTAGTAAAACGTCACAACAATGGAACGAATATCTCATACTGGTAAAAAGTATATTATTAGTGAGCAATTCCGGTCAGTAGTTACTGAGCCTGTAAATATCGTTGTTCCTGCCCATAATAGTGCAGGGTGGCTGTTAAATACATTAATTTCAATTAATGATAGTATATCTACTTTACCGGAAGATACGCATGTTAACATGACAGTTTGTGCAAATAATTGTAATGATAAAACTAGCGACCTGGCCAAAGAGTTTGGAAATTCACAAATTAAAAGTCCTAATATTAATTTTAAAGTGGTGGAAGAGTCTACACCTGGAAAACCTGCTGCTGTAAATCGTGGTATAAAAACTTTATTAGGCATGAATCCAAATTTGACAAACGTTTTACAAATAAATGATGATGTTATACTTCCACCCACAGCAATACTACAATTACAAGCTTCGGGAGAAAATTATCCTAATCTTTCTTCAATACATTTAATTCCTGTACCGTATTTTGTTTTAAAGCATGAACAACCGAAAAATTACGCTGAATTATTAAGCGCTGCTTGGTTAGACTTAACGGGGGCTGGCACAACATGTGCTGTTTCTCAAGCTTGGTTGATAAATTATGATACAGTAGGCAAGTTTCCTGAAAAAATTATTCTTGATGATTATTGGGTTACACTACATGCCATCAACAATGATGGTTGGGGTATTGTACAAAACGACCGAGATGTGGTGGGTACAAGCCTACCTCAATCAGTTGGGGCATTATTAAAACAAGTTGTTGGCTACAAACTGGGAGTTTATCAGTTAACAGGCAATAATCCGGAAATGCATAGAAAATATATTGAAGCCAGAGGAGAAGAAGTAACAGTATCTAAGAGATTGAGAGACGCTGTTACTTCCGGTAAATACTCACTCCAAGATTATCTTTTTGCTGGTTTAATCGAAGCAACCGCAAGACTTATCGCTAAAAATATAAATCGCACTAATCCTCCCCAAGGTGCGCTTACCACACGAATTAATTCATAAAATACATCCCTTAGTTTCATCAGGTGTTTGAGATAAATTGCTTGGGTTATTGTCTCCAACCTCAAATTCCGATATAATTCACTTGCCTTGTTTTTATTAAGGTGAAAACAAAATTTCTTTTGAAATTTTGAGAGAAGAAATGACGAAGTGTAAAGTTAAAAGCGAAAGCTGCCAACGTTAAGCGGAGTCTTTTTCGACGAGGGGTTGTAGCTCAGTTGGTTAGAGCGTCCGCCTGTCACGCGGAAGGTCGCGGGTTCGAGTCCCGTCAACCCCGCTAAGTCGCTTTTGACCACTATTGTAAGCGTGGTTAAGAGCGAAAAGTGGGGACAATTTAAGTGTTCCATCTTTTAATTCTTCATAGGTTGGTGGTTCTTCAAAAATCTTACTAAAAAGGTTTGCTCTATGGAGCTTGTCAGGCATCTCTAACACAAACTCAGAGAAGTGTTCCATCCAATAATGAGCGGTGTTAATAAGAGTCTGGGTATCTACTTCTTTATCTTCAACTTTATTGCGCTCTACAGTAGACTGAGCTATCTCAGTTTTTAACCTTTCTATCTTTTCCTCAAAGATACTTATGCTTTCCTGAGTCCCTGCCATACCTAATTGCACTTTAGCAAAACTAACTTGCTCTCTTAGTTCAGTCAATCTTTTCTCCCAATTTATGTTGTCTCTATTTAATCTTTCAGTTTCTTCATCCCAGTCGCTTAGAAATTGCTTAGTAAATGTGTTAATAAACCTTTTACTGAACTTTACATTTTTTACTACTTTCTCAACCGTAGTTTCAAGTTTTTTTGCGTTTATTCCCCAATAAGCATGACGCAGAGCACAATGATAGGTTGGAACAGGTCTCATTTTTCCTCTCGGAGATGAGGCTTTAAGTGGTCTGCGACAAGTTGTACCGTCATCAAGTGTCCCAGGACAAAGAATTACTCTTTTGTATGGATATTTAGGATTTTCTTTGCGTTTAGTCTTTTGCCAATCAGGTATATTGCCTCGATAAACCCTGGGTCTTCCATTTTCTTCAACAATCATAACTTTACCCTTGTTTGCCCTATTAAAGAGGTTTATTGAAACTATTCCTTTTCCACTTTCCATTCCTTTCAAATAAACCGGATTTCCATCGTGGGCTTCACCACGAAAGGTAGTCGATCTTTCGGTGTTTACTGCTGGAAATAAGGGGTTTTGTACATATTTTTGTAACATTTTTACATTTAACTTGCGCCTCCCTTTAATTGCAATTATTTTGCTTCGGTTTTCTTTATCCCTGAATTTCAATTCTTTTGTGAGGAAGCCCATGTTGTTTACAGTTTCCACAATTTCATAATTTGAAAGTACGCCGTCTGCTTTTAGTTCAAACATTTTTACAAACCACTTAGATTGCTCAGGATGAGGTATTAGAATAAACCTTCTTTTGCCATCCGGCATAACAAGCCTATCTGCAACAAAACCGAGTGGAGTAGAACCACGCCAAAAACCACATTGAACAATGTGAATTGCAGCACCTATCATTCGAGTTTGAATTCGAGCAACCTCTTCTCGTCCACTTTCTGCTTCCAGTAACTCGCTTTTTGCATTAGGGTTTGTAATAGACCACC
The DNA here is from genome assembly GCA_964458085.1 of uncultured Gammaproteobacteria bacterium. Classification (GTDB taxonomy): domain Bacteria; phylum Patescibacteriota; class Microgenomatia; order UBA8517; family UBA8517; genus CAYWFF01. The sequence goes on from CAYWFF010000034.1 coordinate 7,638, forward strand.
AGAATTTTGCACCGAGATGTTCCAAAGTGTTTACTTCCTTAGTGCTAATAACTCCACGGCTGTCCACCAAAGTAACTCCGAGTTTGGCAAATTCTGCCTTAAGCTGGCTATAAACAACAGCTCCCGCTCTCGTAAATCGGTCAATACATAAAATTAGTGCAAATCTGACAGGTGTTTTACTTTGTCTTATGAAGTCGAGAACTTTTTGGACAGGTTGCGACTCCAAATCTACACTTGCAGACTCAGCGAAGTTAAAAGTCTTAACGATTTTAATCTCGCAATCGTAATCGCTCTCGGCTTTGCGTCTTGTTATTTCGATTTGATTTAACTGGTCCTCAGATGAGTCGCCAAAAACATCTTGCTTGCGTGTGGACACTCTTGCTATGGCTACTGCATTCAAGATATTTGTTTTCATGCTTTTCACGGTAAATCTTTTTACAATAATTTCAATAGGCGATTTGGGTCCTTATTGTCCAACCCTTAAATTGCAGCACTCCAGCAAATGAAATGGTTGTAAGCAACGAGCTATTCTCCCTAATTAAATATCTGTCTGGATTGGATAGTATCAAATGCACTAATGCCTTTGAGATGGCCTTTAAGACATCGTTTTCTGGATTTTTGTTTAGTAGCTTGTTGTTCATACTGGATTAACAATTTTTATAGACAGATACTCATATAAACATTCCTCTACAAGCTCCTTAATGCTTTTTTTCTCCTTTGCAGCGATAATTTTGACCTCTGTATGCAATCCCGCATCAATACGCACCTGTTTTGTTAGTTCTTTGTCACTTTGTCGATTTTTCATATTTATTTCCGGGTACCCCTAAATATCTCCCTCTCTCGCTCCCTCAACCCGAATAATTTTTATCTGTATAAGATTTATATGTATTGAGCCGTCCAGAGTCTTGTCTGAACCCAAAGGCGTCATTCGGTATATCGGTCGCTTCGGTCGGTCGCCGCTTACTCTGGATAGTTTGATTTAAGTCACCTATCCACTCCAAGCAGTAAGAGCCTGTTGTGACTTTCCTTTTATGCGAGAGATGAGCATCTCTTTTTTTGAGAACAATTCAAAGGCAGGTGCTTCGAAGTTGTTAAAAAAATTGCCTTGTAGCTCTTTACATTTATCGAATGGAGCAAGGACAAACATAAAATGTCCCGGTCTATCACTTTCAGCAGAAATAAAGTTGATACCCTTTTGGGTGAGAAGAAACGAAGTTAGGTTAATATCATCGGTTTTATATACAGTTTCCATATTTATTTAGGTTAGAATAACACGACTTTTTGTATCCAGTACCTTGTCAATTTTTCATATTTGAGCCTATTTTTTCATTTATTTAACACTTGACAATAATTTCCAAAAAATGTTTTTGTGATAAACTACGAGTAACAACTTAATAGTTGCCTAACCCCAATAGCTCGCGCTGCTGGGTATGGCACAAAAGCCGGTAAAGAACAGTAAGCTCTCAGTCAGAGCATCTTTACCGGTCGTGCAGGGAAACTTGTACGGGTAGCGCAAGCTATCGCTGGCTGGGAGCTTTTTGATGGCTCTCCGCAGCATAGCTTCAATGGAGGTAAATGAAGATGAACAGAAATGATGCAATGACCAGAGCCTATGGAGAACAGACAACAGCCTACATAATGGTAGGTGCTACTTTTGCCTTACTTCAATATCTGGATAACAAGTTTAGGGATAAATACAAGGACAAAGGATTTGTTGTATTCCTCGTTCAATTATCAAAGGGTGTTATTCCCCTCACACTTCTTTCAATAATCCTGGGTGGTTCAAGTAGTGATTTAG
>CAYWFF010000035.1:0-8783 GCA_964458085.1 uncultured Gammaproteobacteria bacterium
GGTTTCAGGGCAAGCAGAACCGGAAGAACTGGCAGATCAGGTTGCGTCTCTTTTAGATATCAAGACTTCCAAAAAACAAGAAATTCTGGAAACTGTGAACCTGAAAGACAGACTAGGCAAAGTTTTAAATTATTTGGTGCATGAGGTGAATGTGTTGGAACTTGAAAAGACAATTTCCACCAAAACCCAAAAACGCTTTGAAGAACAGATGAGAAAAGCTATGCTTCGGGAAAAGAAAAAAACCATTGAAGAAGAACTGGGTGAAGCGGAAGACAGCGATATCACTTCAGAAGAATTTATGGATTATAAACTCAAGATAAAAAAGGCCGGTATGCCCAAGTCCGTCCGCGAAAAAGCAAATAAAGAACTGAAACGTTTAAGCCAAATCTCTCCCCACAACCCCGAAGGAAGTTATTTGCGTAACTATTTAGATTGGTTGACTGACATGCCCTGGAGTAAAGCAACTCCCGATAGCGTTTCGATATCCAAAGCATCGAAAATTTTGGAAAATGAGCATTATGGTATCAAAAAAGCAAAAGAACGCATACTTGAATACCTGGCTGTTATGAAAATTAAAAAAGATGTCAAGTCCAAAAAACCTGAATCTGAAGATGAGAGTGACGAAATATCAAGAGAACACCAACCAACAATTCTATGTTTTATCGGACCTCCCGGTGTAGGGAAAACTTCAATCGGTAAATCTATTGCAAAAGCTTTGGGTAGGGAATTTGTCAGGATCTCTCTTGGAGGTATAAGGGACGAAGCAGAAATTAGAGGCCATAGGAGAACATATGTAGGAGCGCTCCCCGGAAGACTGGTGCAGGGGATTAAAAATGCCGGCTCGAAAAATCCTGTCTTTATGCTCGATGAAATCGACAAACTGGGAGTTGATTTTCGGGGTGACCCTTCCTCAGCACTTTTGGAAGCGCTTGACCCTGAACAGAATAGAGAATTTTCAGACCACTACCTGGAGGTACCTTTTGATTTATCGCAAGTCATGTTCATTGCAACCGGAAACGTTCTCGAAAACATCCCCGGACCATTACGTGACCGAATGGAAGTAATCAGCTTCCCGGGCTACACTCAGGATGAGAAGTTTAATATTGCAAAAAACTTTCTTTGGCCTAAACAATTACGCCTTCACGGTCTGGCCGAAAAAAACATTAAACTATCAGATAAAGCTTTAAACGAAATTATTGCCAGATACACCAGAGAGTCAGGAGTGCGGGATCTTGAACGCAATCTTGCAACACTTTGCAGAAAAATTGCAAAACTGGTGGCTGAGAAAAATACATTTCCTAAAACTATAAAAGCTAGTGATATAGCTAAACTTTTAGGTCCTCAAAAGTTTTCATCTCTCATCGCAGAGAAAAAAGATGAAGTTGGGATGTCTACAGGGCTTGCTGTGACTGCTTCCGGCGGAGAAATTCTCTTTATTGAAGTTGCTCTTATGCCTGGTAAGGGCAGGCTTACGCTCACAGGTCAACTGGGGGATGTGATGAAAGAGTCTGCAAAAGCTGCCTTTACTTGGGCAAAGTCTCACTATTTAGAATTAGGTTTGAGGGAAGATTTCGGTCAAAAACTGGACGTGCATGTACACGTTCCGGAAGGCGCAGTTCCCAAAGACGGACCGTCAGCAGGTGTTGCACTTGCAACCGCGCTGGTTTCGGCGCTGTCCGGGGTTCCCGTCAGACGTGATGTGGGAATGACAGGAGAGGTGACTCTAAGAGGACGGGTGCTTGAAATAGGAGGCGTAAAAGAAAAAGTCATCGCAGGACATCGTGCGGGATTAAAGACAATAATTATTCCGAAAGACAATAAAAAAGATATGGAAGATGTTCCCGCGCATGTTCAAAAAGATATTGAGTTTCTATTTGCATCAAGGCTCGAGGAAGTTTTGGAAATTGCACTCAGAAAGTGGCCTGTAGTGGAAGTAAAAAAACAAAAAGCTGCCCCCAGACCAAATTTCCTGGCAGTAAGCTAGCCCTCGAAAAAATACCCCAAATACAGTTATAATTGTTACCATGACCAAAAGACAAAAAATCGGAATTGGATTTTTCTGGACTTTCCTTTTTATAGTTTCAACTGCGATTACTTATGCATGGGGAATTTACCGAAATATATACGTCGGTCCCCGGCCGCCTGTGGCAAATGCTAAGATAAGCGGGGCACCGACTCCTACACCTGATCCACTAGCCCCCCGAAACATAGTTCTTTTGGGTTACGGAGGAGCAGGGCATGATGGTGGAAATTTAACGGACACTATCATACTTGCTCATGTTAAACCAAAAGATAAAGAAGTAATTCTCATATCCATACCTCGCGACGTTTGGGTGAAGCTGCCTCTTACCTTTAACGGGTCGAGTCATTTTAAAATAAATCATGCTTATGCAATCGGAGGAGATGATACTAAATATCCGGCAAAACCGGATGAATATAAAGGAATGTCGGGTGCAGGTGAGTTGGCAAAATTTGCAATTTCTGAAGTAACCGGCCTTAAAATAGACAACTTTATTTCCATTAATTTTAACGGCTTTAAAACCATAGTTGAATATCTAGGAGGAGTTTCCGTTTCCGTACCGTATTCATTTACCGACAGTTTTTATCCGCTAAAAGGCGAAGAAGATAATGTTTGCGGGAAAACTGACGAGGAAGTCGAAGCCCTAACTGCCACAATGTCCGGATTTTTACTCGAACAGCAGTTTCCCTGCCGGTATGAGCAACTTAACTTTACCCGGGGAGTAACTTATTTAGACGGTGAAACTGCTTTGAAATTTGTTCGTTCCCGGCATTCAGATACTAATGGAGGGGATTTTGGCCGCTCTTTAAGACAACAAGCATTTATTGCAGCTCTCAAAGACAAGATGTTAAGTTACAAGTCAATTCCTCAGCTGATACCTGTAATTAATACCGTATCCCGAAACGTTCAAACAGATATTGATATTACAACAGGCATAGACTTACTTCGCGAACAGGGAATTTCCGATATTACCCTTAGGTCAATTTCCCTGACAACCGACAATGTTTTTACAGAAACCTATAGCTCAGATAGGCAATATATTCTTATTCCAAAGACGGGAATGGACGATTGGGATTCCGTACATGAGTTTCTGAACGCGGAGTTGTTAAAAACTGTTAGTAATTAGTTTATGATTTTATTTTGGAGAGTTCGCTTTTTTTGACTTATTAAAATTCACAGCTTCAAGAACCAGTGCTTTTAAACTAGCTTCATTTACAGTGTCACCCTCCATAAATTTTACAGTCCGCGATTTTTTTGATTCTAAGCCGCTGTTAAAAAGCCTGCTGTTGTTTTTCAAAAAAGCTCCCTGAAAAAAGTTCAAACCAACATGATTTTTAAATGCGCTGGCACTACATACAAGCCCTTCATGAGACCAAACGGGAGATCCCCATTTCCACTCCTCGGAAATTTTAGGATCAGTTTGGTGAATCGTTTTGCGTATAATGGCAAGTATTTCGCCTCTCCAATCGGGAATTTCTGCGATATAGTTGTCAATTTGTTTAGCGGCTCTCATTAAATTTTATTTTAAAATAATATCACTTCTAATTATACCTAATCAAATAATTTAAATTGATATTTTATTACAATATGTAAAACGAGCCATACTTGACTTCAGCTACTTATATCTGTAGCTTGAAACAAGCATGAAGAAGTCTCTGGTTATTTTTGCGGCTCAAATAGTTATATATCTTTTATTACCTCAACCTACTCACGCATATACTACCAACATGGACGCCTCAGTTGTCGTTGGACAACAGGATTTTACACATACTACATCGAATCAGGGAGGGAGTGTAGCACAAAATGCTTTAAGAAACCCCTGGGCCGTTACCAGCGACGGAGAAAAGTTAATTATTGCTGAATATTCAAACAACCGTGTGCTTATATACAACAATATACCGACTGCAAACAATGCTCCTGCAGATGTTGTTATAGGACAGCCGGACTTCAACTCTTCTCTTGCGAATCAGGGAGGAACTCCTGATGCAAATACTCTTTATCGCCCATGGGGGCTGACAATTGCTGGAGAAAATTAATTATTAGTGAAAATGGTAACAATAGGATTTTAATTTACAATAGTATTCCTAGTTCAAACAATGCTTCTGCTGATGTAGTTATCGGACAGGACGACTTTGTCGGTGGTGGCAGAAACCACGGTTTGGGTGATAATCCCGATGAATGGGGGTTAAATCTTCCTATGGGTGTTTTTTATGATGAGGTTAGCGGCAAATTAATTGTAAATGACCAGAATAACTATCGTTGGCTTATTTTTAACAAAATACCTGAAGAAAACGGTGCTTCTGCTGATGTAGTTATCGGACAGCCGGATTTTAATACCAGGACAAGCAATAGACCGCTTTCAACAAAAGATTTTGCGTATCCGGGCGGCTACGGCGGAATACCGCATGTAATTGAAGGTAGACTTTATATTCCTGACTCCTACAATAACCGAATTATTGTATTTAATTCTATCCCAAATGAAAATTACGCTGAAGCGGATTTTGTTTTGGGACAGCCGGATTTTACTTCGAGGAGTATAAATGCAGGCGGAACTCCTGGACCGAATACATTATATTTTCCAGTCTCGATGTTTTACGACGGAAAGAAAACATATGTAAATGATGCTCAGAACAATCGGATTTTAATTTTCCACGGCATCCCGACACAAGATAATTTTGCAGCGGATGTTGTTATCGGGCAGCCTGATTTTACGTAAAAAATTACCCAATCAAAACGGAACTCCAGCGGCAAACACTCTAAAGTTTTCTCCGTCATGGGCAAATGACTTTGTCGTAGTTAAAAATAAACTTATCATTGCGGATTTGGCAAATCATAGGGTTTTGATCTTTGAGGACATTATCAAAAATCCACAAATTAATTTAAACAATTCCCCGGAGGCAAAAGAAAACGGTAGGTTCAGATTGTCGGGCAGAGTTGAAGAAGATAATTTATATAATGTTACTACTGTTGAGTATTCTGTTAACGGCAATTCTTTTACTCAGGCAATTGCGCAGGACGGGGCATTTGATGAACAAAGTGAAGATTATTATTTCGATTTCGATCCTGCTGCCAATCAACCAAAAGACAGTTACGGTGATTTAATTCCCGGCTACACCATAAGAGTCAGATCTTTCAATAGTAATTTTGACAACACGGACCGGCTTTTCTATTTTAGTCCTTTTGATGTTCATGCGCCGGAGAACAATCTGACTGTTTCTTCACCCTACCCAACATTTGAGTTTTCCGTAAACAAACAAAATGCAGTACTGCATGATGCTTTGGAAAAATATCAAATTAAAGTAAAGTATGGCGATAATAACAATTCCGGAGTTTGGGAAACTTTAATTGACAATATACCAATAAATTTCAGAAGCGTAAAAAGTGAAAGAAGAAATATGCAGTGGCAGATGTGGGGTGATAAAGATACCGACAACGGAGTGTATGAAACCGTTGATATTTATGCTGAGTATTCAGACGATTCATCAAGAGTAAAAGTATATTCAAAAAAGACCCCTCTTTCAGGAACTTATCAATGGAAAGTGGTAGCTGTAGATAAATCTGGCAATAATCAAGAAACCGGAGTGAGGACTTTATACGTAAATGCAGATAAAGGAGCGTTTGTTACTGACGGCTACCCATTGGCAATTTTAAATATCACCGGATATGGTAATCCGCTCCTAAATAGCTATGATTTTTTAAAAGTTAAAGATAATTATTCTGTTTCAACCCCGACTCCTGAGATATACGGTATTGCTTGGGTGGGAAGTACAGTTAAATGTAAGCTTACCGATATTAATTGTATTGACCAGGAGGGCAGCAGTAACTGCAGCAAAACTTACACTACAACCGCAAATGTTGAATCAAGGTTTGGGATAAACATTCCGAAAGGCGATTTGGAATTCGGCAAAACTTATAGTGCAAATTTTTCAGCTGCCTTGGGTGAAAAGTATACTGAACTTCCACAGATAAAACTCAGTATAGGAAGTAATTTGCCCGTTCGGGAAAACTTAAAGACAGAAGAAAATAAAGATATTTCGAATGACGAAACTAACGAAACTGAAACCAAAATTATACTAACGCCAACATCCCGTCCTGTTGTCCAAAGAGAAAATCCAGCTTCAGATGAAAAAAAGAAACGTTGTATTTGGTTTATTTGTTGGTAGTCTACTTCTCCTATTCTCTTTGCAGCAATTGTAGTCAGCGGACTCTATATATTTTACGACCTTTGACAGTGTTTGTCAGAAAGTAAACAGGATATGAAGAATATGGTTCTTTACCGTTAGGAGAGTACACATATGTTTCTTTTACAAAAACAACTTTTATCGAATCGCTCTCGTCATAAAGTGAAGAAAATAACAAGTTTCGAAAACTTAGCCTCGTGTCATCCGAAGTTGTTTCATTTCGTACGAGGAAATAATGCAATTACTATTTGCAATGAAAAATTTACAGGAATACAAAGTTTAAACCAATCAACCAGGCAAAAAACACAAGGATAACTATTTTTTGTACCAGTCCTTTCTTTACAACCTTAGTTTCAAACTTCGTATATAGCCTTAGTAGAAGTAATACTATTACAAATAGCGAAACAATTCCAAACACAACAGGACCATTGGTAATTAAATAAAAACTAAACACTAAAATGGACAAAACCGCAGTAAAGTTAGCTTTATCTACAACTTTTCCATGTAGACTCCGTTCATCTTTCGGATCAAATGGAAATAAGCCAATGAGTAACCAAAATAACCCCGATAACCCTAAGAAAATAGCGCCGAATTTGCCCAGTAAGTCCGTTACTTTTATTAAGTACAAACTAAAAAGTACCAGAAAAACACCAGGGATAACGAAACCAAAAATGTTCATAAACTTATGATACTTTCTGTCTTTCATGCCCAAATGACTTGTATAATCCCGAAGATGAGAATAGTTGGGAGTAATAAAACCAAGTATAACTATTGTTGACAGACTAAGTGTTACTGTTATGAATCCTAAATAACGGAGCATAAAATATTATGCAACAAAACTTTGAGTTGGAAAAGTGTGAGCCACTCTTACGATAGTTTGAACTCTATGATACAAGAATTTATTGAGATTATAAAGTCTTTGCCAGAGATATTTTCACCACAACCGGCTTTAGCATTGGTTGAGGCATGAAGATTATTAAACAAAATTAACGAAGGGTGAATTATGGGATAAACTAACTACTATACTATCAGAAACACAGGGGCGGGGCGGTTATTGTAGATTTCATAGTCTCAAAGAAACTGACTAGCTGCGTCATAAATATAGCCGAATTTTGAAATCGGCTTTTTGTGTTGTTGAAATGTTTGTACCATCTTGTAGTAGTTTGTAAAGTACAACAGCATAGTCATTATAAGACTTACAACTAAATGGACCAAAAGACACTAGATTTAAGGAGTGGAGTCTAGTGATCAGGAGCTAACTAATCAACAAATTCAAAAGTAGAAATTATTTGGCCAAATATTTCCTCTGCATTGTCTTCCTGCTGTTTTGAATAATCATATGCCGCTCTATAAGTACTCTTACTGTCTCCTTCTTTGGTTATAAAAATTGTCGTAAAATCCCCCATACCCACTCCCCAACATTCATCAGAAACAACTTCCGTACTTGTTGCAATATATTTTTGGAGAATAAGGTCGTTTACAGTTTTTGATTCGACAAAATCTTTACATTTTAGTTTATCGATATGGCCGACATTAGATTCGTTGTAAGTGTAGAGTGTTAAACCTTCATTTTCGGGAGCAAATACTAAATTATTATTCTCATCTAATATCCAGTTGCTGGGGTACTTAAATTTAACATTATTTAGGTTATATGTTTTCCAATCTCTAATTTCACTTAAATCGTTATTCAAAGTAGAAGTTGCATCAAATTTCTGATCCATATCCTTAGTTGAAAAATTATTTGTATTAAATGAATCTTTATTAATTTTTATATTCAAGAAGATAGCTAGTACGACCAACAATATTCCCACTCCCACTAAAGGTATTATTATCCGATGGCTTCTAGATTTTTTTATTCCATTGTTAATCTTTTTATTAGCCATTTGGAGATATTATAGCTGAGTATTCTGTTTATTTCCACATTCCTGTCCTTTTTCAATTAAATCGAACTTAGACAATCAGGTCACAAACTGTTGTTTTTCTGTATACAAATCATTAATATTGGGCTATAGCTCTTTAACAAACGAAGATTGTGTATTTTGTTTGCGAATCAAGGAGGCAAAAAGTGGACAGACAATTGAATACCTCAAGGGGAAAGAATTGTTCTATCTCAGTTAGTCAATCTATCAGAAGTAAAAGGAGAATTTCGATGGACGCCAGTCAGGCTCTAAAGAGATTGGCAGTAGTATCACTCATCCTGAGCATACTACTCGCAGGATTTCCAATCCGACCACATCGTGTCTTTGCAACCTCCGATGCAAACATCGGGGGATTCCTATATGCTTGGGAAGGTGAAAAGAAAACTGCAGGGACGTCAAACCCTCACAATGGCAACGCCGTTGACTTTGTAACACTATCAGGTTCCCAAGAGTACTCTGTATTGACTCCAAAGGAGGGAGTTGTTGTCGACTATTTCGATGCGTATCCAAATACGCCACAATCGACATGTGGAGGGTATTCGCGTTCACTATTTGTGAACTACGTTCTTTTGGGACACGGTCCTTTTACCAATGGTAAATATGATCATTACACTCTGATATATCACTTGGTACAGGGATCGGCTTCGCAGGCAGGAGTTCAAA
>CAYWFF010000036.1:0-8349 GCA_964458085.1 uncultured Gammaproteobacteria bacterium
TCGAGGTTTACATCCTGCCACCTAGCCAAGGTGACAGAAACAGATAAGGAGGTGAGACTGATAGTTTTTCCTATCTATATCGATACAGGTTCCTATGAAAGTGAGGATATGATGATCGAGATAACTAATCCCCTAACTTGGCTTGCTGGGGCCATTCTTGTGATTGTGGCCATAGTGGTTACAATCTATATTTGGAAACTAGCGAAGACACTAGCAGGTGCAGGGTGGGACGCGCTAACTTGGATAATTGTTTTCGTTATAATTATCCTAGTTGCAGGAGTAGTACTTTGGCCATTGCTGGACTTCAGCTATAGCCAAAATAAAGTTGGAGCTGCTGACTCAGAAATTGTCCACGACATCGCAGCACTGATTCCCGGAGTTGGGAACAGTGCCAATGCATATCCTGGACCGAATGTGAATCCAGAATCTCAGCACCAACCAACCACACCTGTACAACCTCAAGGTTTACCTCCAAGCTCGCAACCCAACTTTCAAACTTTTGAACATCAGATTGATGCTCCACCAGACTTTATGTTCGGTAGAGCATTAACCCTTAAGGGGACTGGAGATGTAATTGGTTGGAGAGCTACGAAACAGGGTAGGGATTGGGTTTTTACCCACCTAATCCTGGATAACGGACAAGTTGTCCTGAATCCGGGCGGTCTCCCTGCTAAGATTCCACCTCCACCTCCTCCGGTTACTGCTGTTGAAGTTGAGATTGTTATCCCAACACCAATCCCAACCTCGGTTCCGCCCACCCCGGTACCAACCCCAACCCCACTGCCACCGGACGTTGTCAAGGCACGCATGAAGGACTGCTGGTTGAAGGCAGTTGGGGATGGGCTGTTTTCCGGTCCTATACCTGAAGATCCGAGGTTTTCTCTTCCGAGAGGAAGCGTCTGGTCTTTAACCGGACCTGGAAGGGGGGCGGCCTTTCAATTTAAGGCCAATGAGCGGTGGTTGTTATCGTCTCCCGACCTGGGAATTGAGAATATTCCCATCGACGGGAACTGGGGCCGAAAGTTTCCGAGCCTAGTTGATAATCAGTCCACCTTTGAAGGGCTTGGGGACATCTGTCTCCAGCCATAACCAAGTAGTACGGAGCGCATGAATTACATTCTCACCAGGACGGATGTAATTCTTTGGGGGAATAGCTCCAATTCCTTTATTCACGAAAAAATTAAATCCCGCCACTCGCTTTACGAGATTAATCTACCAACAGGTAGAGATGAGGCGGACAGAAAGACCTTTGCTAACCATGTGACAACGTGTCACTAAGGCGGACAAGAATCAGTTCTTGTCAAGTTTACGTTTGGTTAGGACGTAGACAAGCATTCGTGCGGGTAGTGTTTGCCTTTACTCCATCGCGAGTAGTAAGGCGATTGACTGCCTAGCCGGATGAACAAGCGCTTACTGAGGATAGCGTTTACAAGACTACCGGCAACGCAGTCGGTTGATACCAGGGTGAACCCTGGCACAAAAACACTTGTAAACCTAATCAAAACAAAATTCTCAGTAAGCGCTAAAAATAAAAAACACTTGTCAAATACAAAAATAGACTTATAATATGACCACAATCTAAATTATGCCAATAGATTTTAATAAAATCCGCGGTAGCAGAACGGAAAGCGAACCGCAGAGAGCTCCTCAAAAAGGGCAGCAAAGCGGTGGAATAAATTTTGATGCCATAAATAAACGCGAAAGTGAACAGCCTTCCTCAAAACTTTCACTTTTAGCGCGTTTTAAAGAAAATAAAGCTGCCAAAAGAGCAAGGCTGGCAGCAGAGAACGCAGCAGTTATAAAAGCTCATCAGATTGAAGAAAAAAAACGTCAAGAAGGCATGGAAATAGCCCGCAGCAGAATACAAAGTATTATTGAAACCGGGGATGATTTCGAACCGGTCGGGGTACCCGGAATTGATTCGGGGTTAATTAAAACTATAGAGTGGATGGCTAAAAACAATCCACAAAAAGCACTAGAAGAGGCAACCGCTTATGTTGGAGAAATTCAAGATCATAATCATTCTATCCCTAAAAGAAGAGCTGAATATAAAGCTAGAATGGTTAAAGTAAACGATGAAAAAGAAAAGTTAAAAAATTATCCTGTACGTATTGCAGGTTATACACCAAAACCAAAGAGCCCTCAAGAACCTTTATTTAACCGCATTATTTCAAAACCGGTAAATACTTTCGGTTTTGTAGGTAATTTATTATCTAGGGGTCTTGCCGCAACTTTAAGTAATGAACCGAAAACATTCCTCAACGAGATTTCACTTACTGATGCCGGTTTGCGAACCTTTGCTCCTAATTCCCAAGTTTCCAGAGCCGAATATAAACCTGAAGAGGTGGGAGACAGAGTGAGACTCTCAGTGAATCCTCCTCGATGGTTAGACTGGGTGTACGGTCTTGCTGAAACATACTATTCATTTCGCAAAAATCCATTAAACAGTAAAGAATCTAGAGAAAAAGTCAATCGCCTAATCCCTGTAGGACAAGTAGTAGCTTTCGAACCAGCAGGAGCAACGCTTGTCGGTGCAGCACCTACTTTTTTTCCGGGTAAAAAGTTGCAAAAACTAGAAGAAGCACTATCAATGGTTAGAAAACCACCAAAACCGGATCTTGAATACAAAGCTCAACCATCAATAGAATATATACTTAAAAGGGCAGCTAGCGCAGCAGGAGTTGAACCACCGAAAATAGAGCAGGACAACAATTACACAGATGTTGCTCAAGATAATCCAAATAAACCTGATTCATATTCTATGTTTGAATAATTTATGCTAAGTAAAGAAAGCCCTTTATTACAAAAAGTACGAGATGTGCTGCGAATAGATGAAGAAGAGGGTGACAAAGCGAAGGCTGAAATACGGGGTATAGATTTAAATAAGATTAGCCCTTCAATAGCATACAGTCAACCAGTAAGAACTGATTTACTGAAACAAGATGCTGGAAAATCATCCTCCTCTGAACAGCTTTCCACAGAGCAGCGAAATGGTTGGAATCGGCTTGACCAAAAAATGCTGGAAAAAAAAGATGGTACCGAATCAAGTTCAATTGAAGTTTACCCCCCTGATAAAGGTAATTTAAAAAGGCTAAGGGGGGAAAAAAATAAAGACCGGGACGGTAAAACAACTGTCGATTTATTTTTAAGGGCAAAAAAAACTATAGCAAGAGATAGAGAGATGGTTCATAGAGCAGGAGTTTTAAATATTCCCTATTCGAACGCAGACAGAGATGGTGATGTGGATATTGGACCGATGACTTCAGGACTTAATCGAGCACAACGTAATGTTAAAAATGCTGAAAATCTAGTCAGAGAGCAATCATCCTTGTCTGATAAGATTAAACTAGCAGCATCGCGAATCCATGCAGGACAACAAATTCTCGCAAAAATAAGAAATGGTAATCCTGATGAAAACATTATCGGCGCTAAAAAAGGAATATCTGATGCAATCTTTGTCACTCCAAAAGGTATTCAAATTTTTATTGGTTCCCGCATTACTGACAAACCTGAACCAGACGCTACCTACGATTGGACTGAGATAGCTTCAAAAGAAGTTGATATCACTGTAGAAGAACCAAGTGGAACGGGATTAAGGAGACTGGTGAGAGGACTTCTTGGTGCTCGCGTTCCAGTCGTGGGTGATATCAAAATAACCGGTCCACAAGGAGAGATATACACTTCTAGAGTTACTGACCCTGAAAAAGTTGCAAAAGAGTTAATGATGTATTCTCGTGCAGTAAAAGGAATGGAAGACTCTGTTATAAAGCTTCAAAATTTAAGTGAACAAGATCCAGTATCTTACGAAGAAACTCTTAACCAATTGTTATCAGCAACAAAGAAATCATAATTATGTCTAAATTCTATTGTTAAATAATTACAATTGACCTATATTTATCAACTAGATATACTAAGCAAAGTATGCCGGCAAAAAAAACAACCACAAGAACTAAAACTAAAACGGGTACCATTGAAACTCCTGTCTATGAAGGAAGTGAAGATAAAAAACTTTATCGCTCAGTGGCAGATAAAGTTTTAGGCGGAGTAGCAGGCGGTTTAGGGAATTATTTTAACGTTGATTCCACTGTAGTCAGGTTAATTTTCATTCTCCTTTTCGTATTCGGCGGTTCTGGTTTGTTAATTTATTTAATTTTATGGCTCATCATTCCTTCTGAGAAATCAAGTTCACAAGTCTCCGGGGAAAACATACGGGAAAATGCTGATGAAATAAGAGATAAGGCTCAAAGCCTTGCCGGTGAAATGCGCCAAATGTCAGAAAAGGAAAATCCACGAAGCATGTTTGGTCTATTAATCTTAGTTATCGGCGTACTTTTTTTACTCAACAACTTCGGAATATTCAGATTTTTTGACTTGGGTCGACTTTGGCCTTTAGTTTTAGTAGTGATTGGACTGGCAATACTTTTCAGAAATGACAAGCGCTAAACGAATTCCAAAAATTTCAGATGTAGAACGGGTTGCTGTTGTTGACAAGTCTTCATCTCGGAAAAATGGTGACAGTAATGCTTTCGGTGCATTATTTTTAATAACATTAGGCGTCCTTTTTTTGTTGAATAACTTTGGTATCCTGCCGTGGGGCATTTGGGCAACGTTATGGCGTTTTTGGCCGGTATTTCTTATCCTGGCAGGTCTTCAAATTATCGCCGGTAAAAGCAAATTTGCCAACATTTTTGTTACCCTAATAGGAATAGGTCTTATTATAATAATTATCCTTTATTCTATAACTAATTCACAAAATTCACCGGGTTTTTTACCTGATTTTCCCCGTTGGGACAGGCAGCAAAACCGCTTTAATTTAAGATCAGACCCGGAGTACAACCGCGAAGAAATTCTGGAAATAAAGTCCACAGACTACACTGAAGTTACAAAGAGAAATGTTGAACTTAATTTGGGGGCGGGTTCTTTTTTTTTGGATACAACTGATACCAACAGCTTCGTATATATAAAAACCCATACTAATTCTTCCGGCACGCCGCTTACTCACAAAAAAGAGGGAAGTGAATTAATTATAAACTTTAAAAGCACTGAAAACATTAAAGGATTTTTTGATGTAGGTGGCGACACTTCTGTCCAAATCGGAAAGCCTGAACTTTCTACTACAATTAAAACAGAGCTTGGTGCTGGAAAACTAGATGCAGACATAACTAACCTCAAACTAGATACATTTGAGCTTCAAGTAGGTGCAGGAAACGCTGAAATTCTGTTTTCAGAAATAAGTATTCCGAAAGACACACGTATTGAAATTGGCGCAGGAGCGGCTACACTAAACATTCCGGAAAATACAGGGTTAAAGGTTGTTTACGAAATTGGTTTGGGTAAATTGCAAATTAACGACACGTCGCTTTTCGGTAAAGGAAGCTATACTTCTCCCGATTTTGATAGCAAAGCCTCCCGGATGATATTAAGTGTTCGGGTAGGAGCTGGTTCTGTAACAATCAGAAAATAACCATTTGACAGACTTTTAGTCTAAGGTCTAAACTCTATTTATGAAATCAAAATTCATTTGTCTTGTTCTTACACTGTTTTCATTTTCTGTATTCTTGCCAAGTGTAGTGCTCGCACAAACAAATTCACAAAAAATAATAACTTTAAAGGAAAATGAAGTAGTTGAGAAAGATTATTTTGCAGCAAGTGATGTTGTCGAGATATACGGAAGTGTAATGGGTGACGTTTACATCGCAGGCGGAATGGTAACTGTTAACGGGAACATTGAAGGAGATGTGCTAGCTGCCGGAGGAACTATTGTAATTGCCGGAAAAATTGAGCAGGACGTCCGGGTTGCCGGCGGAGATGTCACCATAAGCGGTAACATCAAAGGAAATGTTACAGTAGGTGGAGGAACAGTCGACATCACAGACAACGCGGTTATAGATGGTTCTGTAGTGGCTGGAGCAGGAACCATTAATATAAATGCCCCCATCGGTAAAAATATAAAAATAGGGGCGGGAAATTTTTATTTAGCAAATTCAGTCGGAGGCGACTCTGAAGTTGGCGCTGAAACCATACGGCTTGCCCCGAAAGCATCGGTAGATGGGGATTTTAATTATTGGAGTGAGCAGGAAGCCAATGTTGCGGAAGAAGCGTCGGTTTCAGGCCAAATTGTAAGACGTCAGGCAAATGTTCCATCAGAACAAGAGATTATTTCAGCACAACAGGGATTAAAAGGGCTTTGGTCGGGGGCTGTAACTACTATAAAAATAGTTAGCCTTTTATCTTTTATTGTTGTCGGTCTAATACTTGCCAAATTATTCCCTAAGTATATAAAAAGAAATTCCAAGGTAATTAACAACAATCCCTGGAAAAGTATTTTATGGGGACTTGTGGGGGTTGTTATAACACCTTTAGTTTTAATACTTTTGGCAATTACTGTTATTGGTTTACCTCTTTCAGGAATAATACTCGCTCTTTATTTAGTTGTACTTTACCTTGGCAAATTCTTTGCTATGGTTTGGGTAGGCGAAAAACTACTTCCCCGTTTTACTTCAAGGATTACAGTTTATACGGCATTTTTCACAGGTTTACTTATTGCAACACTGCTTTCTTTTATACCGATAATCGGTTTCTTCTCCAAGTTGTGGTTTACTTTAACCGGAGTTGGCACCTTAATACTTACGATTAAAGAAGTGTATAATCCCCAATCTAAAAATTAATTTGATTTTAATTCAAGAACATTAAATAAGTGGCTGGTTATTTTTTGCAAACAAACATGACATTTGCCTCCGGATAAATTGGAGAAACTTCCTGAAACTGTTTTTCCAAAAGGTTCATGAATTTGACAGCTTGAGGTCTTTTGTCTCCGTAATACAACCGGTTAAATACTGAAATTCCGTTACTGTTTGTAATTTTATAAATATCATGTATAAAATCAGAGGTCGTAAATTTTTCCGGAACCTCAGTCCCCACATACATATCAATTAGAACAAGGTCATATTTCTTTTTTGCTTTTAGTGATTTTTGAATAAATTTGGAGGCGTCATTTATAATAACGTTTACCCCGGTCTCATCCAGTTTCAAATACTTTTTTCCCATTTGAACCATCACTGGATCTATATCGACAGCATCAATTTCTGACCTCTTCCAATATTTTCTGACAAGCTTTACAACGCTTCCGCCACCTAATCCCAAAACCAGGCAGTTAAATACTTCCGGTTTTTGTCTGACGACATTTTTAAGGACAGTATTCCAAACTTCTGTCAAAATTCCGCCGGATTGAGTAAGTCCTTCAACCTGGATATACGTTCCGAATGCTAAACTACGAATAACTTCAACAGTTCCGTTAAACTCTGATTTTTTTTCTGCTACTTTTACAATTCCCAATAAATAATTAGTATCTGTCATTGATATGCTTGTGCTTGCAATGTGTAGAGTTTGGCATATTTTCCCTTTTTTGTCATAAGATCTTGATGCGATCCCTCCTCCACAATTTTACCTTTGCTTATAACCAATATTTTATCAGCCATTTTTACTGTAGAAAACTTGTGGGATATAAAAATAGACGTGTTTATTTTCAAAAATCTTGCAACTTATTTGTTCCAATCATGTAATGCCCTAAACATATTTGTTGTTGCTTAATTAAACAAAAACAGAAAATATTTGTTCATACTGTTTGATTATAACAGCAATTAGTGACGCTGAAAGTATTGTATGTCCAATTTCTAATGTAAAGAATTTGCGGATTATAGAGCATTGCTTTGGGTTTTGTTGGGGATTACAATACGACTTAATGAACCAACCGCTTCCAGAAAGGCTACGGCCACAAAATCTAACAGAATATGTAGGGCAAGACCATATTACAGGGGATAACGGGATTATAAAAAAACTTCTGCTAAACGCACAAGAAAATTCTTTTTTCCCTTCACTGGTTTTTTGGGGGCCACCGGGAACAGGTAAAACAACCCTTGCCAGGATTGTTGCAAATGAGTTGAAGCAGGATTTTTATGAATTCTCAGCTGTGTCAACATCGGTTAAAGATATTGAAAAAGTAGCAAAGGAGAAAAGTCCAAAACACTATACACAACTCACCATCCACCAATCACCGATTATTTTTATTGACGAGATTCATCGCTTTAACAAAGCACAGCAAGACAAATTACTCCCACATGTAGAAAACGGAAACATTACTCTAATTGGCGCAACAACAGAAAACCCGTCTTTTGAAATTATCGGTCCTTTATTGTCACGTCTTAGAGTATTGGTTTTAAAAGAACTTTCGGAAGAGAATTTAAGTCATATCATAAAACGCGGTTTGACTGAACTAAATGTCAAACTTCAACCAAAAGCCAAAAAGTTTCTCATTGAGTCCTCCAATGGTGATGCCCGGGTGCTGCTTAA
>CAYWFF010000037.1:0-7868 GCA_964458085.1 uncultured Gammaproteobacteria bacterium
TTGTCTTATCTATCGCTTTGTTCCTGCTTCTTGTTAAACCAATGTTATTACCGTTTTTAATAACAATTATCCTCTTTTCCTGTCTTAAGATTTGTTTAATACTTGTCAAACTGTTATCTGTTGAGCCATCATCAATGATAATAATTTGAAATTTTTCGTAGGCTGTTTTTATTACAGTAGAGAGGCACGATTTAAGGTACTTCTCACCATTATAGTTGCAAATAACTACGTCAACAGTGGGTTTCATGGTTTTACTATTTTAACAGCTAATAAACCTGTAGAGAAAGAAGGGAAATAATACACTAAAGGTGAAAGTAAATATGCAACAACTTGAAAGGTGAAATAGCTTAAAGGCATTAACGCTCTGTGCTTAAAAATGCTTTTATTTGCGATACCGCTATCGCCAAAAAGAAAGTTCACACCTCTACCTCTAACCAAATACCCTCGTACCCTATAATCAGCAATACTCCAAGCCGATTTGTGTATTTGATATGGATTATCTCCCTCATCTTCGTGCGGCTTATCCTTTTTGAGAAAATTTCTGGGGGTCGCGATAACAATTTTTTTTCCCAGTTTCTCCATAGCTGTAATCAGTTTAAGGGCATCCTTTTTTTCTAGGTGTTCTAATACTTGGGAACAAAATACCACGTCATATTTCTTCCGAAAATAGCTGTTTACTTTCCGTATGTCACCTATTTTTATCTGACTGTATGCACCAGTTGATGCGGCTCTTTTGGCGTCGAAAGCATACGCATCAATGCCATCAACTTTCCATTCTCTTGCCGTATTTAATATATCCATCAAAAAACCGTTTCCGCAGCCAATGTCCAATATTGTTTTCTGACCGTCACCAATCTGTCTTTTAAGTATTTCGAGCCTTGTAAAGGGGATATGAGGCATTAACCTTCGTACTAAGACCTCTCTCCTTATTCCATCCATAAATCCTCGCATATAACTCTTTAACCCACTAGCATTTCGCTCTAAGAATACCAATTTTAGGTGGTACGCAAAATAGACTGGGGACAAAAATAAAAATATCCAAAAATACCTCGCATGATCTTCCATAAAATAAATTCTATTCCTGGCAACGTAGTAACTTCTTTTTAACAACCTTTTTCTCTCATCACTTGAGTCAGGTGAAATCTTATGCCACGCTACAGCTTCCGGAGCATAATAAGTATCGTAACCAGCTTTTTTTGCGCGTAGACAAAAATCACTGTCTTCATAGGTTGCATAATATTTTTCGTCAAATCCTCCAATTTTTCTCATAACGCTCTGTTTGACCAGCATAGTGGCGGGTGCAATTTGCACCTCTTCAGTAGAATCATATTGTCCTCTATCTTTACCGCCACGGAACAAAACCTGTCCAGTCAAAAGATTAATACTTGTACCAGCCGACCAGATCCTATCTTTGTTTAACCAGTAATATATTTTGGGCGTGACTATCCCTACTTCCTTTCTCTTTTTTGCTACTTCGAATAACTTTTCAAGCATATTTTTATCCGCAACCATATCGTGGTCAAAAAAACAGACATAGTCGGAACTTTTATTCGCTTTCTCGATCCCTTTGTTTCTACCACCTGTAACTCCGGTATTTTTATATAGGTGCACCAACTTAACTGAAGGAAAATGCTTTCTGACATTTTTGGCTGTATTGTCAGTTGACGCATTATCAATAACAAGTATTTCGGATGGCTTGAGCAACTGGCTTTGAATCGACTCAATACAATCTTTTAAAGTAGACCAGCTATTGTGAGTGGGAATTACTACCGAAATCTTAATTTTACGCATAATTAAGCCTTTCTCTTAATTGCAACGCTCTTTTTTCCCACGACCAGTTTTTTTCAATCATTGCATATGCTTCTTTCCCGATTTTTTCTCTAAACTTCACGTCTGTCAGCAATTTAATCACCTCACGAGCAAACAAAGTAGTATCTAACTTTCGGACTTTCACCATTCCTACAGGATAGTATGACCTATAGGCTTTTAAATCAAAACCCACCGCAGGTGATCCAAATGCCATGGCCTCTGCAGAAGCCATACCTCCAGAATCGTAATAGGCAGGATGAACTACTATCAGACTTTTATCAAATATTCTATACTTTTCCGATCCGTCAAATATATATCCAAATAACTTTATACTATTTTTCAGATTCAATCGAACGATTTCCTTTTCTACATCTTTTCTCAATGGACCATCACCAATCATTGCCAATTTCGCCCCCGGCAATCGATCAACAACGTATCTCCAAATCCGAACAAGTTCAACCACACCTTTCTGTGGATGAAACCTTCCTTGAAATACTGCACTGTACACTTTCTCATACCGTTTGTGGGTTTTTCGCCATCGTTTTATCTCATCCAATCTCACAGCTCCCAACAGTACTACTACTTTTCCTTTTTTATCCATTTTTTTAAACTGTTTTCTTTCATCTTGGTTGTTAACCACCACCCAATTGGCATACTTTTTTATCAGTGGTTTTATCGGCAGTTGAGAAAACCAATAACTAAATGCTGATATATTATATTTCTCTTTTCTTTCTGCTTCGGAAAAACCTTTTAAAGGATTGGGGGCAGTCTGGTACCAAGTTGCCAACCAAGAAACTTGAGCTTTTCTAGCTTTTAAGATTACGGCAGGTAAAACATCCATCCAAAAGTCTGATGATGAATATACAATCGTGTTGCTGTTTTCGTCAATAGTAAGCGGCAGAGTGAGTCCCAACTTGATTCCTAAAAATATTTTGTATACATATTTCAAAATAAAACTATTGGGAAGCGATGGGGCAAGGTTTCTTACTTTCAAGTGTTTCCCTGAAAGTTTCTGTCGTTTTAACATAACTACACCTTCTTGGGTAGTAAAAATGGTTATAGCTGCGTCTGTTGACCACTGACGTGCCAATTCGATAAATATCCTATCACTTCCCGATATACCGGTACCAGTAGGTGCCAAAGCAAAAAAAATATACTTAGTATTCATACATCCTTTACACAGATAAGCTGAAGCGCTTGGTTGGGAAAAATCCTTAACAAAGGTTGGGTCAAGGTAGAAAAAACGTACAATAGGTAGAACAAATAGCCTAGCTTATGCGCGTGTTTGTTTTTATAGAGAAATTTCCATCCTTGACCATTTACCGTAAATCCTTGTTTTTGAAGATCTTTGACTTTCCAGGCTGATTTATGTTGCTGAAAAGGATTGCCGTCATACGCTTCTTGTTCATACTCACCGTTTGGTATTATTACCACAATCCTTTTTTTAGTAAAACTTGAAAGTTTTTGTAATAATTTCCATCCGTCATTTTTATTAAAATGCTCAAGTACATGGGCCAAGAAAACAACATCATATTTCCGTGTTGGAACAAACTCCAAAATATTAGTTTGATATATTCTTTCATATATACCTAAATTACGAGCGTCACGGATATAAGGAGAAAATATTTCCACTCCATCAATAATCAATCTCCGACCAGAAACAAGTAGTTTCATAAATTCACCATTACCGCACCCCATATCAAGAAGGCTTTGAGTATTCTTAGGAATAGTTCGTTTAGCCAAACCGACATATGTAAATGGATAAATTTTTGACAATGCAAAAATTTTCCTGTCAAGATTCGAAAAATATAACGTTTTACTCATAATAGTTAGGCACCGTAATATCTGTAAAGTCCTTCATATCTTTTACTAAATAAAAATAATACTTCAATTTCGGCTGTACCATATTATATTGAAATACTGCTTTGTCCGACATTTTCCTTATTTGATTTGTCGTCTTTCTCTTTTTCCAAAGTATAAGTGGATGGCTCAGGTTCCAAATAATAGCTTTCAATATAGCAAGTGACATATTTGGATTTATAAAAAGATATATAACACCACTTGCGGTAATTATCAGTAAGTGTAAAGGTAACATCCAAATCAAATTAGAAATTTCCAAGTTTTTAATCAATGTCATCAATCTGTTTCTGTTGGAAAGATAAAAAGTTGTTGGACGCTTTAGCTTGCGCCCCGAAATGTTTAGGTAATGATATACTACTGCCTTGGGTACATATGCAACTTTCCACCCCCCAAGCCACACTCGCCAGCAAAAATCATACTCTTCGAAATATGTAACATAATCTTCATCAAGGTATCCAACTTCATCAAAAACGGATTTTCTAACTATCATCGCCGCGCCTTTTGCGAAAAATATAGAACGAATTTTTTGATACTTTTTACTATCCTTTTTACCATAGCCGAAATAATATACTAGTCCAGTCGGCGTAATAAAAGTACCTACCAAGTCATTCCGTGTTTTGTCACTCATCCAATAAAGTTTCGCTTGTGCAACTCCAACATCTTTGTATCTATCCATAAATCTCACAAGTTCAGAAAAAGCATTTTTGTGAACTTCAGTATCATTATTTAACAAAATAATATAGCTTCCTTTTGCTTTGTTAACGCCCTGATTGTTAGCTTTTGCATAACCAAAGTTTTCTTTGTTTCGAATGACACTTACCAGTGGAAACTTAACTCGAACGTTTTCAACAGTTCCATCGATTGACCCGTTATCAACCAATATCACCTCAAAATTTTTCAGAGTACTGGCAAAAACGCTTTTCAGGCATGCAAGAGTAAACTCTTTCTGATTCCAACTTAAAATTACAATTGATACCTTTATTTTTCCCTTTTTTATCATTAGTCCCAATCCAGTTTAATATTTGAAATTCCTAACTTTCGTATTAGTCGTCGTACCTTATTCATTTTCTCCTCGAGACCCGGAACCCTATTTTCGTGGGTTTCAACAAGTATATAATCGATTTTCCGATAAATTCCGCTTTTGATAATTTTGTTTAAAATCTCATATTCTGCACCTTCAACGTCTATTTTCACGACTTTTATCCTCCCTTTTATTTTTTGTATAAAATTAATTAAATCGACCACTTTTACTTCAACGTACTTTCTCCGGTCAATGTTTACTTTAGCAGAAACTAAAGAGGCTGAAGTAGAAAGGTGGATCTGTCTTTTAGTGTCACCTTTAGTAAAGTACAGCTTTGAGGTGGTGTTTCTGTCCCACACCGCTTTATTAATACAAACAACATTGGGTTTATTTTTAAATTTATTTTTAAGCAGTTTATATGCGTATGGATTAGGTTCAAAAGCATACACTGTCGCTCCTTTTTTTGATAGTTTTTCGGTAATGTCACCAGGATTGGCACCGCAATCTATTGCAATATCTCCTTTTTGGGGAGAAAAAATAATTTCATCATAATTTGGGCGTGGCGTAAACTTATAAATTAACAGTCGGATTATTTGTTTCAGATTTGGATTCCCGTACTTACTGAGAAAGCTGCTTTTAGCTGCTCTTAATGAAACATTACTGGCCCGAACCTTTCTCTTTTTTCCGTTAACCGCATACACTCGTATTACATCACCTTTTCGCAAAAGTGTTGCTGCAAAAGTAATTGCGATAGATATGGGAATTATTACAGGCCAAAGATATATAAAATTATGATTTTTCTTAATAAGACTTGTCAAAAAGACAAAAGGAAAATGGGTGGGGTACTCCAATTTTTGTATTCGTAAATCTGTATCCTCAAACAATTGTTCAAATGTTTCTTGTGAGTAAAAATGTAAGTGTTGTGGAGGTAATAATAGTGTCCAATCCTTTTTAAATATCTCCAAATTAAAGGACTGAGAGTGTGGTACTTCAATAACGAGAATGCCGTTATCTTTAAGCAGCGAGGCAGATTTTTTGATTGCAGCACCTGGGTCAGACATATGTTCCAATACATGCCAAAACGTAACTGCATCGTATTTATTGTTTGAAAAATTTATCCGATTAAAATCACCTCTAAAAACTCTATCATCCCCGAGCTTGCTTTCTGCAACGCCCTTCAGATATTTTCCCATTTCCACACCATATACATTCCATCCTTTATTCTTCATCTCTAAAAGAAAATCTCCAGGACCACATCCAACATCAAGTACTTTTTTATTCAAACTTTGCGCAAACAAAGCTCTGAGTTTCAAATTCTTAAATTGATTGTTTTTTAAAGAAACGCAAACACTATTTGCTCTTCTATAGTTAATCAATTTTCCGTAAATTTTTCTAAACCCCCTAAAGAGATAAAAACGCCTTGAAAACTCAAGAGCAGGATTAACTTGTTTAGCCTCCCACCTAGTAGGTTTTTCATAATCATAAAGATCTTTATAAAACCCCTCTTCTTCGGGGTTTCCTAAAAGCAATGCTTTGCATTCCAGACATTGCAAGTACCGCAGACTATTCACTTTAAAATCTAAAGCTAGATTTTTAAAGCCACAAATTACACATTCACTTTTCTTTCTGGTACTTTCGTTATTTACCATTTTTTACATAATCCTTTACAGTTTGCGTACAATTTATTGCTTTCGTTTTACTCTAGGTATTTTTTTATAAACCCCTATAAAGATTGAGTTGGCATTAGCAAAATGCGTATCGTATTTGCAACTTTTCAGAGCTTCTTTAAAACCAACCTGCTCCTATTCGTTCCATAAGTTTTTTCTTTTCAGAAAATAATGCTTAGTAAAACCCGTTTTGTGTTCGAGGATGAGATTGTCTAAATCCTTTCTATAATAAAGCGGTAGAGTAATTATTAACATTCCACCATTCTTTAAATTCGATTTCAGTTTGTTTACAGCCTTTTTAAATTTTCTTACATCCCTTTTTTCGCCGTAATCCCAACCAACATGTTCCATAGTCGAGATACTTATTATCAAATCATATTTTTCTCTCTCGGAATAATCTACGACATCCTTATTTATAACCCTCCCTCCTTTTTCATATTTATCCAATACGGTGTGGTTTGTTGGAAAATAATGAGAAAGAACATTACCTACCTCCATAATTTTTTTTCCTTTATATTCTTCAAGAATACCTCTGGCAATGGGAATTTCTACGATTCTTTCTCCGGAAACAGTACGATTGTATCTATGATATAGATAACTATATTTATACCCATTAAACGTAAAGGTTTTATTGTTTCTAAAACATTTGTAAAACAAATAAGAAGAGACATCTATGGCTTCTTTAAAAAGAAAGTTGCTTCTAGATAATCGGATAATTCTCCAATAAATATAATAATTTACCTTATTCATCATTAACAACATAATGGGTCTAAATAGTTAGTAAAACTTTCAATACGCTTATTTTAAAACAATTATTTTTGCCAGGGTAGAGTTATTAGTTCTATAAAAACTGTAAAATCCCCTTTCTTGTTAATTTTCCAAGCATTAGCATAATCGTAAACTAAAAAATGTTCAGTAATGATCTCATTATCTGACTTAGCTCGCCATAAGTCACTATATGTTTCTTTAAAAACCAAATCGAAAGGTTTTTCTACATTTGACAGGTTGACTACATAACTAGTTGAGTTCAATTTTGTATACTGTATTCTTTGCCCGTAGTCTTCGTCTGCGATTATTAATTGATTATTCTTATTGCCGGTATACTTAAAAATCTCTAAATTTCCAAAGTCAATCTTATGTCTTATGTTTTTATCGCCTTTAAAAGTTTCAATATAATAATCAGTATTCGGAGTTCCTTTAGCTTCCCAATCAAAATCCTTGTTAACTAATATGTATTCTACAGCCAACTGATCCAATATTTCAGAATAATTGCCGTGAGACGATAACTCTTTAATAAGTAGACGGTACTTCTTGCTGTATAATGGGTTTGCTGTGATATCAAGTGAGATAGCACTGTTATCAAATAAAAAGCTACTAGCTTCAACACCTGAATAACCCCATCGGTATTTAGCTCCTTCACCGTGTGTAAGTGGAACAACCAATACTCTAGAATAGTTTGCTCTTTTTTTAATAAAGTCATTTGCCTGTTGATATTGGCCAGGAACAGCAAC
>CAYWFF010000038.1:0-7838 GCA_964458085.1 uncultured Gammaproteobacteria bacterium
TCCGCACTTAAAGCTTTGGAAGGTGACGCAGAAGCAGAAAAAGGAATTCTTGAACTTATGAAGCAGGTCGACGAATATATCCCTGATCCTGAGCGTGAAACTGACAAACCTTTCCTTATGCCAGTTGAAGACGTCTTTTCCATCAAAGGACGCGGAACAGTTGCTACAGGTAGAGTTGAACGGGGAGTTCTGAAACTCAACGAAGAAATTGAAATTGTTGGTCTTAAACCAACTCAAAAGACAGTCGCAACCGGGCTTGAAATGTTCAGGAAAATGCTTGATGAAACTCAAGCAGGAGACAACGTCGGAATTTTGCTTCGGGGAATTGAAAAGGATCAAATTGAAAGAGGTCAACTTTTAGCCAAGACAGGTTCTATTACTCCTCATACCGAGTTTGAAGCAGAAGTTTATATTCTTTCAAAAGATGAAGGTGGAAGACACACACCATTCTTTACGGGTTACAAACCTCAGTTCTTTATTAGGACTGCTGATGTGACGGGTGAAGTTACACTTCCTGAAGGCATCGAGATGGTGATGCCAGGAGACAGCGCAAAGATGAAAGTTAAACTGATTGCACCAGTAGCAATGGAAGAAGGCTTTAGATTTGCTATCCGAGAAGGCGGAAGCACAGTCGGAGCGGGTGTAATTACAAAGATCATTTCTTAAGTTCATTTATTGCACATTTAGAAGACCATGGCAGCAGGACGACTCAGAGTCAAGCTTAAAAGTTACGACCACCGCGTTATTGACGAAGCGGCTTTGAAGATATTGGATACAGCCATGGCAACCGGTGCCAAGATAGTAGGCCCCATTCCCCTTCCTACCAAACGTTCAATTATTCCTGTATTAAAGTCTCCTTTTACCGATAAAGATGCTCAGGAACATTTTGAAGTTTTGGTTCATAAACGCCTTATTGATATTTTGGAGCCCACCGGCCGCACTATTGACTCTCTCTCCAATCTCGACCTCCCAGCAGGTGTCAGTATCGAAATAAAAATGTAATCTTTCTTCAAGTGATAAATTGTTTTATTGTTATGTAACATGAGTATATTTGCCTCACGGGCTGGGGAAAAGCTGCAGCATGCGCTTACTACCTTTAATATTTCCGTTAAAGACTTAATTTGTGCTGATTTTGGGGCTTCAACCGGAGGATTTACGGATTGTTTACTGCAAAATGGCGCTTTAAAAGTTTACTCAGTTGATACTGCTTATGGAGAATTTGCCTGGAAATTACGGAACGACCCCAGAGTGGTTGTGTTGGAAAAAACAAACGCTATGCATGTAACACTCCCTGAGAAAGTAGAATTCATTACTATTGATGTTGGTTGGACCAAACAAAAGCTAATTCTTCCCAATGCCTTTGCCAATCTAAAACCAGAAGGTACAATTATTTCTCTTATAAAACCCCACTATGAAGCGGAAAGAAAGTACATCCATAAAGGCAAACTTCTGGAAGAAAAAATTCCGGAAGTTTTAGAACAAGTAAAAACAGACATTGCAGTTACGGGTGGAGAAGTTCTTAGCTTAACTGAATCTCCCATACAGGGAGAAAAAGGGAAGAACAAAGAATTCTTGGCACTTATCAAAAGAAAATAAAACCAAGCTGTTGTTTTATTGGTTAAGTAAGTATACTGAAAGCTAGAATGAGCAACACTGAAATTGAAATTCAGGTTAAGATTGAAAATTCTAAAGTGTTACGAAGTTTTCTCGCTGCAAACGCTTCATTTAAATATAAAACCGCTCAAAAAGACACTTACTTTACTCCGGCTCATCGGGAATTTACGGCAGTACGTCCGATTACTGAATGGCTGAGGCTTAGGGACACTGAAGGAAAATTTGTTATTACTTATAAAAAATGGCATTACGATAATGACGGAAGGAGCCATTTTTGTGATGAATATGAAATAAAAATAGATGATTATGATAAAGCTCATGCGGTATTTAAAGCACTTGATATGAAACATTTGGTAACTGTAGAAAAAATACGTGATATCTACCAATTCAAAAACTTTGAAATTTCTCTGGATGAAATCAAGAACTTAGGATCATTTGTGGAAATAGAGTACAAAGGCAAAGAAAAAAAAGAACCAAAAGAAGTAACTGAAAGTATGCTGAATCTTCTGAAAGAAATCGGAGTCGGAAAAATTGAACGCAATTACCTTGGGTATCCATTTCAGTTGATGTTCCCAAAGGAAATTGCATGGGAAACAGTTGTATAATTAACATAGTTTAATATTCCATGCCAGGAAAAAGAAATAGTTCTTCAAGCAACCGCCCACCAGGATATGAAGATGGGATGAGGGGACTGGCTGGGAAGATGACAAGGTGGGGTGAGCTGGAAGAGAGAGAGGTTAGTAGTTTGGCTTATGAAATATCTCAAGGACCGGATAATGTGGATCCTATTACTAATTATAGAACAGCAGAAAATATATTGACCCAGAGAAACATACTTCAACTGATAGAGGAGCGTCAAAGGAGAAGAGGTAAAGAAGGCTGAAACCTCACTAACAAAAAGTTTTATCTCGACACCATATAATGGAGTTGAATTCCGTTGGTTCCAATTGTTTTGTAATCCAAAAGTTTATCTGCCATAAATTATTCAACCTTCTCTGCAATAGTATAAATTAAAGTGTCAGAAAGTGCATTGGAGTCTTCATGTCGTTCTTCAGTTTGAGAAATGATTATAAAGTTGGCGTTTTGCAGATGTTGCCTCACGGAGTCTTTAGTGAAAAAGTTAAAAAACATGCTTTCCCCATACATTAGAGGTTCATTTACAATTTTATCGGGCTCGCCTTTTTGGACAATCAGAAGCATTTTTCCTTTGGGTTTCAAAACCCGTTCGAATTCATGCAGTGTCTCATGCACTTCTCCATAACATATGTGAATTAGAGAATAGGCAGAAAGAATTCCATCAAAAGTATTGTCAGGAAAGTCTAAGTGCCGCATATCCATCTTTTGAAAGGTTACACCCGGCACTTTCTTTTGGGCAATTGCGATCATGCGCTCAGACAGATCAATGCCGGTAACTTGAAATCCTTTATCTTTCATATAGCTTGCAAACTGTCCCGGACCAGAGCCAATATCCAAAATTAAGCCCTCAGGTGGAAGCATTTTTAAAAATGTAGCGATATGAGGAGTATCGGACAGATCGTTAAAATAGGTATCAGTATAGATATCCGCGATTTTTTCGTAAGTGTTAACTGCAAGTTGGGTACTATCCATATTTATTTATTCTGCATCAATGGATTACTTGATCTTTTGAAAGGTGACTGTTGGGGTGGTGTTCCCTCTATAAGTACCACTTGTCCGTTAATGTCACCTTCTTTTTGTGTTGTTGCTTTTTTCCACAATTCTGGGGATACACCAATACCTTTCTCGTATGCTTTCATTCCTGCAAGCAAGTTGCCTTTGTCTATATTCATTAATGGATCATGTATCAAAATTTCAGATAAATCTTCCCTAATCCCTCTTACAAGAACAAAGTGATTAAAACCATTTTTACCATTATATCTGTCATTTATAAGGGCAAATATAGGTGTAATGGACTCTTGGAAATGTTTGTGAATAGCTTCAGGAGAGTTGTAACCAAAAGCGGTCTTTACTTCAAAGCCACGCTCTTTCATGACCCTGACTAATTTTATGAAGCTTGTAACACCGTCCTTTACTACTTCCAATTCTTCTGTTAATTTGTTTAGTAATTCCTTTTTAGCTTCGTCGTTGCACTTGTTCGTTTCTTCAGTTAAAACATTTGCTACACAAGCCGCAGCACACTGGCCATCAAATTTTTGTTCTACATAGTATTTATCCTGTGGGTGAGATTCGGTTTTTTTAACTTCAGGAAGTTTTATGGCATATATTAATTCTCCGTTGTTATAATTACCCTTTATCTTGTATGATTCGGGGTAAAGATACTCCATAAGAATGTTTGATGTGGCTTGGGTAAGAGTGGGTAGGATTTTTCCTTCGCTATTTCTTGTTCCGTAAACTACCCACGTATGACCACCATCTGCTCCATAAAAAACGTAACCTTTTTCTAACAAATCTACTTTTTCTTCATAAGTCAGTGTGGTTATGTCTTGCCATCCGTATTCGACACCATGATTGATAAGCCATTCTTGCATTTCCCATGCTCCCAACTCTCTACCTCCCTCGCTTATGGGTTTTCCTGTATTGTCAACACGGTGAGATATGCGATCACCAAGTCCTATTGCTGCTATCCAATCTGTTGAATAAATATTACAGGCTAACCTAGCATTATCATAACGAGAATTGGTAAATACACTATTTCGCATTCTGTAGTAGGAGTCATATTGTCTATAAAGATTGTCTATCTGATCGTACAAAGCGTTGATCTGGGCATCCGTTAGGTTGCCATCATACAGTCTGTCAGAGATATCGCTTAGTTGTTGACTTACGTTATCCATTAGATCTGAATATTCTTCTACTTTAGTTTTTATTTTTTCGTCTTTTATTTCATCTGGATGCAACATTTCGTATGTTTCTACCCCAAGGGCAAGAGTAACCTGTTGTGATCATTCGTGAGGATCTGGATTTTTACGTGCTTCTTTTATGGCTGGGACGAGATGGTAGGCTGGTAAGAACCCTGCCTGTGTATCTGTTACTTGCGGATGTAGTGAGGCACGTTTTGGGGCTATATCTTTCCTGAGCTGGCTGAGGTAGAGATAATTTTTTTCGTGTTCTTCTGCTCCAATTTCCGTAAGTGGTGCTGCAAGTATTTTATCTGCACCTGTAGCCATTGCAGCACCCGTTCCTAAAAAGAATCCCCCAGCCTTTAAAACGTCTCTTCGGGAAAGTACAGGTGTTCTGGAAGCTTCCTCAGACATAATTGTAGTTATTACTTCAATCTAGCATACGGTTGTTTAATTTGCTAGGACAATTCTGTTTAGGGAAAACTACTTACCATTTTAAACACTTACTCTTGACTAAACTTCCTTCTCAACTGTGATGGTGCATTCGGAAACTAAGGCTGCGATTGCTCCTACTGCAGCGAGGACCGGTGCAAGGACCGCTCCGACAACTCCAATTGTCAGAGGAAATACTGCCAGGGTTTTATCGTCTTTATCTTTTATAGTAATTTTTCTGATATTTCCTTCTTTTATAAGCTCTTTTACTTTGGCAATCAGTTTATCGCCGTTAATTGTGTAGGTTTCTTCTTTTTTTGTCATTATTCTCATCTCCAGCTCAACTTTAGATCTGTACAGAAAGAGTGCAAGTTAAAAAAGAATAGTTAAATTCCGAAGAAATTAAGTATTTCAGTTGTGGCATTTATGTCTTTGGTGACAGAACCTATTACTGATTTTGGTAAATATTGAATACTTCCCGGCCAGGTGTGTCCGCCGTTTATTATCTTATAAAGGACAACCCAAGCATTGTTTTGACAGGTTTTGTAGGAAATTTTTTCCACTGATGTCGAATCATTTTGTGAGTCAAATGTGTTAGTTGTCTTTTTGCTGCTATTACAAACGTTAAAACTTAACCACTTTGAAACTGTTTTATCAGTAGATAACACTCTGCCCTGTTTAAGAAAAGTCCCTCTTACTTCTCCGCCGCTCCAGGGCATAATCGGATCTTTGGTGCCATTAAAAATTACCAGAGGGCGTTTAATTTGGGGTTTGCAACTTTTGTCTATATCAAGGGGTAAGTTGGCAGCGACGACGGCAAAACCGGCAAAAGTCTCGGACGCTTCACAAGCCAGTCTCAAAGTCATCATTCCGCCGTTTGATATACCTGTAACATATACTCTTTTTGTGTCTATGGGGAAACTTTTACGGGTTTCATCAACTACTCTTTTCAGAAAACTGACATCATCAATTTGTTTTGCGAAAGCAGTAAAAGAGTCAATATTTCGTCCATCATTCCAATGCTTTTCGTACCCTTCAGGATAGATGATTATTGCTTTTCCCAAGGCTGCAGTTTGTGACAAACTTGTCAAAACTTCCATGGAAACGGAAGAAGTGAAACCTCCATGAAGCGCAAGAATTACAGGCATATTTGAATGGGTTATTTTCCTGGGTGTGACTACCACGAATTTCCGGTTATTTCCGTCAACCATAATTGATTTGGTGGTTCTGTTAACAAAAACTCCACCATTTACTTCATCCGGTGTTTTGGCACGGTTTTGTATGACAAGAGCGCCGAAAAGAGCAAGAAAAGTAATAATAAAGATCTGAAGAACTAAGAGAGGCGTATTTGTTTTTTTCTTTTTTGCCACAGCCTGAGTTTAAAATTATTAAATTTTTAGTAATTTATTAAGCATACCAGAAATACTGAAAATCTTTCAACAATAAAGTTATTTACCTAAAGCAACTTATGGTCATTCTATAAAGTATTGCGAAGCTACCTGCGTAATGCTATAATTGCCCGCAGTGGAGGTAGTTCGTCAAATAAGCCACGGTTGATAATAGGAAGTGCGTAAACGCAGGCGCCTCCGGCGCCTTTTTTTGTGGCTGTGAATGAATATACACAAATCCACAGTGTGTTGGTTATGACGAAGCTGTCAATCTTTTGAATACGATACCATTGCGGGAATTGTTTAAGCATTTGTTTTATTTGCATTATCAATGAATACAATTTTAGGAACTAAAACAAGAATGGGGCAAACCTACGTAGAAGGAACACAGGTTCCTGTTACCTATGTAAAGGCCGGACCTTGTGTTGTAACCCAAATTAAAAATAAAGACAAAGACGGGTATTGGGCAGTACAGCTCGGATTTGACCAAAAACGTACAAAAAATGCCAGCAAGCCGCTTCAGGGTCACCTGCGCGGGTTAATTAAAGACAATAAGCTGCCGCGTTTTTTGCGTGAAGTTAAAGTTAAAAGTGAACCAAAGTACAAAGTTGGCGATATTTTGGAAATGAACGATGTTCTTAAACGAGGTGATTTAGTCTCGGTTGTCGGAATCTCTAAAGGAAAAGGTTTTGCGGGAGGGGTTAAGCGCTGGGGATTTGCAGGAGGACCCAAAACCCACGGTCAGTCTGACAGACAACGCGCACCGGGTTCCATAGGTCAGGGAACCACACCCGGCCGTGTTCTGAAAGGTAAACACATGGCGGGGAGAATGGGAAACGACCAGGTCACCGTCAAAAACCTGATTATAGTTGAATTAGATAAAGAGACCGGTGAGGTCGCGGTTTCGGGAGCTATACCGGGAAGAAACGGAAGTCTTGTCACAATCAACAAAATCGGTTCAGGGAAGTTAGATGAATTAGTACAGGAAGTACCGCAGGCACAAATTGTCGAAGGTGAGGAGTCAGAACAAGAAGCAACATCAGAAGGGCAAAAAAAGGAAGAACCGACGGAAGTGTCAACTAATTCACAAACTGAATAAATATGAAAGTAACAAGCTATACAGTTAAAAATACCAAAAAAAGCACAGTAGAATTGCCTTTAGAATTAACTGCTGAAAATGTGGAAGCGCTTGTTGCTCAAGCCATACGCGTATACACGGACAGAAATCATCCGGGACTCTCTAAAGTCAAAACCCGAGGCGAAGTTGTCGCTTCTACAAAAAAGATTTATCGCCAGAAAGGAACCGGCGGAGCAAGGCATGGTGCAAAATCGGCTCCGATATTTGTCGGAGGAGGCAAAGCCCACGGACCAAAAGGTATTAAACGAGTCCTTACTTTGTCAAAAAAGATGAAACTGAAAGCGCTTGCCGGTGCATTGACGCTAAAAGCTAAAGAAGGAAAACTGTTTGTCATTGATAATCTTTCAGAACTCACCAAAACCAAACAGGCAGCAATATTTATCAAAGGGATTATTGACGGAGAACAATTCAAAAAGGATTTACGTTTAATTGTTGCTCTTTCCCCTGAAA
>CAYWFF010000039.1:0-7767 GCA_964458085.1 uncultured Gammaproteobacteria bacterium
ATTAATTATAAAGCTTTGCATGAAGAGAAAATAATTAAAATATTATTGCCATTATTCCCCGTTGCTCTGTAAACCAATTTCAGAGAAAATATTAAGTAGTGTGAAAAAAATTCATTTTCAAAAACCGGGAAAGAGCGTATCAATGCTTAGCGCAATATGCCTAGTATTGCTTTCCTCAAGTATTTTCGCTTTTACCCAAAATATAGTTGTATCCACCAATTTACAAAGCATAAAAGCAAAAGAGTCGGAATTAGTTAAAGATTTAGCTGAATTAAGCAGTAAGAATTCGGAAACAGAGCAGGCTTTATTCTCCTTACAAAATGAAGATCAGGTAATAAGAAACGACGAACTAGCAAAAGAAATCGAAGCCATTCAAGAAACATATAAAAAGGCAGTTAAAGCGTATGAGGACATGCTTGATCTAAGTTCCAAAAACATCAACGTAACCAGCTATGAGGAAAAGTACGCTGAAATAGTCGCCTATCTTGCAAATAAAGAGTTAACAAAAGCAACTGACACACTTGCTGGTTTGCAAAAATCAATTAGTGAAGAAAATTCAAAATTGGCAAGCGCTTCGGTAAATATCCCGGCAAACATTCCGGTTGAAAATACTCCGCCAGGAAGCGGGTACAGCAGACAACAAGTTGCAACAGACGTAGGTAACTTTTTAGTAAGCCTCATTGCTGCGGATTTGTCGTCTACCCGCGTCATCGTTGATACCGCATCCGACTCAGACTGCGCAAATGATTGTCCGGTTCTTCCTCTGGCAACTTATGTATCGCGCAGCGGCGCGTACGCCGGAGTTAACGGAAGTTATTTTTGTCCTGCCAGCTACCCGACATGCGTCGGTAAAACAAATAGCTTTGATTTGCTTGCTATGAATAAAAATAAATACTATTTTAATTCAGGAAATAACGTATACAGCAATAACCCTGCAGTTATTTTCGGAGGCAGTTATATCCGCTTTGTTTCCGCCTCGTCTCAATGGGGCAGAGACACGGGAGTAGACGGAGTACTTTCTAATTATCCGCTTTTAATATCCGGAGAAAACATAGTTTTCGGAGGTGACGGCGACCCGAAAAAAGGCAGTAAAGGAAACAGAAGCTTCGTCGCCAATAGAGGAAATACAGTTTATATCGGAGTGGTCCACTCCGCAACAGTAGCCGAATCAGGCCATGCTCTCAAAGCTTTGGGAATGGAAAATGCGCTGAATCTTGATAATGGAGGCTCAACCGCCCTCTGGTCAGGAGGATACAAAGTTGGACCGGGAAGAGATTTACCGAATGTAATATTGTTTGTAAAAAAGTAATTACCCTTTTTAGCCAATGGTTTTGATATTTTTTACCTTTTTTAACACAAAAATATCATCAACACATACATTGAAAAACTTTGCCAGTTTTAATGCTAAACTGACCGATGGAGTGTAGTTGCCTTTCTCAAGCGATATAATCGTTTGCCTGGTGACTCCTACCTTATGTCCCAATTCGTCTTGCGTAATCCCTAACTTAACGCGAAACTTATGTACATTATTGCTAATAACTTCCCTCATAACAACAATATTATACCTCAACTATTTTAAACAACAATACCATATCTTGCGCTAAGTTTTTCCTTTTTGATAATTAATTGATTGATAAAGCTGTAAAGCAGTAGAACTTACCGATTTATTACCGATAGCTAAATATAAATATAGAAAATACTGCAAAGATGCGATTAAGAAAGGTATAAATATAAAATGACACAAATGATTGCTGCAGTTTTCCCTTCACAAAAGGCGGCTAGTAAGGCAGTCTCTGAGCTGAAAAGCAAGGGATATGATGATATTTCCGTTATCGCCAAAGATTCCCGTTCGGGAAATATCGCAGCTCGTGAACTTGGAGACCTTGAGGATTCTTCAAAAGGCGGGGTGGTTTGGGGTGGTGTGCTGGGGGGAATATTTGGTGTAGTTGCCGGTGTGTCCACAGTGACACTGCCGGGTATTGGCAGTTTAATTGTAGCCGGTCCTTTGACCGCCTTGTGGGGTTTAGGTGGCGGCGCGTTAGGCGCATTGGCAGGAGGTCTATTAGGTGGACTCCAGGAAGCGGGTATTTCTGCCGATATTGCCAGACATTACACTGATAGAATTCAAAAAGGTGAAGTATTTGTGGCAGTTGCGGCGGAGCCTACCTTACAAGACCAAGCTACTATGGTAATGGAGAGACACGGCGCAGAAGAATTTTCACTAACCGAAAACTAAATAATTATGGCTTAATCTTTAAAAAGTAACATCCCGTGTTATAAATGTTAGTATGGTAATTACCCTCCGGAGTTTGATAATGGCAACAAACAAACATCCCAAAACCCCGACACAATAAATCGAAACAGTAAACGCTCGCTCAACCAGACTGCAGGTGCCAACGATGACTTAGATAAAGAAATGCCATAGCGGGTGTCTGTCACGATGAAACTTGATGCGCTACTGAGTAATTATTGTACTTTCCTTAATTTAGCTACAAAAAAACCTTCCATTAAAGAAGAAGGCAATATTCTCATAGCATTCTTTATTTGAGGATCAAATACTTTGTTTTGCCACTTGGGAAATGCTGTTATTTTTTCGGGAATTTCCAGGTTAATTGGTTCAAGAACTACAGAATTTTTTTCATTTGTCAAAAGCCAGTCTAGGGCTTCTTCGTTTTCTTCAGGAGAAAGAGTACAGGTTGAGTAGACTATTACACCTCCCGGTTTTGCGCATGTCAAAGCCGATCGAAGCAAATAACGCTGAAGGTGAGATAACTGTTTTACTTTTTTTATATTCCAAGTGCGGTATGTTTTTGGATTTTGGCATTGGAATCTGCCTTCTAAACTGCAGGGGGCATCAACCAAAACTTTATCAAAAAAGTTGTTGTAACTTTTCCATAGATCCTGACCTTTCTTTTGTATCACCGTAGTGTTTTTAACATCCAGCAGCTTTAAATTTGCGCGTAACTTGTATAGTCTGACGCGACTTATATCGTTGGCAACAATATGTCCCGTGTTTTCCATAAGTGCTGCGATTTGGCTGGTTTTGCTACCTGGCGCGGCAGTCATATCCAAGACATTTTCATTTTGCTTAATTTCCAAAACTAAAGCAGGGATCATGCTTGATAGACTTTGTACATAAAGGAGTCCGGAATCAAAAAGTCCTGTTGTTGTAAGTTGTTTTGCGGAACCTTCTAAGATAAATGCATCAGGTAAAAAACTTACTTTTTGATAATTAATTCCCTTTTTTGTTAGTTCCTCCTCAAGTTCCGGAGTAGTTATTTTTAAAGTATTTGTCCGAAATGTTGTCGGTCTTTCTGCGCAAAATGCAGCCAACACTTCTTCTTTCGTTTTTTCGGGAAGTAAATTTTCCAAGCGATCAATAAATACCTGAGGTAAAACTTGTGTATCCATTTTTGTAAGTATAACTTACACAACAAGTTTATAAAGCGGTATACTCTTCCAATGGAAAAATACAAACCTACAAAACAAGAAATTGCCGATGCATATAATAAGTCAGTTCCAGACATAATCGCCCCGAATCTCATTATTCTTTTTTGCGGTATAAACCCGGGTCTTTATACTGCAGCCGTCCAGAATCATTTCGGAAGACCAGGAAATAAGTTTTGGAAAGCGCTTTATGCAGCGCAGCTTACACCCCGTCTATTTCACCCAAGTGAACAGGAAAAACTGCTTAAATTGGGAATTGGAATTACAAATTTAGTTAACAGAGCAACTGTAAAGGCAGATGAAGTAGCTAAAGATGAATTCATTAGGGGTGGTAAGGAATTGATAATAAAAGTTAAAAGATATAAACCTCAATGGGTTGCATTTGTCGGTATTCAAGCTTATCGTACTGCATTTTTCCAACCCCATGCTAAAGTAGGTAAACAAAAAAATAAAATAGGAAATGCAAGTGTTTGGATTCTTCCCAGCTCTAGCGGTTTGAATGCACATTACCCTCCACAAAAGTATAATCAGACTTTTCGCGAGTTAAAACAAGAATTATCCCGAACTTCCACTCATTTCTAATCCAAAGCAATCGTGCTATAATGGGTTCATAGGTTTTCATTATTGGAAACCGGGTAATTATAAGTATTGGTCTTTAGGAAAAGTTTATTAGCTTTGCCACACCAGACGAAATAGTTACTTTAAGGGGTGGTGAATAGATAATGGCAAAACGATTATTTGTAGGAGGACTTCCATATAGTACAACAAGCGATGAACTTCGTGACCTTTTTTCTGAGGCTGGAACAGTACAGGAATGTACGGTTGTAACCGACAGGTACAGTGGTCAAAGCAAGGGATTTGCATTTGTAGAAATGGGATCTGACGAAGAAGCTGATGCAGTTGAGAAAAAATTTAACGGCACACAATTAGGCGGAAGAACACTTGTTGTCAGTGAAGCGCGTCCCCGCGAAGAAAGACCAAGAGAAGATCGCGGCGGCAGAGGTGGATATAACGATCGCGGCGGAGACAGACGGGGTGGATTTGGCGGAGACAGAGGATTTAGCAGAGGCGGCGGAGACAGACGCGGAGGCGGAGGCGGCAACCGACGAGGGAGGTAAGGCAATGACACAAATATCCATACATAGCAGTCCTTGTATAATTTGCGGACGGGCGCGAATCGCTCAGTCTTCAGAGACAGAGGATGTTGGAACATCGTCTGTAACTGTAACACAGATGGTGTGCCCCGATCCGGAATGTCAAGCAAAAGTTGACAAGCAATTATCAAGAGAACGGGAAAAACGCGAAATGCTTCAGAAGAATAAAGATGATCGGACTTCTTCATGGGGTAAAAGAAAAAAACAAGATTAAATATCTTATTTCCATATAAAAATTCTCCCGGTGTTTCCACACGTACTAATTTCCAAAGCAATAATTAAGTGTATGTAATGTTCCAATTCATATATACTAAAATACGAGTATGCAGTGGTTTACTTACGCTCTTTTATCTGCTGTCTTTGCGGCTCTTGTTGCAATTTTGGCAAAAATAGGAGTAAAGGATATTAACTCCAATTTAGCAACCGCTATTCGAACAGTCGTGATTCTCTTTTTTGCCTGGGGAATTGTGTTTTTCCAAGGAACACATAAAGAATTAAGTTCAATATCCAGAAATTCACTGATCTTTTTAATTCTTTCCGGGATTGCAACCGGAATTTCCTGGTTATTTTACTTTCGAGCGCTCCAAATAGGAAATGCATCTCAGGTCGCCCCCATTGACCGCCTGAGTTTAGTATTAACTATTCTGCTGGCTTTTATTTTCCTTAAAGAACGGGTAACTATTCAAATTGTTGTCGGTGCATTATTTATGACTTTTGGAGCAATCCTTATAAGTCTTTCCAAATAGTAACAAATGTCCCCTGCAAATACTCAGGTGGTATTAAAGATGTGAACATATTCCCCCCTCCCGTTCATACAGCACTCAGCATAAAACAGAATAATTAAAAGGGCTTATTTGGCAAGGCTACTGTATAATACAAACTATGTTTATTGATGAAGCTGAAGTAGTTTTTTCCGGAGGCCATGGAGGTCCGGGAAAAGTTTCATTTGGCAAAAAGATGGGGTCAGGTCCAGACGGCGGGAACGGCGGACAAGGAGGAGATATGTATGTTGAAGCAAGTACGGATTTAACTCTTCTTAACCAGTTCAGCCACAAACAAAACTTCAGCGCCCAGGACGGCGAACCGGGCAGCCAAAACAAACGCTCCGGTAAAGACGGGAAGGACTTAATTGTTTCACTTCCGGTTGGTGCAACTTTAATTGACGAAACTACCGGTGAGGAAATTGCAGAACTCACAGACAGGAAACAACAAGTTTTAATTGCTAAAGGAGGAAAAGGCGGGCGGGGGAATTATGAATTCAGAAGTCCCAGAAGAACAACGCCTGAATTTGCGCAACCGGGGCTTCCGGGAGAAGAAAAAAAACTGAAAATTATTCTAAAGTTAATTGCTGACTTTGGCCTTATCGGACTTCCGAATGCCGGTAAAAGCAGTTTACTAAATGAATTAACAAACGCCCAAGCAAAAACCGCCAACTATGCTTTCACTACACTTTCTCCTAATTTGGGGGTCTACTCCGGCAAAATCCTAGCAGACATTCCGGGGTTAATCGAGGGAGCATCGGAAGGACGGGGACTCGGGATTTCTTTTCTAAAGCATATAGAAAAAGTAGGAACTCTTCTTCACTGCATTTCTGTTGAATCGACTAACCCTTTGAAAGATTACAAAACTATTCGCTCAGAAATGGGAACATATAATAAAAGCTTATTGGAAAAACGCGAATTAATTCTTCTAACCAAAACTGATTTAACTGATGACAAAACCGTTAAGAAATTAATTGCAAAACTTTTGAAAATAAAAAAGAACGTAATTCCGGTCTCAATTCATGATTGGGAAAGTTTAGAAAAATTGAAATATATAATTGAAAAATCAAAGTGAGGGGATAATGCAAACATCAAATCTTTTATTCGACAATTTTGAAAAAATATTACAGTCTTTGTTTATTTTACTTACTGCGCTAGCAACTCAAATTGTATTGCGCAGGTCCCTAAAAGCGGCGTTCTATAAATTTAAAGGGAGAGTATCGGATATCCGTTTCGCAAGGACCAACACAATACGTATTTTAATTGCAAATATTATAAACACGGTTATTTTTGTCATTGCCGTTTTAACAATTCTTTCTACTTTTGGAGTTGACGTAAGACCGGTCTTGGCAGGACTGGGAATTTTAGGAGTCGCGCTTTCCTTTGGCTCTCAATCGCTGGTCAAAGATTTTATCAGCGGATTTTTTATTATTATCGAAGATCAATTCCATGTCGGCGATAAAATTAAAGTAGGCAACTATGAAGGAACGGTAAAAAAAATAACTATCCGCTCAACCGTACTTCGGGACGCTGAAAGCAACAAAATTTACATACCGAATTCTAAAATTGATATTGTTACCCAATATAAAGACGTTCCCAAAAAGCCCGGTAAATAAAAATATAATCACGATGCGACTTGGTGAATTTCTTCTTCGCTCATTCCGAAATGGTGTGCTATTTCATGTAAAACCGTAGAACGGATTTGACTTATAATTTCCCTTTGCGACCGGGTAATTGCTAAAATAGGTAATCGGAAAATAGTAATTTTATCTGGAAGTGTGGGACCAATTCCATATCTGCCTCGCCGGGTTTTAGGTATGCCTTCATAAAGCCCCAAAAGCAATCTGTTTCCCCGAAGTCTAAGTTTTTGCAGTTGTTCCCTTGACGGTCTGTCTTCTACAATAATAGCAACATTTTCCAGCTTCTCAGCAAATTCGGAAGGCAGTGTATTTATGGCCTCTTCCACATATTTACTGAATTCTTCATGATCCATTAATTTTAGTGTCTAAATATGTAACTTTATTGAAAAAAGTTGTAATTACTAATTTATTACTTTTTTCCCGGTTACTATTTCCCCCTCGGATTTAAGCAGTAACTGTCCCAGTTTTTCTAAAAACTTTTTGGCATGTTCCCTACTCATTCCAATTCTGGAAACAATCCTTACTTGGTCTGTTGCCCCCAATCTCTGCATTACATCCATCACCACTCCGTTATCGTTAATCGTCATATTTACATTATCGGTATAAAGAACCGGAGTGTTGTCTAAATTAACACTTACCCGCACCTTTTGTATATTTTTTTCTTTAACGTTCTTTTCCATAAAATCACCTCCATTCCTTTTGACATTTAGAATATACAATATTTAACTTAAAAGCAATAGCCATCAGTTTTTGTTTAAATTTAAA
>CAYWFF010000040.1:0-3342 GCA_964458085.1 uncultured Gammaproteobacteria bacterium
TTAGACTTTATGGAACTTATGCTCTTCATAGATATGTAATTGAAAATGTTTTTTGTTGATTTTAAACGAAGCGATTACCAAACTTTTTGCAGGTACGAAACCCAGTGCCTCTAGATTATTAATATATGTAAGAAGAGAATTTAGTTTCTCTGTATCTACTGATTGTGTAAACCTGGAAACAGTAATGTGATTCATAATAGGCATTTTTAAATCAAGTATTTTCCCTGACTTAGAATTTAGAATGTCGTCTACAATTCCATACATATTAAGATCCGCTTTCCCGGCTAAAAGAAGGGAGTTAGAGTTATATAGCCATTTAAAAAAATAGATTACTGGTTGTAACTTTTTAACCTTAATATGGGATGCTATAGCTTTGAAATTGTTTAGTAAGATATCTTTTTCACCTAATTTAGTATATTTCTTTGAAATTATAGTTGTATGAAAATCGTTTCTTGTATATACAACTGAAGGGACAATTTCTGATATTGTTTGAGACACTTTTTCCAAAATTTCATTTACTCTTTTATCGTAATTTAGTGCCAATAATACTCCTTGTTCACCATTGAGTACATTTACATTAGGCTGAAGACCTCGTTTTGAAACTAACTCTTGCTCACTTGTAATCTCACTATAAACTGATTGCTGTTGTAATAAGTCTTCAGAAAACTTTTCTTTTAAAATTTGAGTTTTTATCATATTTTCACACCTTCATAGACTCTGAGAGTTTCTTTCGCAGTTTCCTCCCAACTAAAACTTGTGGCATATTCTTGTGCTTTTTTAATATGAGTAGTTAACGTACTCTTTTCTATTTTCATGATTCTTTTCATAGCTTCAGCAAGGCTATTTGGAGACATTGAGTCAAAATAGTATACATTATCTTTATATACTTCTTTAAGCACTGGTATGTCTGAGGCAATTACAGGAGTTCCTACTGCCATCGCCTCCAAACCCGGTAGACCAAATCCTTCGTCTTTTGTGGGAAAAATATATGCTTGCGAGCTAGCATAGAACCTAATTAATTCTTTATCATTAATGTTTTCTTTAAAAATCAAGTTTTTAGTAAGTCCCAATTCTTTTGAATACTCTTGTAGTTTGTTTCGAAACGTGGATTGACCTGAAACAATTGTAAGTGTGACATTGATATTGTCTGTCTTTAGTATCTTTATAGCTTCTACAATAATTTGTACATTTTTATGCGGATAAAGGTTTCCCACATACAAAAAATTAGGAAGTGATTTTGATTTGACCTTTGTTTTTAAGTTGGTATTTTTGAACCTACTAGCTACTCCGTCATATATTTGAGTCACTTTAGATTCAGGAATTTTATAATAATCTATGACATCCTTTTTAACAGCCAGTGTTGGCACGATTACTTGACGGGCGTTTTTAACTGCATGTTTTACAATTAATTTAAATGGAATTCTCTTGGCCAAATATAAAGGTAGCGGAAGTGTGGACGCTTCGTACCCTTGTTTATGCATAATAAGATCATGAAGACTTACTATATAGGAGCCTTTATAAAGCAGGGGAACATTTAAATGCATGAAATGAACTAAGTTTGGATTTAGAGATTGAATAATTTTTGGTAGAAGAAGCTGTTCCTCAAGACTGTAATGAGGAATGTCTACTAGTATTTTGTGCCAGTGTGGTGGAATTTGTAGTAAATTATAATATTTTTTTCTAAGTAGTAGAAAGTAATCATTATCAGAGGGAATTCTCATTAGTTCGTTGACCATCTCCAGCGTATACCGGCCAATTCCGGTAAATTCTCTACCATACATACGAGTGTCC
Organism: uncultured Gammaproteobacteria bacterium; assembly: GCA_964458085.1. Lineage (GTDB taxonomy): Bacteria > Patescibacteriota > Microgenomatia > UBA8517 > UBA8517 > CAYWFF01. The sequence continues at coordinate 1,792 of CAYWFF010000040.1, forward strand.
AAAATAATTTTCATCCTAAAAGTACAACTTTACCGATCCGAATAATTTTGAGAAGTCGAATTCCTGAAAGGATTAGATAATTAAAATATAAGGGATATTTCTTCCACAATCGTTTCCGATAAAAAAGCTCCATTGAGTTAACTCCGGCCATCCTGTATTTGAGTTTTTCCCGTAAAGGAATAGACTTTTTTGTTCGCCTATTTTTCCCTTTTGACGCACCTTTGAAGTGAGTAATCCGTACTTCCGGATAGTACATATTTACCCATCCGCGATTCTTTATCCTCCAGGAAAGATCAATGTCTTCCCCGTCCAAAAAGTAATCTTCATCAAACCAGTTAACTTCATCTAAAATTGATTTACGGGTAAAAAAGAACGCTCCCTGAATAGCATCAATTTCATGCTCTATAGTGTCCGGAATATATCCATACCAGTATTTTGCCAAAAGTTTTGAAGTGGGGAATATTCTGTCTAGTTTCAAATATAAGTGAGTAAGTCCAATCCAGGGGGTTATAAATGAGCGTCTTGTATCTTTATCCAACTCACCATTTGTCAAAACTACTTTACAAGTCACAGCTCCTACTTTAGGGTGAGTATCCATATATGTCGTGACCTTTCTTAAAGTTTCGGAAGGGACTATAGTATCTGAATTTAAAAATAAAATGTATTTTCCTTTCACCAATTTGCGGGCAGTGTTGTTGCCTGCTGCAAACCCCAAATTTGTTTTATTCGCTATAGTTTTTACACTAGGAAATTCTTTGTTTACCATTTCCAAACTTCCGTCCTCTGATCCGTTATCAGGAACAATAATTTCAAAAGGAACTTCACTTTGAACTTTCAAAAGCGACGTAAGACAATCTCTTAATAGACTTTTAGTATTATAACTTAATACAATAATTGACAGTTTAGGTTTCATTTTCGTTTTGATAATTCTTCATAAACAGGATCATGCAACTTTACAATTGACTTCCAATCATAATATTTTTGAACGTGTTTTTGGCCATTTTCACCGATTTTTTCTGACAGTTTTCCGTCTTTAAGTAATTTAAGAGCTTTTTGGGCAATTTTTTCAGGGTTGTCTGCAACCATCACATTTTCTCCGTCGGTTAGCTTTAAACCGGCAACTCCGACGTTAGATGAGACTACAGGCAGCCCTGCCGCCATGGCTTCCAATATCTTTAAACGAGTTCCGCCTGCGCCTTTTATAGGAGCAACCATTATTGCTGCTTGTGAATAAGCATCGCGTGCGTCCGGAATGTTTTCGGTTATTTCAATGTGCGGATCTTTCTCAGCCATATTTTTTAACCATAAAGGCATTTTTCTTCCAACGATCCAAATTATAGCCTGGCTGTTTTGCTTTTTTATAATTGGCCAGACTTTATTTATTAAAATATCTGTAGCTTCCTGATTTTGAAGCCATTCAAAGTTAGTTACCCCATATAAAATACGGGGAGGAGTAAGTTTTTTATTCTTTTTGGCAGCAAAATACGAACTATCAACACCGTTTGGAATTATATCCACGTTTTTGTCGGGAACCAGTTTTTTCATGGCAAT
>CAYWFF010000040.1:3442-7446 GCA_964458085.1 uncultured Gammaproteobacteria bacterium
ATTGCTTTGCGTTCTTCATAAGACCAATTACGAACTACAAGCAGAGGATATGGTCCAAACACGGAAAGTAATATGTTTCTTAGTGTCCAGGGTTTTTTAGGCCTTGGAAAAACATGTACTTTTTTACAATATTTTGTTAGCTCCGGAATAAATTGCCTTTCACTATCATCTTTAATAAGAGAAAAAAGTGTTATGTCGTGTTTTTTGGCCAGATATTTAATAATGTTATACCACCGGGTTTGTCCACCACTCATCGTGATGGTTGGCAGATATGGAACAAGCATTAATATCTTCATAGTTAAATTTACACAAATGTAACGGGTTTTGTACGAATGTTTCGAATTTCTGCTAATTTAATTTATTCGTAGCAGTTAGTTGCATTCGTGTTTATTTGTAGATTTGTGTTAAATCCTTTATTTAAGTTTCACTATCACAAATTTTTCATTTTTTTCAACTATTTCATACTCAGTCATAATTTTATTGGTTACATCATCATAATTTACAGAAACATAATATCTAGCCCCTTTGTCTATAAGCTGAGGTAGCGGTCTGTCAATTACCGGCCAGCCAAACCTGCGAGTCTGATATAAAAATGCAGTATCGCCGTTATAGGGTGCTATAACTAGTGCATCTTTTGGTACTATTTTATCAACCGCTTCCCCTGCCAAAATTATCTCAGGATGAATCACTAAATAAAAATCCCGAATTTGGTATGCGCTACTTCCCAAACCCAGTAAAAGTGAAAAAAGCAAAAGACCACGTGAGACAAACTTTGAAAAAGTTTTGTTGTTCCATAAGGTTGCTGATCCATAGGCCAGTGTAAGCGCAATTGATGGAATAAGTAGTGTCTGATAATAATCATGCTTTACATTTGCAGTTGCAACTACAACTACATATAAAAGCATACCAGACAACAAACCCGGAATTAATATTTTCTTCTTTGTTGAAGCCAAAATTCCGAAAGAAAAAGGAATTAATCCCCAGATGCCCAGAATCATTTTTCCTATGCGTTCCCCGAAAATCCATCTCCAGAAAGCCGGACGGAAACGGATTTCATCTCCGTTAAAAGCCCATTTCCAAAAAGGTATACCTTCCGGATACTGGCTAATCCACGCTCTCCAAAGCAAAAGCGGTATGAACGCAATTGCCAACGCATACCAGTATTTTTTTATTTTGAATATTTTTTTAAACCCATGTTCATTAAGCAGAATAATCAACATAGGTACTCCATAAAATATAACGTATGGCTTAATAAGAAGAGCTATAGCATAACTAAAAGCGCCAATATACAAAAACATATCTTTTTTGATACTAGTAAATTGAAAAAAGAACACCAGTGCCCAGACTGCAAACAATGTTGCAGCCGGTTCGGGTAGTACAACTCTCGTGAAAAATATATTAAAGGGAATCAGAAGATAAAATAATGCCGAAAGCAGCCCAACCCACTTACCTGCTGTCCATTTCCCTAAAAAATATAATCCTAACGCTGTTCCCAGAGCACAGTGGATAGACAACAATCTTCCCCACATTTCAAGAGTCCAAAAGGGGAAAACATAAGTAAGCACCGCATGCGCCGCATTGTAAATTGGAAATTCTACAAAACGATATCCATTGGGATTAAAAATGCCGCTTTGAGCAGTCGAGATATCATAATACCGGGGATAAAGTAAATTAAGGCTTCCAGTGTTTTTAAGTTCTTCAACATAAATCCTGCTAACAGAAGCAGTATCTGCTTGTCTCCAGGAGTGCCAATCAGCAAGCGGAAAATCTAAACGGTAAAGCCTGACAATCAGTCCGAGTAACAATATTACTCCAAGAATTACCTTTTCGTTTTTCACAACTGCTTTCATCAGGCTAATCATGGGTGTATATCTTTCTATCAATACTTTGCACAACCATTCCTGCAAATAACCAGAAAAGTATGGCAAACTTTGAAGCCTCAAATATATCTATAAATACTGCATTTAAAAACAGTCCGGGAAGCGCACCCACAAAACCCCCCACAAATGCATATTTCACCCCCGGCAGCTTTCTGAAACTATCCAGGTTAGCCAAAAATAATTCGATTATTCTTACAAAGATCAGTATAAATGCACCGAAGCCGAGTATGCCTGTTTCGCCCAGTAATCTTAAATAGTCATTGTCTGTTGCCAGCGTTATGGACGAATACCCTGTCCCGAGAAGCGGGTTCTTAGAAAGTGCACGAATCGCACGCGGCCATTCAACATTAAACCTTATGGAGCTTGACCTATCTTCCAGAATCGGAATTGGAGTAGGAGTAGGAGAAGGTAAGTCACGCCGAATAGTCGGAGCGTCGGTTTGAGCACGTACTTCATGGGTAAATTCAACATTTATTACAGGCACCCTTTCTTTAACGACGGTAAAAAGACGTGAATAACGAGCTATTAAATTAGATGAAAAACCTATAAACACAATACTTGCAATTACAATAACCGGAATATAACGCATCTTTTTAACTAAAAACAATGCAAGGCTTATGCCCGTTAAATAAGATACAAGCGAAATTCTCGAAGCTGAAGTTACCAAAAGCCACAGTCCGGCGAAAAATGTTAAGCCTAGTACTAATTTTGTTTTATGGCCTTTTAAAACAGCAAAACCCGAAACTACAATCGGCAAAACCATGACCAAGAATGTGGCTAAATCATAATGACCCGCAAACATGGCGTTTATATGGCTTCCTACAACATAACGAAGTGCAACACCTTTGGAATACTCCTGGTTTTGGGTAATAATTATCGGCCATTCAAAATTCTTTTGACCAAACCCATACACAAAAGAAATTAGGATTACTATAAGAAGTAACTTGAAAAAAAAGTGAATATCTTTGGGGTTATTCTTTAAAGCAATAATCCCCAGAAAAAACGGAATAAAATATTCCAACCTTCTGGCCAAATGGAGTAAGGCTATGTGAGGCGCAACTGTTTGCGTGATAAAAATTGCAGACAATGCAGAAACAAGACCTATTGTTAGATATAGTACCATCGCCCGGGTTATGGGCTCCTTAAACATGAATTTCAGCCTGGGCAGAGCATACAAAAACACAATTAAAGCTGATATAAAAAGCAATGTATCTTCAAGCCGAATCGATACAAACGTTCCCGGAATTCGAATGAAAGGAAATTTCGGATAAAGCGGAATTGCTAAAATTAAAGCTGCAACTAAATATTTAATAAAACTTTCACGCAATTTTATAAGCTTTGCCATATATTTTAACAGCACTCCTCCCTTCCAGTATGCCAAATACAGCCATACGTCCGATTGCGCCAATTTTTAAAAGTATTCTTAATATCGGATACTGCCATTTAGGATAAAACTTTCTATAAAATCTCTTTACCCCTTTATACTCTGAAAGTATAGGGAATTCTGAGGTACTACTTGCCCCACCGAAATGCGTAATTTCCCACTGAGGTAAATACCACACCTGCCAGCCTGCTTTTTTGGCGCGGTAGCACAAATCAACTTCTTCAGTATACATAAAATAGCCTTCATCCCAATTTCCGATTTTATTTAAAACTTCCGATCTGACCAACATATAAGCTCCAGTAACCCAGTCCAACTGGCGCTTTTTAAAATAGAATTCGTTTCCTTTTGCAAATGATTTTGAATGCATTGGATGAAACGGCTTAATAAAGTTATCGACAAAGGGGAGATCTTGAATAGTCATCCATGCAAAAACACTGGATAGTGTCGGAAAATAACCCCCCGTACCTTGAAGTGATCCGTCAGGGTTTGTTAGCGAACAGGTTGAAATGCCTGATTTTGGATGCAAATCCATCCATTCAACCATCTCATCAATAACTCCATTTTGTACAAGCGTATCGGAGTTGAGGAACAACATAAACCTTCCTTTGGCTTTAGAAATGCCGACATTGTTTGCTGCAGCAAAACCTTTGTTTTCGGAAAGCTGATAAACTGAGATAGGTTTGCCGGTAAAGCGGGTTTTTACTGCAGGCACACTTCCGTCTCGCGAGGCATTATCAATA
>CAYWFF010000041.1:0-7387 GCA_964458085.1 uncultured Gammaproteobacteria bacterium
ATTAACAGGTCTCAAAAGAGAAAAAGGTGAAAGAGTTAAAGAAAGAAGAACAGATTTGGAAAACCAGATAAAAGCACTTAAAAATGAAGTTTCAGATATGACAAAAAAGTGGGAAGAGCAGAAAGAAATTATTAACGGTCTTAAAAACGCAAGAAAGGAAGTTGACGGACTTAAAATAGAATTGGAAAAAGCTGAGAGGGAAGTGGATCTTAATAAAGCCGCCGAAATTAAATATGGCAAGCTTCCTGAAACTGAGAAAAATATACAAGAGTTTGAAGCACAATGGTCTGCAATCCCGGAAGAACAAAAAGTTCTCCGTGAAGAAGTGACTGATGATGACATTGCTTCTGTTGTGGCTCGCTGGACCGGAATACCTGTTACCAGGCTTTTAGAAAGTGAAATAACAAGACTAACGCATTTGGAAGAAGAACTGGAAAAACGGGTAGTGGGGCAGGAGGAGGGTGTGAGTGCAATTGCAAAAGCCATTAGAAGAAACCGGGCAGGAATCTCAGCATTGCAGGGACCAATCGGCACATTTATGTTTTTGGGTCCTACCGGAGTAGGTAAAACTGAAACTGCAAAAGCATTGTCACAGTTTCTTACCGGAAGCGAAGATTCAATTATAAGAATAGATATGGGGGAATATCAGGAAGAACACAGCGTTGCCAGGCTTATCGGATCACCTCCCGGTTATGTCGGTTACGAAGAAGGAGGGCAATTAACTGAATCAGTCAGACGAAGACCTTACTCAGTTGTTCTTCTCGATGAAATAGAAAAAGCACATCCAAACATATTTAACTTACTCCTGCAAGTTTTTGATGACGGTAGGCTTACGGATGGAAAAGGCCGGATTGTGGACTTTAAAAACACTATAATTATAATGACCTCTAATTTGGGAAGCGATATTATTCAGGAAAAAGGAATAGACAAAGAGGCAATAAATAGACTTTTACATTCTACTTTCCGACCGGAATTTTTAAATCGTCTGAGCGCAACAGTAATTTATAAACCGCTTTCTCCTGAAATTATGGATAAAATTGTTGACATACAACTTGAACAAGTTAGAGAGAGACTTGCTGAGAAGGAGATTGTGTTTACTGTCGATGCAAAAGCCAAAGAATTTCTTGCGAAAGTCGGTTTTGATCCTGTATTCGGAGCCCGTCCTCTAAAAAGGATCATTGAAAACGAAATATTAGATGAAATTGCCTATAAAATAATTGATAATAAATTAAAAGGCGGAGATAGTGTATCTGTAAGCCTTAACGCAAAAGGAGAATTGGAAATAGAGGAGCACCTGGTTAATTAACGGTATACTATTGCAATTAGTTTCCTCATGGCCAGAACCGTTGTTGACCAAGACAAGACAATCCACAAAGGAATTGAGCGCAGAGTTTCATCGTTAAAGTTGATTTCCTGTCGGGCAAAATTAAAGTCTGATGATAAAATAATTGCGACTAAAAGTGTGGTACCAATAAAAATAACCAGATCCAGCTTTTCTCTCAAAAGAATAAAATAAAACGTTATTACTCCGATGGTGAATAAATTTAAATAATAGGTATCAATGGTAAGATAAGTTACTGTTGCAAGCCATAAAAAGTAAAGAATATAAAAGATGACCAGGACAGATTCTTTTCTCACAATTTCAGTGTAACAGAATAGAAATTCATCTGTAAAGAAGAAAGGTTGACAGAAAAACAAATACTTGTACAATTAAGAAAATGAAACTAAAGCTTTCCAGCCTAAATCAGCAACCTTCATAAAGGCGGGCTGGTTTTTGGTGCAATTTCCTAAACTAGCTCGAAAAAAGCTAGTTTTTTTTTGAAAACAATATGTCAAAAATTTTTACTAAAGATACCTTAAAACAAGTTGCAGACCTGTCGCATTTGCCGATCCCTGAAAATAAAATAGACTACTATGCCAAACAGTTTAATGAAACTCTTGAAGTTATTGATACTTTAAACTCTGTCGACACAAAAAATATACCGGAAACCAGTCAGGTGACGGGTCTAATAAACAGATTTAGAGATGATAAGTTGAATTCTGATAAAACAATGTCGCAAGAAGAAGCGCTGTCGTCTGCGGGTAAAACTTATAACGGTTTTTTTGTAGTAGAAGGAGTGCTTGATGAAAAATAGCTTAAGCTTAACTGAAGCAAAAAAAGCTTTGGAAAATAAGGAGATTTCTTCAGAAGAAATAGTAAAGGACACTTTATCTGCAATAGAAAAAAAAGATCCTGAAATTCATGCATATCTTCGTCTAAATGAAAATGCTTTAAATGAAGCTAAAAAAGCTGACAGTTCTGAAAAAAAGCTTCCACTTGCCGGGGTCCCAATTGCAATTAAAGATAATTTTCTGACTAAGGGTTTAATTACTACAGCTTCTAGTAGTGTTTTAGAAAATTATATTCCGCAATATGATGCAACAGTAGTAAAAAAACTAAAAAACGCAGGAGCAATAGTAATCGGAAAAACAAATATGGACGCCTGGGCTCACGGCTCATCAACTGAAACTTCAGATTTCGGTATTACCAAAAATCCGTGGGATTTGTCCAGACTCCCCGGAGGCTCGTCCGGAGGATCGGGTGCTGCAGTTTCAGCGGATATGTGTTTAGCGGCAATCGGGTCGGAGACTGCCGGTTCAGTCAGAGGCCCTGCGGCGTGGTGCGGAATTGTCGGTTTGAAACCTACTTACGGAAGGGTAAGTAGATATGGGGTTATCGCAATGGGTTCATCTCTTGATTCTCCGGGACCGATGACTAAATCTGTTTCCGATGCGGCGATTCTTCTTGAGATTATTGCCGGTGAAGACACGAATGATTCAACAACTTCACCGAAAAATGCAGAGAAGTATACTAGTTTTCTAAATAAGGGTGTCAGTGGTATGAAAATTGCGATTGCTGAGGATTATCTCCTTCCCGAAATGGACAAAAGGGTAAAAGAAAAAATAATTCAAACTGCAAAAGTTCTGGAAGATTTGGGGGCGGATGTTGATTATGTTTCCACTATGGATCCGAGGCTTGCAATTGGAGTTTATACAATTGTTCAAAGATCAGAGGTCTCCTCCAATCTTGCGCGGTATGATGGTATCCGATACGGAAATAAAAGAGATGCATTCGGGGAGGAGGCAAAAAGAAGGATTATGTTGGGCACTTTTGCACTTTCTGCCGGCTATGCTGATAAATATTACAAAAAGGCCCAAAAAGTCAGATCACTTTTTATTAAGGATTTTGAAAGGATTTTTGCAACTTTTGATCTGTTGCTGGCACCAACCCTACCCGGACCAGCACCGAAAATAGGCGTAACGGAAGGTCAGGCCATGTTCGGGGAAATGGCTGATATGTTGGCAGAACCGAGTTCAGTTGCGGGACTTCCTGGAATAAGTATTCCATGCGGTTTTGTAGATGATCTTCCTGTTGGGCTAAACATAATGGGGCCGCAGTTTGCAGAAGGTAAAGTAATTCAGGCTGCAGCAGCTTACGAAGAAGTGACTGAGTGGCATAAGATAAAGCCGGAAATGGTAGCAGATAATAGGTAGCAAGTAGCAAGTAGTAAGTAGTAAGTAGGAAGTAGCAGGTAGCAAGTACGAAGTAATATTTTATTAGTCATTAGTCATTAGCAACTTATATGAACAAAAAAACAAAAGATCAAGAAAAATACACACCCACGATTGGGTTGGAAACGCATATCGAACTAAAAACCGTGTCCAAAATGTTTTGCGGCTGCCAGGCAAATCACTTTGGAAAAAAACCGAATACTCAGACCTGTCCGGTGTGTTTAGGATTACCGGGAGCACTTCCCAATCCTAATCGCCGGGCTGTAGAATGGACAATTTTAATCGGACTTGCGTTAAATTGTAAAATTGCATTAAAATCTAAATTTGACCGGAAACATTACTTCTATCCGGACCTGCCTAAAGGCTATCAGATTAGTCAGTATGACGAACCTCTGTGTTACGGAGGATATTTAGACACAAACGAAGGCCGTATCGGAATAACCAGAGTTCATTTGGAAGAAGATACCGGCAAACTTCAACACACAAGCCTTAAGGGCAAAAAAGTAACTTTAATTGATTTCAACAGAAGCGGAGTTCCTTTAGTTGAAATTGTGACCAAACCCGATATTCGTTCAGGGTTACAGGCAAAAGAATATGCCCAAAAGCTTCAGCAAACAGTCCGTTATTTGGCAGTTTCTGACTGTGACATGGAAAAAGGTTCTATGCGACTGGAAGCCAATATTTCCCAAGGGCTTTCTTTAGGTTACAAAGTCGAAGTGAAAAACCTTAATTCATTCAGATTTGTTGAAAAGGCTATTGAGTATGAATTGATAAGGCAAAAAAAAGTTTTAGTAGAGGATAAAACACCCATACAGGAAACCCGCGGATGGAACGAAATCAAAAATGAGACCTTTTCTCAAAGAATTAAAGAAACCGCAGCAGATTATCGTTATTTTCCTGAACCGGATATTCCTCCAATGGAGTTTACCTTAAAAGAAATAGAGGATATTAAACTTTCGCTTCCTGAGTTGCCAAGCGAAAAAACAAAGCGGTTCGTAAAAGAGTTTGAAATAAGAGAAGATTATGCTGAAATAATTGTTAACGACAAAGAAACTTCTGAAGCATTTGAAAAAATATTCTACGCTGCCAAAAAGGCAAATATCAAACCCGACAGCCTTGCGGGAGCTATCTTAAATAAAAAGGTGCAGTTTGATATAAACAGCCCACTAAAAACTCTAACCGAATTTAAAATATCTCAAACTCCTAAAGTCAGTAATGAAAAAGATCTGGAATCTTTTATAGCTGATGCAATTAATTCCATCCCTAAAGCTGTAGAGGACTACAAAAAAGGAAAGATGCAATCTCTGATGGCGGTTGTCGGGAAAGTAATGCAGCTTTCAAAAGGAACTGCAGATCCTCAAAAAGTTAAGGAAATACTTATTAAAAAACTTTCCTAGGGTACTACAACGTATAAAAAATGTGCCAAATGGCATTGAAGACTTATGTAACTTAACGGTAGTATGGAGTATGCAAACAGATATCCTGCCATTAGTCAAAAACTCTAAATTTGTTTCCCTTTGGTTATCCCAACTTTTTTCCCAGCTTACCATTCATATTTTAAATTTTCTGCTTTTATATGAGCTGTATGCAAAAACAGGTTCAAGTATCGCTACCTCATTACTATGGTTATTTTACGCTTTACCTGCGATACTGATCGGTCCCATAGCCTCGGCATATAGTGATCTGACGGATCGTAAAAAAGTATTGGTTTTAACTAATCTGCTTCAAAGTATTACGATCGCTCTTTACGCACTTATCGCCTCTAAATCCTTCTTTTTGCTTTACGGTGTGGTGCTTGGTTATTCACTAATAAATCAGTTCTACATTCCGGCCGAAATGGCAACTCTGCCTTCGGTTGTAAGCCGAGTCCGTCTTCCCCAAGCAAACGGACTGTTTTTTCTGACTCAGCAATCCGCATTAATCATCGGTTTTGGTGTAGCAGGATTTATTTTGTCATCATTGGGTTTCACAAACGCGCTCTATCTGTGCTCATTTCTTCTGTTTTTGGCTTTTGTCAGCGTTCTTTCTCTACCCAAATTTCCAGTCACTGAAAATATACCCAGACATTTTGAAAAAGCATTCAGTACTTTTTTTAAACGTATCATAGAAGGGTATGTGTTTATCAAAGCCCATAGAGAAGTTTTGGCACCTTTTCTACTTTTGATGTGTTTACAGATAGCACTTGCAATAGTAGCCGTTAACGCACCATTTTTCGCAACGGAGCTATTTGCTGTCCCCATTGAATACATCGGTATACTTCTCATAGTCCCCATCGGAATCGGTGCATTTACAAGTTCTTTAATTATTCCAAAGCTTTTAAAATCAGGTTATAGAAAAATATATTTTATTACCAGATCTTTAGAACTGATTAGTTCAGTCCTGCTTCTTTTAGCTTTTTTAATTCCCTTGTTACCCTTTACAAGCAGATTGCCTGCCGTAATTATACTTTTAACTTTACTGGGTGCTTCTTTTGTGGGGGTGATAATTCCTGCACAAACTTTTTTACAGGAGAAAACTCCGGGTGGTTTCAGAGGACGGGTGTTTGGTAATTTTTGGTTTTTAAATACCATTGCCACACTCTTTCCTGTTATACTGTCTGGAGCACTAACCGAGCTTTTGGGAGCTCGATTTCTCATTGCTGCCTTAGCATTTTTCTTTTTGGGGCTTTTAATATTTATGAAAAAATACGGAAGTAAATTTTTACAGAACGGATATAAAATAAAATAAATATGGAAGAAGTGAACGAAACAGGTCAAAATAACTTAGAAGAACCATTAATATTTCCTCGAGAAGAAATTGATTCAAAAGTTGCAGAATTGGCTCATTTGTCACCAAAAGAGTTGGCTCAAGTTGTACTTAAACTAGAAGTGCAAAATGCAGACTTGCAACAAAGATTAGATTCAGAAAGACATAAAAACGTTGAGAAAACCAACCTGGCACCAGCACAATATTCAGAATTAGAAAAGTATCTATCAGTAGGTGACTTACAGCTTATAAATTTTTTAAGAAAACATGAACCTGACTTTGCTGCTATTGAAGATAGTGTTCTGGGTGAATTTGGCAGTGACCCTCTTAATGTGAATGCAGCTGTTGCTGCTTTAGAGAGATATAAAGCAAATTATGACACTTCATTAACTTTTAGCCGAAATAGAGCAGCTTTTCGACAATCTGGTGAAGTAGCAATTCAGGAATCTTTGAACCAAAATCAAAAAATAGGTGTCATTGGTTTAGACCTTGACGGTTTGAAAGATGCAAATACAAATTATAGTAAGTCTGCTGGAGATTTGCTGGTACTATCGCTAGCACACGCAATAAAAGATGTTGCACCCGATTTGCTTAATGCTAGATGGAGCGGAGATGAGTTTGTTATTTTGGTGTCAAATATGGAACCTGAACAGATTAAACAATTAATCAATAATGTCCGTGACAGACACAATGAGTATATTAAAAGTAATTTTCCTGATTATGAAGAAGATTTTGGATTCAGTGCCGCGTATTATAATGCGATTGAAGGTGAAACACTGGATACTCTTGTCGATAAAGTATTTAGCAAAGTAGATGATGCAAAAGACGAGAAAAAGACTAGACTTAAAGCTGAAGGAATTGAAGTTGCTCGGGCGGGTCATGTACCTGATTTCGTTGAAGGACTAGACAATGGCTAAATTCACTCACTTACACGTTCATACTGAATATTCACTTCTTGATGGCTTGAGTAAAATCAGTTCGCTTTTCAACCATGTCAAAGAAAACGGTATGGATGCAGTTGCTATTACAGACCACGGCTCAATGTATGGGGCAATTGAATTTATCAGAAAAGCTGAAAAACTGGGCGGGG
>CAYWFF010000042.1:0-7357 GCA_964458085.1 uncultured Gammaproteobacteria bacterium
TCAGCCAAATGATCAATATCAATTAGGAATGTCAATATAAAAACCAATAATACATTAGTTAAATTGCGGGTTTTCATCCATAGGTAAAAAGCTCCGGGTATAGCTACTAAACCATGAATTAGCTCATGTAATATTAGTTCGGTTGTCATACAAGTTTAGTTATTCTGAAAAAGTAAGATATTTTGAAGTGATCCAGTTTTTACGGTTTTTAGTGTCATAATATTTCAATATCCTTAGTCTGTAAAAAACTGCTGCAGTATCCCACAACATACTCCAAATTGTTTTTACGAAACCTTTGGAAGCAATGGTGGATACACCCCCCTTAAATTCCATATTAATTTCAACCGGCGCTTCGTAAATACGCTTAAAACCTAAATAATTTGCAACTGAAAGCATTTCTATATCAAAAGCAAAAGCTTTTACCAACAGCCTTGGAAGAACTTTGTCCAGCACTTCCCTCCGGAAAAATTTCATCCCAACCTGAGTATCACGTACTTTAAGACCAAAAAGTACTCGCACCAGAAGTTGATATCCTATCGACAGAATACGCCGTTGCCAGGGATAGACAACCTTACTTGCAGGGTGTCTTTTTGAACCGACAATTATATCCGCTTCATACCACATAAAGTGTTCAAGCAACAACGAAATACCGTTAGGATTAAGTTCAATACCTGCATCCACAAAACCTATGATGTCCCCCTTTGCCTGAGCCATTCCGTACCGAACCGCATGACCTTTGCCTCTGTTTTTTTTATATCCCACAACACGTATCTTTTTGGGAAACTTTTTTGCTGCCTTAGAGGCTTCTTTGTATGTGGCATCTGTATTACCGTCATCCACGCAAATTATTTCAAAATCGTATCTCGTTTGATCTAGTACGCTTTTAATTCTGAGAAGATTATTATATATAAACTTTTCAGCTTTATATGCTGGAATAATTACTGAAACGTAAAAGGACAATTTATTATTTTTTTGTATTTCTGATTTCATGTATAAAGTATAGTATCAAACCAATGAGCAATAAAGTGGCTGCAGCTAGGGAAGTAGTAATAACTTGAGTAATTGAATTATGGAAAAGCCAAATACCTATTCCTTGGAATAAAGCTGCAGCAGCCATAAGATAAGCAACGTGTGTTTTTTCCCTTGATAAAAAATAATTTGCAAAAAGTGAAGCTAATGTAAACACGCTTATAAAAAGCCCGAACAAAGGCAGCTCAGAAGCAGCTGAAATGTATGTATCTCCAAATAAACTACGAAGCGGTATTTCTGGAAAGAAATAATATAAAAGCAAGACAGAACCGGAAATTGCAACGGTAAGCAAAACGCTAAGCATAAATACTTTTAGATATTTTTCACCTCTGGAAAACTTCTTTGATACTATAGGAAACATTACAGTAGCCACCGGCGCAGTTCCGTAAAATATAATTTTCGAAAGAGTTGCAAGCGCTGCATAGAGCCCAGCATCTGTTGCCGAGAAAAAGTGTTTAACAAGTAATAAATCGGTCGAAATAAATGAAAAATGTGCTACAGAGGAAATCAGTATTGGTACGGCAAAAATAACTATTTTTTTACTATGAGCAAAAGGGGTAATTTCTTTTTGTTTTCGTATTTCAGCTAAAGGATAATAAGCAATATAAATTCCCAAAAAACCGGATAGCAGTATTCCTACCATCGCTCCCATTACATTCCAACCCAGATAAACAAACATTAGCCCCAAAATAAGTCTTGCAGCCATTTCTGAAAAGGTGCTGAGTACAAAAGGTAAAAATTTCATCAAACCTTGTATAAAAGCCCGATAAACATAAGAAATCAGAGACAACATTACAATTGGAGACATCAAAAGCACAATATTTTTGTCCAAATGAAGAAAAGAAGAAATAAGATGAGCTAAAAGTAATAAAACAATACCAACACCAACTGCTGCAACTATGGTTTTCCTTTTAAACCATTGAAAAAGTCCCGGGAGATCTTCTTCGCCCGAAGCAGAGGCAAACTTAACAATTACCGTGCCTATAAAACCGTATATTGCTCCCAGCATACCAATAAGTGAAATGCTTACTGCCAGTTCACCATAGCTTTCCGGACCTAAAATTCTTCCAAATACAAAATGATAAATATAAGCTAAAAGGTTTGATGCATTCGAGCCCACGATCATAATTGCCGTACCTGAAAAAAGTGGATTACTAAGTACGTCTTTAGTAAAAAAGTACAACTTAGAATTAAGTACGGTATTTTTCGAATTTCTGAACATAGTAGTTAGTTTATGCCACCCAGTACCCTCTTGTGAAGAGCGCTATTCCGATCACCTGGACAGCTAACAAAATTACACCAACAGCGATTTGCAATTGTTTGGGTAATTTTTCGGCTGCCAGCGCTAGGATAATAAACATCGGAAACAAAACTATAGCGTATCTCGGAAGCGACGAAAAACTGCCTGATAGACTGGGAATTATAAAACCTAAAGTAAGATAAATTGCATAAGTTATACGCAACTTTGCAAAACTTAAAATTGTTGAACAGAGTAGTACAAATGCTGTGACGGTTTCCAGAACTAATGTAAACACCCACGGGAAGTAGGAAAAGTTTGTTGCTGGCCATATTTTGAAAAAATAACGGTAAAATACCTGGGGCAGCAAAACCATTTGTCCGCTTCGCTGTTCTCCGTAAATTCCTACATTATTGATGAAGTGAAAGGGATCTCCTGTCTTAGTCCAAAGAAAATATAAGTAGCCCATTACACCAAAAGAAGCTATCGCAGCTGAGATTAATGCCCAAACCATATCTTGTTTTTTTCGGCTTTTTTCATAAAAATTAATACCCTCAACAATCAAAAGAACAGGTACGATAATTCCTATTACGCGGGTTGCAGTTGCAACTGCCCCTAGCATACCGGCAATTAACCATTGTTTCTGCCTGGCAAAATATAATGACCATACAACTGAAGCCAAAAACAAACTTTCCGAATAATAGCTTACAAAGAAAAATGCGGTAGGAAAAAGGAATAAGAGAAGAAATGTTTTTAGTACAGCTTCAACCTTATAATCTAGCAGTAATAGTTTAGATAGCCCTATAAGTGCGAGGAAAAACGCTACATGAGACACTATAAGGCCGCTTATGGCATAACTGATATATAAACCATTAAGCAATGTTGCCACTTCTCTTACAAGCATAGGAAAACCGGGGAAAAAGAAGTATTGTAAATTTTTATATCCAAAATAAGCAATTGACAAAAAATGTGCGCCGTCAAAATTTAACCATCCCCAAAAATAGGGAGAATTGGTGTAAAGACCAACTCCCCCACCAAGATATTGTGCATTTGAAGTTAAAAAATATGTTCCTAAAAATACTGCGAGTAAGGTAAAAAGCCTATAAAACGTAATATACAAAAATATTTTTGTTACTGAAGCTTTCATAATCCAATAATTTTTGAATAAACTTTACATGTTTCTTTTGCTGTTTTGTTCCAGGAAAAACGCTCCGCGTTAATTAGGCCTTTATCAGTTAGGTCCCTTTTTAAAGTTGGATCTTTCATAAGCTTTAGGATTTTTCTCGCCATGTCATTTACGTCCTTTGGATCTGTAATCAATGCAGACTCGCCCGCAATTTCTGTTAAAGCGTTTGTCCTCGCAACAATTACCGGAACCCCTGCTGCTTGAGCTTCGATAACAGCTAAGCCGAACCCTTCGTACAAAGAGGGTTGAAAATAAAGGGTTGCTAGCTTATATACGGCTGCAAGTTCGGCATCAGGCACAAACCCGGTTCGTAATACTTTTTTACTGTTACCGTATTTTTCTAAAAACATTTTATATTCTGTATTTTCCTGATGTGATAAATCAGTATTTTGGCTAACTGCATTTTTACCAACAATAATTAAGTGGGTCTTCGCCAAGTTGCAAGCAGTTGCAAGATTAACTATGTTTTTGTTGTAATTCACGTCCCCGACATACAACACAAATTCATCCGGTAGTTGATATTTATTTTTTACCTCGGACAGAAATTTTTTTGATACTTTATTAGTAAAAATGTCCCTTGGTCCTTCGTAAATAACACTAATATTTTCCTGAGGTACACCCAAAAACCGTACAATATCTTTTTTACTGGTTTCCGATACAGTAATCAGATGATCGATTCGTTTAAGTCTATTTTTTTGCAGAATTAGTTTTAGTCTCCCTTTTAATCCCGGAGGGTAAGCTCGGGAATAAATTAGCGGAATTACGTCGTGTATAGTTACGATGGTGGGAATTTGTTTTTTTGCTGGAAGCGTTAAAAAATAAGGTTGGAAGTAAGGAATATGCAGCAAATCAAATTTAGACAGGTCGTCATTTTGGGCGTCTACTTCATGAACATCCAAATTTACAACACTTACTAACTTTAAACCTTTGATAAGTTCCCTGGTATAAACCCCCACGCCTCTTACTGCATCGCCGCTTTTGGTGGGTCCCACATCAATCGCAATCTTCATACTGCTATTGTATAACAGCGGCAGTTTTTTGGGTAATTAAAAGTCTGCAAAACCGAGGTTTCGAAGAGATAATGTTAAATTGTTAAGATTTTTAAGGCTGGGATCTGAAAGTGGTAGCCATTTAAAAGCTTGAGATTCAGCTTCATCAAGTTTAAGTCCGGCTAAATTATTAATCTTTAACAAGGAAGGTGTTATAACCCACCTTATCTCCTCATTATCAACAAAATACGGCTCTGAAGTTTTAATTATTTCTCCTTCCAGATTTGTTTCTTCTTTAAGTTCTCTTAGTACTGCGTCTTCTGCTGACTCCCTTTCTTTGATAAATCCTGTAATACAATTCCAAGTTCCGGGATAGGATACATTTTGGGCACGCTGTAGAAGAAATACTTCATTTTTGTCATTTAATATAATTCCGTGTATGGTAAATAAAGTTTTCATTTTAATTTATGAAACGAACCGACGGCTTCTGAAATATGCGAATAGCCGTTTTTTCCAAGAATATCTTCCAATTCAAAATTGATTTGGGCCGGAAGTTGTGGACCTTCAAAAATCATCCCAGTAATTAATTGGACTAAACTTGCACCGCGAATGATTTTTTCGTAAGCATCTTGGCCACTAAAGATTCCTCCACAGCCGATTATAACCAAACGCTTCTTGTAAAGTTTAAAGGTATGGGCAATCAGTTCATTTGAGCGCTCATAAGTTGGTTTTCCGCTATAACTTCCTACATTAAAATTCTCAACTTCATCCCTGTTTAGTGTTGGATGATTTCTATCTTTTTGTAAATTACCAAATATTACACCTTTTGGAGAATGTTTAGATATAACTTTTAACATCCCTTTCACTTCATTATCACTTTTTTCGATAGGCATTTTGATAAATACCGGTTTTGATAATTTTATATTTTCAATTGCACTAAGCAATTTTTCTAAATTTTCAGTAGGATAAAAAGAGACATTCCCGTGAATTAAATTTGGGCAGCTGATGTTTAATTCGTAATACGAAAATGGAAGATTGGCATGCTCAACTGTTTTGAAAGCATTGACAATGTCTTTTATAGAAGAGTTGACTGAAGCCAGTGTAGAAGAATTCGATCTACCGATACTAATGCCTACAGGATAACCAAAAGAAATTCCATTTAACTTTTTAGCAACCGCTTCTACACCTTTATTCTTAAATCCTTTATTCACCATCAGCGATTGAGAACGCGGAAGTCTCCCCAATCTTGGTTTCGGATTTCCGGCATAAGGTAAATTGGTAATCGTCCCGACTGTCCCAAATCCAAAACCAACTGAGTCCAGAGTATTAGTTAATTGGGCTTGATAATCAAATCCCGCAGCCAAACCAACGGGGGTTTTAAAATCAATTCCGGCAATTTTTTGTTGCAATAGAGGGTGCTCGGTCACAAACATAAATTCGAAAAGCAATCGTGCCGGCTTAAATTTACCTATCATTTCCCCCATCCTGGTCATTTTCTCATGAACAAATTCCGGATCCATTAGGAAAAAATAGCGTTTCAAAAAGTTTTTGTACATGAATTTTAATTTAGCAATAACTAACTGTTTTCTTTCTTTTGATAAGTTTTTATTAATTAGCATAAATAACACTAAACTCACAATTGCAGAAACCATACAATAAGAACAAATTGCACGAAGAGGGATTAGTTGCAAATAAACAAAGTAGATAGAAGCGAAAAGACCTATAAACGACAGGATAACTAAAATATAGGCATAGACTCGCTTGTAGTTATAAACAATCAAGATAGCAAATATCGAAACTAAGCTGTAGTGTACTAGTCCGATATACGCCAAGGGAATTCCAAATATGTAAGCATACTGGCTGGTTAAAACTCCACCGCAATCTGCCCATATAGAAGTCGAACAAGGTGGAATTACATTGGCAAAATGTTTATAAGATAAATAAGTAGCATCAACCAAGCCGACTAAGCTTAATACCGGGATTAAATATTTTTTCACTTGAGGTTAAATTCTTTCGCTTCTTCATATAAATGTTGATTAAAGAATTTAATTTTTGTAGGAGTAATTTTGTAAAACCTGGAACTAATTACTTTTGCCATCATGTTTTTTAGGTTTACAATTTCTTCTGCGCCTGGAGCTGCCCTATGCCACATGGCAAGGATTTTATTGGTTTTCTCCCATCCTTTAATTTCCTGTGCGCTGCCAACTAACTGTATACCTACCTTTTTTTCTGAGTTTTTGGTGTGTGAATCATATATTGCACATGCAACTTTATTATTTTTATCAATATCCTGACAGTGTTTGGATTTGGGTGAGCTAACGAAATACAGGTTAAATTCTTTATCTACAGCGTAATATACAATTGAAACCCAAGGTAAATTGCTTCCAGTGGCAAGCGTCATTAAATTGTGAGAATCTAAATATTTTTTTAGTTCCTTTTTCTCAGAAGGTTTCATCTCTCACAATTGTACTCTTGTTTTCTTTTAATTCAATTAATTTTGTATTTAATTTCACCTAATACTATGTGTTTAGTAATTTTTTAACAATTTAGATTTTTTAATATTCTATTATCCTTTATAATCTGATGGGTAAATCTCATATTCACCCTGATATTCTGGGGACTTTAAAATTTCAACAAACTTTTTGGCCACAAAGGCAGGAGTGAAATAGGCTTTGCCTTGCAGATTTTCTGCTTCTTTTTCTTTTAAAGTCATCGGTCCAAATTCTGTCAGAGTGCTGCCTAGTGCGATATGAATAAATTTAATATGTGTATTTCTGAACTCTTCCGCAAGTGAAAGTGTCATTCCGCGGAGTGCAAATTTCGTACTACAGTAAACTGAGCGGCATGCTGTAGGGATTTTACCCATTCCTGAGCCAATATTTAAAACTATGGACTTTTCAGGCTTCTGCAGAAGTG
>CAYWFF010000043.1:0-5072 GCA_964458085.1 uncultured Gammaproteobacteria bacterium
CGAAAAGGGAGGCATTAATATATCTTTAAGCCATTTCATAATATTGATAACTAATTCCTATTATATACTTGAAAAACAATAGTAGTTTTTGTTACAGTAGATTATGTTTATAGAACGCTTATCTACGAGTGTCCCAGGATTATATTTTGATGTACCTAAAGATAATCAAGGTGGTTCAAAGGATTTAAAAACTTCAACTCCAAAACAAGAAATGCCCGCTTCCGACCCGTATCCTACAGCTTAGCGTGCAGAACTCGACGCTCAAAGAGCAAAACAGGCTAACGGAAAAAAAGGGTAAACTGTAAATCAAGTATTTATTCGCACAAATCCCCAAGTATTTCACTTTCTCTCACATGTTTTCTTGCAGGAGAATATTCACGTCCGTAATTAATGAGTAAATGAGTCCAATTAGTCCAATGCTCTCTCGGGACTATTTCCATCAGATCTTTTTCAATTTTAACGGGATCTTTGTTGTCAGTGAGACCTAACTGTTGTGAAAGCCGCATCACATGGGTATCAACTGCAATACCTGTTGCTTTTCCGAAAGCGTTCCCCAAAACTACATTGGCAGTTTTCCTAGCAACCCCCGGTAAAGTAACTAAATCCTCAATTCTGTCGGGCACATTTCCGTTAAATTCAAGAATTACTTTTTCAGCTGCTTTTTTGATATTTTTGGCTTTGTTGTTGTGGAAATTCACTCTTTTAATAACCGTATCAATTTCTGTGACTGAAGCTTTTGAAGTACTTTGAGGACCGGGAAACTTGGCAAATAATTCAGGTGTGACTATATTAACTAGTTTATCAGTAGTTTGCGCGGATAGCATTGTTGCAACTAAAAGTTCCCAAGGAGTTTTATAAATAAGATCAGTTTGAGGATCTGGCCATATAGCATAAAGTCGCTTTAAAATTTCAGCTACTTTTTCTTTTGAAGTCATCCTGCTGAGTATATCGCAAAATTTAACAGTCAACTATGCCGCAAATATATAAATGGTTGTTTCTTTTTATACTGCTTGTTGCCATAATACACGTATGTATCCTGAAAATTCGGACATTTTGCTGCCGGAAAAAGTTACACTTAAAGCAAAACTTCTTCAAGTATTTCGAGCAAAAAAGGATTGGTTTCAAAATCTTCCTCCTAAAAAGCGATTCATACTTGCCGGATTAACAAGTCTAGTTGTAATTGTCGGTGGTCTACTGCTTTTATCTCCTGACTTTCGCAATAAAATACCCGGACTTAAGCAAAAAATCCCTGCTCCGCATGAATTTGGAAATTGGGTAAAACTGCAAATCCCCGAGCGGACGCCGCCTTTTTTTGTCCTGACTTCAGAGACACAAAGTCTGTTTGGCATTTTACCTCGCGAGGTATTTAAGTTATCCACAGCACAGGATATTGACGAGGAATTTATCGAATCTCATATCACCACTTCCCAACCTGTATCAATAAAACAAGTCGGGAGCAAACACTTTGAGATTACCCCCCGAAATTCACTGGGGCTTTCGGAAGCACTAACCGTTAAATTTACTGTTAATAATATAGAATACGACGGTTATACTTTTGACAGAGATTACAGCTGGGCATTTCAAACACAAGGTAAATTCCGGCTGCTCTCCCACATTCCGGGGGATAAAAAAACACAAGTTCCGGTCAATACAGGAATTGAATTTACTTTCAGTCAAGATGATTTTAAAGACCCGACTTCCCTCATAACCATTTCACCGGAAATTCAGTATCGCACAGAAACACATGGAACAACATTTGTAATAGTTCCTCAACGACCACTCGACTATACTACTATATATACCGTAACTCTTAAGTCGGGGTTAAATTTACAATCAAGAAACGATCCCCTAACAGAAACTCTTACATTTAGTTTCCAAACAGCCGACAAACCTGAAAAACAGTCATACTCGTTCCTCAGTTTAGCCGAACCGTTTGCCCAAGTTTCAACTGAGGAAAAGTATGTTGCAAAAGTCTTTACCACCAATTGGCAAAATGATAAACCAATTACTACTGAAATATATCAGTTCCCCAGCAGCACCAGTTTTATAAATTCCAGAAAAACAATCGACTCGGCAAACAGCAGCTGGTATGACTATTACTCTGATAAAGATAAAGTAGATGTAAAAAATCTGCCTAAAGTAGCAACCGCGGAACTTAAAATTCAATCTCAAGAAAATATAAGCTATATTGAACTTCCTGATAAACTCCCGCAGGGATATTATCTTGTAGAATTCTGGACAAATGAGAAAAAAACAGTGGAGCAATTATGGCTCCAGGTTACAGATATCGCAGGTTATGTGTCGGTCGGCCGAGAACATTCTCTAGTTTGGCTTAACGAAATCAAAGGTTCGTCTGTCCAATTTGCAAATGTTCACATTGTCTCATCAGGAAACGACTATACAACTAACGAAACAGGAACGGTGATTTTTGCAACTCCCTCATCATTCTTCGAAAAACAAAGGCAATATATAGAAATTACTGATCCAAAAAATCGAAGGCTTGTCCTTCCTGTAGATTCACAAGTAGGTAAAACAAAGCCGGGAGAAAAAACAATGGATGATTATTGGTCATATATATATCATGAACGAAAACTTTACCAACCTACCGACACTGTTAGTTTCTGGGGGGTAATTAAAGACCGCACAACAAACAGTTCACCCGGCAACGTATCAATAGAGCTCCGTTCAGGCGGTTATTATGGGGAGGAGTTTGATATCTTGGATAACACTCAAGTTTCAGCAGGTCCGGATGGTTCATTTATCGGCACACTTTCGCTTGATGCTATACCTGAGGGTTGGTATTATCTCACGCTTACGGTTGGCGATTTGGAAGTGGCAACTTCAAGTCTAACTGTCCAAAGGTACGATAAACCTGAAATGAAGATTGAAGTTTCCAGTAGTAAAAAGGCTATTTTTACCGGTGAAGAAGTTGATTTTAGAGGTTATGTACAGTTTTTTGATGGCACCCCAGTCTCCGAATTGCCGGTAAGGTTGTATGGTTTTGGCCAAAGTTCCAGTAAGGAAGCTACCACAAACATGCAGGGCGAAGTAAGCACCACACTTAAGCCGGAATTTGTGAGTAATGCAAACTACCCCAGACATGAAGGTGTCACTGTGAACCCTGCCCAAGCACAACAAGGTGTTGTTGAAGGTCATGGCAGTGTTAAGGTGTACGGTTCAAGGCTTATGATTTCTTCCGAAAAAAAGCAGGAGAACACTAAAGCTGAACTCTTGGCAATTATTAACCATGTAGACCTTAGCGGTATCAATAACGGGACATCTACAGAGGTTATGGGAGATCCGGCAACTGATCAGGAGGTTACAATAGTTGGGAATAAAACGTGGTGGGAAAGTAAACAACAAGGAGTTTATTATGATTTTATTGAAAAGGTAACCCGTCCGAGATTCACCTACGAAAGGAAAGAAGAAAAGTTTGTCGATACTAAAATCAAAACAAACAGTTCCGGAGAAATTAACTGGAGTTTCGATATGGAAAAAGATAAATCCTACAACATAAAACTTACAGTTACGGATAAAGACGGTCACCCGGCAGAAAGAACAGAATATTTTTATTTTTCTTCATATCAGTCGCAACCTTCAGAAAAACGAACTTCTCCGGAATTGAGAATTAAAAAAACTGAAAGTAAATTTGCATTAGGAGAAACGGTTGAAACGGAAATTGTCTCAGGAGAAACGCCATATACTGACACTGACCAAAACCGATTTCTTTTTATCTTGGCAAACAGAGGCAGGCAATCACTTCAGCAAGTTGATAAGCCTGAATGGAGTTTCACATTTTCCCAAAACCATGTGCCAACTGTGTATGTAGGAGCGGTAATTTTTACAGGTACACACTATGAAGCAGCAAATACTCCATGTCGCTGGGATTGGTATTGTTCATATTATTCCTACTATGAAGGCAGTTATTTCCCCGGTACCGAAATTTCCTATGATAGCAATGATAGCGAACTTCAATTATCTATTGACCAAGATAAAAAAGTGTATGCACCCGGAGAACAAGCGGTTATCACAGTTACTGCTAAAAAAGGTGAGTCGATAGTAGAAGGCGCGCAAGTAAATTTGGTTTTAGTTGATGAAGCGCTAGCCGCAATTAACGGAGTAGTTACTCCCAGTATTTTATCAAGTCTATATAAAACAGTTCCCAGTTTCGTCTATTACAATTACTACTCCCACAAACCTGTATTTCCTGACGTACCCCAGGCGGAAAAAGGCGGAGGCGGAGGTGATGATCGGGAAATATTTAAGGATGCGGCGTTTTTCGGCCAAAAGCTCACAGGTTCTGACGGCAAAGCTGAATTTGTTTTTACCCTTCCCGACAACATCACCTCGTGGCTTACGTACGCGCAAGCGGTTACTGCCGCAGTTGATGCGGGTCAAACCGAATCGGTTGTAGTTGCAAGTAAAGACTTTTTTGTAACTAACCAATTTCCTGCTGAAACACTGTTAGAAGATATTGTATATGTTTCTGCAAATTCTTATGGCACGTTCCTTACAAAGGATAAAGAAATAACATTTGAAACAAGACTTTTTGACGGGGAAACTGAAAAAACTTTCTCTGAGAAAAAGTCAAAAAGTTATACATCAACACATTTCATGCTTCCCAAATTACCTTTAGGAAAGTATGCACTTTCGATTCGGGGTAAAGTTAATGACAAAAGCGATGGTGTCAGATTACCGTATGAAGTAATTGATTCGCGTCTGGAATTTTTAATAGATAGTCAAAAGACTCTTGAAACCGGACAAACGCTTGATGAGTTTAATTTGCAAAATTATATTGAAGATAAGGCTGTAAACCTCGTACTAAGTGACATCGGTAAAGGAAAATATTTCAACCAACTCAATAGATTTTGTTATACAGGCAGCAACCGACTGGAAAAACAACTTGCCCGTCAAAAAGCAGCGCTTATTCTGGAAGAATCTTTTAACGAAAAAAACTGTCGAGTCAATCCAAACGACTTGGAGGCATTTTATTACCATGACGGCGGATTGTCTCAAGTTAACTGGGGAACCAGTCATTTGGAGACTTCAACTTGGGCAACAGTAGTTGATAC
>CAYWFF010000044.1:0-690 GCA_964458085.1 uncultured Gammaproteobacteria bacterium
CAATATTTTTAGGACTTATTGTAATTGTTCGTAAAAAAAGAAGTTTTGGAATTATCCTTTGGTGGTTAATTATTGCCCCCATCCCTGCTGCTCTGACTTTCCAATCTCCCCATGCACTGCGTGCACAAAATATGGTAATCCCATTAACAATTATCAGTGCAATCGGATTAACAGAAACTATTAGAATAGTAAAAAATACCAGAGTCTCTAAACTTATTAAGAAATTTTCTTTTGGAGTTATCTTTATTCTACTTGCATTTTCATTTACGTATTATCTTCATATGTATTATATCCACATGCCCAAAGCTTATCCTTTTTCTTCCCAATATGGTGTAAAAGAACTTGTTACATATTTAAATACGCGTGACCAAAATGTAAAAAACATTGTCGTAACCACCCGTTATGACCAACCATACATTTTGTTTTTGTTTTACTTAAACTATCCTCCCTCAATTTTTCAGGAAGCGCATCAACTTACTTCCAAAGATCAGTATGGATTTTCTACTGTAGAGAGTTTTGACAAATACGTTTTTAAACCTATTGGTTTTGATCAGGATAGAGTATTCTATCCAAATTCTCTTATTGCGGGTACACCAGAAGAAATTCCTGATGAGGCAAATATCGTTAAAAGAACATATGGTTCAAATAATTATGAATATTTTGATATAGTACAGAATTAAAGTAGATGAA
>CAYWFF010000044.1:790-4978 GCA_964458085.1 uncultured Gammaproteobacteria bacterium
TAATGAATAATGAATAATGAATAATGAATAATGAATAATGAATAATGAATAATGAATAATGATCAGAATTAAATGATTAATGAAAAATAGTCTATGAAGATCGGAATTATCGGCGCAGGATTTGGAGGATTAGCAGCTGGTTACTATTTGGCAAAAAATGGCCACCAAGTAACTATCTTTGAAAGTGACAGTAAACCGGGAGGGCTGGCAGTCGGATATCAAGAAAAAAAATGGGATTGGACTTTAGAAGCGCATTATCACCACTGGTTTACTAATGACTATGCAGTTTTAAAACTTGCAAAAGAGATAGGACACAAAGTGAAGACCGTTCGTCCCAAAACTTCTACATATTATAATGGTTCGATAGCACAACTTGATTCGCCTGTAAGCTTACTGCGTTACGAACCACTGCCATTCTTTCAACGAATAAGAACGGGAATGATTTTGGCATACTTAAAATTTACTCCTTTTTGGAAACCGTTAGAGAAAGTTACAGCTAAAAAGTTTCTAAAAAGCACAATGGGTACTAAAAGTTGGGAAGTATTGTGGGAACCTTTATTTATTAAGAAATTTGGCATACATACTGACAAGATCTCTGCAGCGTGGTTCTGGGCAAGAATTAAGAAACGTACTCCCGCCCTTTCCTATCCTGAAAGAGGTTTCCTGTCTTTTGCAAAACACCTAGACAATGAAATAAGAAAAAAAGGAGGGGTTATATATTACAATACACCGGTTTCAAAACTTAAAAATGTAAATAAAAAAGTTGTTATTCAAACTGTCAAAGGGAAATTCGAATTTGACAAAGTAATTGTAACGCTTCCCGGTAGTTTATTTACCAAAATTACTCCCGATTTACCAAAAGAATATGTCCAAAAACTTACAAGCTTACAAGGTTTGGGTGCAGTTAATTTAGTTTTATCACTTAAAAAGCCTTTTTTTAAAGACGGTACCTATTGGCTAAATATCAACGATAAGAAATTTCCGTTTTTAGCATTAGTGGAACATACAAATTTTATGGATCGAAAAAATTATAATAATGAGCACCTTTTGTACGTTGGCAACTACCTGGAACACACTCATCCTTATTTTTCAAATTCATCTGCTGAGTTGATAAAAGAATTCTTACCTTATCTTAGGAGAATTAATCCCAATCTCAAAAAAGCTTCGATAAAAAAAGCTACTGTATTTAAGGCACCGTTTGCTCAGCCAATTATTCCTCTTAATTACTCAAAGCTAATTCCCGATTTCAAAACTCCACTTCCAAATGTTTATCTATCAAATATCCAGCAGGTGTATCCGTGGGACCGCGGGACGAATTATGCAGTGGAGTTGGGCTTCAAGGTAGCCCAACTCGTGGATGGTGAATAGATGGTAGTGTATGGTTAAAACAAAAATACAGATTAACCGATTCGAGGATCTTGAGATTTGGCAGCTTAGTCACACGTTAGTTCAAAGTATTTACAAGTGTACTTCTGGCTTTCCTAAAAGTGAATTGTTTGGGTTAGTTTCACAAATTAGAAGAGCTGCAATATCTATTCCTGCTAATATAGTTGAAGGTTATTACCGGCATACCACTAAAGAACTAATTCAATTTTTATATCACGCAGAGGGTCATGTGGAGAGGTGCTATATTTCTTAATTCTTATTAAAGATCTACAATTGTTATCGGAGGATGAATATGATCCTTTGAGAAACAAATATACTATATTAATTCGCAAAATTACGGCTATGATAAACAGTATGCAAAAAAGATGAAATACACAAAAAACCACACACCACCCACCACACACCATACACTTTCTGTAGTTCTTTCTACCAAAAATGAAGAAGCAAATATCTCTCGTTGTCTTGACGCAGTGAAGTCAATTGCAGATGAAATAGTGGTTTTCGATGAAAATTCGACAGATAATACACGTCAAATAGCCGAAAAGTTAGGTGCAAAAGTTTACTGCTATGAACATAAAACCAACTTCCATGAAACAAAACAGAAAGCAATTGAAAAGGCAACCGGTGATTGGATTTTACAGCTTGATGCCGACGAAGTAGTAACTTCTGAGTTAGCCAAGGAAATTACGTCAATAATAGATGGAGATCCTAATGAGTATGTTCATCGTCATTCTGAATTTATTTCAGAATCGATCCCGAAACAAGTTCGGGATGACAAACTTAAACTGTTTAACCGCCATGCCCATTTGATCGAGCAAAGAGAAGGTAAACTGGGCAAACCTACGGGTGAAGTGGTCGCCTTTTTCATCCCCCGTAGGAATATGTTTTTAGGAAAACTTCTCATTCACGGCGGAGTTTATCCTGATGGGGTAATTAGGTTATTTAAACGAGGAAAAGCTAATCTTCCCGGAAAAAGTGTTCATGAAGTGATGGAAGTGGATGGGGAAGTCGGATGGCTTTACAACGATCTTTTGCATTTCGATTCCCCCACTTTTTCGCGTTATTTAGAACGGCACAACAGATACACGGATCTGATTGCAAAAGATTTTACAAAACAGAAAGTTGCTGTAAACCTTTTATTTCTGTTTCATTATTCTTTTACCAAACCTTTATTGGAATTTCTTAAGCTTTATTTCAGGCACAAAGGAATTCTGGATGGTTTCCTCGGGTTTGTCTGGTCACTTTTTTCTGCTCTCCGATTTCCAATTGCTTATTTTAAATATTGGCAAGTAAATAAAAGTTAAATACCCTCCCTTGAAAAAAGCACTTAAGGTGCAAAAAACATTAGAATTTGAAAAATACAGCAATAAATGAACGAATATTTGAAAGATCTTTAAAAATATCCGAAAGCCAAAACAACAATTAAGGTAATAAAGAATTACATTATGTTAGTGAAGTAGATATGACTTATGTATACCGTGAACTAGAAAGAACAGTTGAACTGAAATACTGTTAGTCTAAATTCTTGGTATTTTATTTTAAGTACTCTGTAGTCGTTTTTTCCAAGAAGCGTTTTACTTCCTCCCAATCAAACTTTTCAATATAATCCGGATCGGGGTCTTTTTCTGCATCTTCAAAATAAGTTAGAGACTTAAGTATATGAAGCTTTTGATAGGAAACTCCTTCAAACTTTTTTTCAAATGAGGTAAATAAAGTTGCCAAGTCAGTAGTTTGCAGTATATTATAAAAATCAATAAAGTCTTTTTTGGAGCCACGGGATGAAATCGCTGTTAATTTCATACACGCGATATCTTTCACTGATGCAATATTTAAGCCTTCAAACTCTGTCAAGTCTTCCAGAAGTGGATATGTGTATTCCAAAAAGCTTACTTTAACTTCATCGATTAAAGTGTCCAGAGTGCCTTCGGCTTCAGCTGAAATTGTTGGGTTTAAACTCCTTAAATTTTGTAACAAAATATCTCTTTTGGGGAACTCCGCACTGAATAGATCCAAGTCAATCGACTTTCTGTGACCCAATTGAAGAGCCAATGCAGTTCCACCCGCAAGATAAAATTTACCAGGAAGTTGTAATTTAGCAATGTCTATTAGAACCTGTTTTGTTTTTGGGTAAAGGGTTTGCGGATGCATTCCATCTCCTCCTTTGGAATATTAAATATAAGTGAATAAAAGTTGCCTGTTTTAGCGGAGATTTTTTTACTAACTTTTAAAGTTGAACTTATAGTTTCGGTTGGATAAACTTCCGTAAGCCATTTGAGGGAATCGATGTCACCATATTCGAGTACCCGTTCAATGACAAATTGCGCGTGGGAATCGGCAGAAATTGTATTGGTATCAACATCCCACAAATATTTTTTTACGTAATTCGGGATATCTGCCATATGTTATTATTATAGCGGATATGTAACTTCTATGGAACTCAAAGACAAAACTATTGTTATAACAGGGGCAACTGGAGGGATTGGGACTGAGCTTTGTAAAGCACTCGCAAGCGAGGGGGCAAAACTTGTCATGATAGCAAGAACTGAGGAAAAATTGAAAGCTCTTGCGAAAAATCTTCAAGGTGAAGGTCATTCCTACCATGTTTTGGATTTTAGCCATACCAGAAAGATCGAGCCAATGGGGGAAGTTTTAAACAGAGTTTTAGATCATGTGGATATTCTTATCCACGCAGCAGGTGTGGGGGTATATAAAAATATTGAAGAAGTGGACTTGGAAGAATGGGAAGATTCTGTTGCCATAAATGTCACTGTTCCTTTTTTCTTAACTAAATATTTGCTGCCA
>CAYWFF010000045.1:0-4431 GCA_964458085.1 uncultured Gammaproteobacteria bacterium
TTTGTACAAAATGCTGATGATTTAGGATAAAGCGTTTAAACATAACGATAAGTAGAATGCTGAAAGCAGTAAGTAGTATGAACTAATATACTTTCACTTGGTATATTTTACATGGTTTACTGCAATCTGGGAAATAATGGAGGACCTTGTTTTATTTCTTTACCGGAATTGAACTGAGCTAGAACTTTATTTGCCGTTTCCGGTAAAAATGGCAACAACATTTGTCCGCATTTAACAATGCTTACAGTTGCGTCCAATAAAAAGCCTGCAAGTTGTTCCTTACCATCTACAGTTTCAGAGTCATAGGTCCAAGGTTTTTTGTCATTAATTTCTTTATCAAGTTCCTTTAACTTGTCCCATACATACGAAAGTGCCTGATCAAATCGATAACTCTCCAAAGCTGTCACGTAAGCTGGTTCTAAGTTGACAGGGAATGAATTTAGGCGAAAATGAATTCGTTCACACAGCTTTGCTACTCTTGATACGGTATTTCCCAAGCCATTTGCTAAATCTGCGTTATACGTTTCTTCAAACTTTTCGTAAGTAAAATCACTGTCTTCGAACGGACTTACTTTAAGTAAATAGTATCGGACACTGTCTGTTCCGTATTTTTCAACCAATTCAATAGGATTAATAACATTTCCTAGGCTTTTACTAATTTTTTGGCCAGATACAGTCAGAAAACCGTGAATGACAATTTGTTTTGACGGTGGAAGTCCTGCGGACATAAGCATGGCTTGCCAGATGGCTGCTTGTTGCCGAAGATTGTCTTTACCGGCAAATTGAACAACCGGCCACCACTCGGCAAACTCTTTTTCGTTTGGCCAGCCGACAGCTGAAATATAGTTTATGAGGGCGTCAAACCAAACATATATAACGTGCTCAGAATCACCCGGAACATCTATTCCCCAGGGCATTTTTTCTTTTAATCTTGAAATGCTGAAGTCCTGTAAGCCCGATGCGACAAAGTTTTCAATTTCTTTTTGCCGGAAATCCGGGATGACAAAGTCTGGGTTATTGTAATAATGGTTAAGCAATTTTTCCTGATAGTTGGAAAACCGGAAAAAGTAGTTTTCTTCATCTATCATTTCCAAGTCGTAAGTCGGATGGAGGGGACATTTACCATCAAGCAGTTCAGAATCTGTTTTTTCCAGTTCACAGCCGACGCAATATTTTATGGTATATAACTTTTTATAAATATCACCATTCTTTTCGCACCGTTCCCAAAATTCCTGTGCAGCAGCAATGTGATGGGGGTCAGTGGTACGGATGAAACTGTTGTAACTTAAATTTAAAGCTTCTTTTAGGTTGCCGAACTTTGCAGCAAATTCATCTACGTATATTTGAGGGTCTTTTTTGCTTTCTACTGCCTTGCGGTAAATTTTGAGACCATGTTCATCTGTTCCGATATTAAAGAAAACTTCGTTTCCCAACAACTTGTGAAATCTGGCGATGACATCTGCCTGCACCGTTTCGAGCGCAAAACCAATATGAGGCTCTGCATTGACGTAAGGCAGAGTTGTAGTTAAATAATATTTTGATCCGTTATTTGGTGGCATAAATTGATTTAATAATAAAAAACCTCCCTTAAGGAGGCTAAAAACCATTTTATTAACCTCCGCGCTAAACGGTACGCATTGCCATTTCGGAGGTTTTTGATTTCATTTCAGTTATTGTATCACTTATTTTTTTTACCAACAAACTTCTTTATTTTTTCAGACCAAATATTTGCCCACTCTTCAGCTTCAATTTTTCTTACCGCCAATGCAAATCCAGCTTTTTTCATTGTATCCTGAATTGAAGCAATGGTAGCGCTTGAAACTTGTAAATTTTCCTTAATGTTGGCGTACGATCTGCCTTTTTTAAGCCAATAAGCAACCGCCAAGCGTTTGGAAAACACTTCCATCTCGCTATCAGTAAAAAAATCCTTAAAAAAGCGGTTTGCTTCTTCAATGTCCCGCATGTCTGCAATTGTTTGCATGAAGATATCTCTGATTTGTTTTTTTAAAGAAGGATGCATCGCTTTTTCCGAACGTCTCATGTTGTTAGTATAACACGCTCACCTTTTTACAAGATAAGTTTCCAGACTTACGGCGATGGCCAAAAGTAGTAAAAAGTTGAATATCGTACCTACTCCTAAATAACGTAGAATTAAAAAGACAGTAAGTATGCTTGCCGCTAAAAACCCTCTTCGGGAATGAGCAAATATAGTGGAGAATAGAAAAAAAAGTCCTAAAAAAACAATCAGAAAAAAAAGGGGAAGGGCTCCGGGTGTAAAAGGATCAACAAAATAAACCTCACCGATTGCCAAAATTAAAAAAAATATAATGACAATAATCAAAGGTAAAAAGTTTTTCCGATATTTAACCCTATTGCGGGTTGCTTCTTCGGTGTGTTTAGTTGATGGGAAGTGTTTCAAATTCTCTTTTTTGCCTTTTAAAAAGTTGGGTAGAATTAATTTCATGGTAGCTAATTTGACTTCCAATTAATGATACAATTATCTCATGCTTGAGTATACGATTCTTTTTGTAGCCATAGCAGTTTTAACTCTGTTGATCTTACTTTACAGGCGTTTGGGAAATCAAAAACCTTCACAGGAAATGCTAAATATTTTTAAAATACTTCAGGAAGCGTCTCAAGAAGACAGAAAAGTATTGATTGCAACACTCCAGCAAAATACTTCCAGCCTAAATCAACGGCTTGATAATGCAGCAAAAATTATCGGCGATGTCCAGAAAAACATAGGGGAAATGAGCGAAATCGGGCGCGGTATGAAAGAGTTGCAGGAATTTTTGCGCAGTCCTAAACTTCGTGGGAATATGGGAGAGCATATACTAAATGAGCTTTTAGCCCAAATGCTCCCCAAACAATCTTTCCATCTGCAGTATACCTTTAAGTCAGGGGAAAAAGTCGATGCTGCAATTAAAACCGCAGCCGGAATTATACCGATTGATTCCAAATTTCCAATGGAAAATTTCCGGAAAATGAATGAGACAGAAGGAGAGTCGGATGCAAAGCTGTATAAAAGGCAATATGAACGCGATGTCAGAAGTCATATTGATGCAATTTCCAAAAAGTATATTGTTACTGAGGAAGGGACAATTGATTATGCATTGATGTATGTCCCCTCAGAAGCAGTTTATTATGATGTAGTTAACAACGCTGATCTTTTTGATTATGCATCAGGTAAAAGGGTTCTTCCTGTTTCTCCCACCACTTTTTACGCTTACCTCAGGGCAATACTCATGAGTTTTGAAGGTCAAAAGCTAGAAAGTGAAACCAAAAAACTTTTTTCGCTTCTCCGGGCTGTCCAAAAAGACTATACAAAAACTCTGGACTCTTTTGGAACGCTTTCCCGGCATATTTCAAACGCTTATAACACCACTTCCTCTATGAGCACTCTTTTATCGGATTTAGGAGAAAAACTCCAGAAAACTCAGGAGCTTGGTTCCACTGAGGAAAATGTGAAGCGAATTAAAGCTAGTGAAGATTGAACTTCTTTTGTATAATGCGGCTGTATGCCAAGCCCTGCCGACAGCAAAAAATTAAACACAGAACAGCAACAAGCAGTCAATCACGGAGAAGGACCGCTACTTATCATTGCCGGAGCCGGTACCGGGAAAACAACGGTTATAACTGAGCGAATTAAACATTTAATTCTAGAGAAAGGTGTTACTCCGGCAGAAATTTTGGCTTTAACATTTACGGAAAAAGCCGCGCGGGAAATGGAAGAAAGGGTAGATAGGGCACTTCCTTACGGCTACACCCAAATGTGGCTTATGACGTTTCACTCCTTTTGCGACCGCATTCTAAGGCAAGAAGCGCTCCATATTGGTTTAGATCCCAAATTTAAATTACTAACTGAAGCCGAAAGTACCTACCTAATTCGCCAAAATCTATTTAACTTTGACCTGAAATATTTCAGACCCTTAGGAAACCCAACCAAATTTATAGCAGGCATGCTTTCTCACTTTTCCAGACTTCAGGACGAAGACACTACGCCTGAAGATTATTTGAAATGGGCTGAAAAAAAAGCAGAAATAGTTGAAGGCGATGAAGAAAGAAAAGAAGTCGAAAAGTGGCTGGAGCTTGCTAATGCATATAAAACGTATGATGATTTGAAAATTAAAGAAAGCTTGATGGATTTCGGAGATCTAATTGTTAAGACATTAAAACTTTTCCGTGAGAGACCTAATGTGCTTACAAACTATCAAAAACTTTTTAAATATGTTTTAGTTGATGAATTTCAGGATACTAATTATGCTCAAAACGAATTAGCAATTATGCTTGCCGGAGAGCGTAAAAATATTACAGTTTCAGGAGATGATGATCAATCAATTTACCGCTTTAGAGGAGCAGCAGTATCAAACATTTTGCAATTCAGAAAAACTTATCCTGAAAGTAAAATTGTTGTTTTAACTAAAAACTACA
>CAYWFF010000046.1:0-4277 GCA_964458085.1 uncultured Gammaproteobacteria bacterium
GGTAAAGCGGGTTTTTACTGCAGGCACACTTCCGTCTCGCGAGGCATTATCAATAACTAAAATCTCATATTTAATGCTTTTAGTATTATCAAGTATTGATTTTATACAGCCAAGAAGTAGTTTTTTTGTATTGTAGTTAACGATAATTATTGACAAGTCTTTCATTTCTTAGGAAAAAATATTTTAAAAAAGCTAACCGAACTAAATTTCCACTCTATAAAAAGTAAATATAACAATGCTAATGTTGCTATTCCGATAGGCAAGCGTGCCTGAAGGGTGCTTGGAATGTAACGAACAATTACTTTTTGATTCCAAGCTTTTCCGTTTACGACAATTACGTCTTTTGCTTCGCTAGGCAGGTACCCACTGACAAAAATTGATTCCCTCATAGGAAAAACTATTTCTTCTAAATATACGCTTCTAGTTTGGTCGCGAATAAGTGTTTGCGATTCTTCCGGAGGATAATTTAAGCGGAAGTTAGGAATAAATGAAGCTTGTGGAATACTGAATACTTCCTGAAAATGGCTCATCACATCAAACCTCGACAAATCGGAAAAATATCCCCGTCTTAAGGGAGTTTCAACATCTGCCGGTTCATTAGATTGAAGTGAATTCGGAACTTCAATTGGGTAGGGCGGACTAGGGAGCGCAAGGTAGCCTAAAAATAATAATCCTAAGAAAATGTATAGAGTGAATGCGGTTTGCCGAAGTAACATACTATTGGAATAACCTCGCTCGTCCCAATCTGTAAGAAAGTTTTTTATTTTTTCTTTCACCAATAACTTTTGCAGGGACTCCTCCTACAATTGAAAAAGGGTCAATATTTTTGGTCACCACAGCTCCTGCAGCCACAACCGCTCCTTCTCCGATTTTTACACCGGGAAGAATTATCGATCTGGGACCGACAAAAACATAGTCCTCTATGACAACCGGCACTTTTTTGGCCTCAAAAGTATCAGAATTTATATCGTGTTCAGAATTATAAATCATTACTTCCGATGCTATATCGACATGCGAGCCTATTGAAAGCGTATCTCTCCCGTCTAAAAATGCTCTGTCTCCGATTATCGTATCTTCTCCAATAGTTACTCCCTCTGGATCAAAAAATTTACAGCCCATATGAATTGTTGAACCTTTACCGATTGTAAGTCCTGATATTATAAAAATTAGTTTACGAATCGAATAAATAGGCACATGTAAGCTCACCAAATGGACTAAAAAGAGCTTTGTGTCCATAAACCAGTTGGATATACGGTTTTTAATCTTTTCTGTGACCTCCGTTGAGCTAAGCTCTTTTCCGTGTTTGTCAGTAAAGGTTATGCCACTTCCTTTAATTTTTATGTTTTCTGTAAAAAGCATTAATTCTTAGTTATTATATCTAAAGTTTTATGGGCGGTTTTTTCCCAAGAAAAATTCGCAGCCTGAGTAACATTTTCATTCTTAAGTTTATTATACTGTGCTTTTGAGAGAGATAAAATTGTTTCGATACCGTCTGCAATACTTTTTGAGCTTTCTGCGTTTACATATATACCAGCGCTACCCGCCACTTCGGGGAGACTTGCCACATTGCTCACTACTACAGGTGTTCCTACAGCCATACTTTCCAGAACCTGCATTCCGAATCCTTCCCAAAAAGAAGGTGACACCAACAATGTTGCACCTGCCAAAAGTGCAGGTTTGTCTTTCTCGTCAACAAAGTCAGTAAAGACAACTGAGGAGTTTAATTTAAGTCTTTTTGCTTTTTCAAATATTTGCGAATACATCCAGCCCTTTTTACCGGCTATTACGAGCGTCCCCTCGTATCCATTGTTTTTAACAATCCGAAAAGCATCAAGAAGACCATTAATATTTTTGCTAGGTTTTAAAGTTCCCAGGTATAGTATATAGTTTTGTTGTATTTTATATTTATTGAGGACTTTTGAGATGCTTTTACCGCCAATATGCTGATGGTATCGTCCTTTATCATATCCATGATATACTGTAGTCACCTTACGAAGAGCAAAAGGGTAATGTCGTACAATATCTCTCTTTGCAGATTGTGAGACAGTTATCACATGTTTAGCTGTATAAATTGAAATAGCACTCCAATACTTCAACTGCCAAATGTCGCTTTTTTTAAATTGTGCCGAATATTTGAGGTAACCTAAGTCGTGTATTACACATATCATAGGTATTGTGGAAATAAGGGGCAAATAATGGTTTGGACTGAATAAAACATCGCAAGTTTTACTGACTAATAAATGCGGCAGAAGTCGGGTGAGTATCCACAGCCCCTTCGCAGGTAAAATCCGGTATTTCCACCACTCAGTTTCCTGTGGTAAATCCTGTCGTGGCGGGTTTTTAAGAAAGATTATAAAAGTGTGATCTGTCTCCCCACTGTTTCGCATCCTATAGAAAGTGTGAATGAGTTCATATGCGTACTGATGCACGCCGACTTTTTCTTCAATGTTTGCTTCATTGCCGTCTATACCGATTTTCATAAGTGTTCTTTGTAAACAGACAGAGTTGAAATAGCAGTTTTATGCCATGTATATGATTTTACTCTGGTTTTGCCTTTTTGAGTGAGTAGTGACGCTTCTTCAAAAGCCTTCTCTATCCCCTCTTTAATAGATAAAGTGCTTAAAGGGTTGACTAGCACTGCAGCGCCCATTGCAATCTCCTTCATGCTCCCGGAGTCAGAAGTCACAACAGGCGTACCGCAGGCAAAAGCATCAAGAATTGGCAAACCAAAACCTTCGTAAAGCGACGGATATACTAGAGCTTGGGCAGCGGTATATAAAGCGCTAAGTTCGTCATCAGTCACATGGCCGGTTGCAATTATCCCCTCAGAGAACTTTAGTTCGCTATAAGGATAACCCACAAGCACAAGTTCAAGTTCATGGTGTTTTTTTAATTTTTTATATGCTTCAATGATTTTTTCTGTATTTTTCCGTGGGTTAATACCGATACCGAGCAAGAAGGGCTTTTTTACATTAAACTTTTCCAGGACCTTCGTTACCTCTTCTGCTTTAGCCTTTTTTGCAAAAGAGTTAGGAGCTTCCGGAATACACCGAAGCCTGTCTTTTCGAAATCCCATGCTCACCAAGTCATCGAAGGTTTCATTTGAAGGTACAATTATCCTATCAACTTTTTTTCGGACAATTTCCAGTCGCTTTGTATGGGTTGAAACTACCCTGGGGTGAGACAATTTGGGATATTTTATAGGTACCAAGTCGTGGATTGTCGTTACTTTAAAAGCACTGCTTGGAGGCTGAGTCCAATCTGAAGAGTGAAAAACATCAATTTTTCCAAGGAAAAGCTCTACCGGAAACGCTTCCAACTTGTTCCAAACGAGGTCTGCAAATCTTGGAGGAAAAGGCAGTTTCACTGTTTTAAAATTACCTTTGAGTGAAGATAAAAATTTAGTTAAGTCAGCCTTACGACGCAACGCACCGCCAAACAAAATATATTGGTTTTCCTTATCTAAAGCTAAAAGAGCTTTTACCAGTTCTTTTGTATATACAGAAACTCCGCTTCCATACACAACCTGAGTCACATCAATTGCAATTTTCATCTAGGTATCATTATCTCGTTTCTACCGATAAAATCAACCGTAGTGTAATTGTCTTCGACATAACTATTTATCCGAGGCATAAACAAATTCATATTTACGCCTCCTGTGGTAGAATTTTTATCTCGCACCACCACTTTCGGCGGATCTTCCATTAACCCTTCTAAAACCCTATCCTCAGCTGCAACTGAAAACCACGGGAACGGAAAAACAAATATATTTCCTGGCGGTAATGTACGGGTCATTTGATTAAGATTGGTAATTGTCGCAAAAGCAAACACAGAATCTCCTTCATCAGCATATTCATTTACTTTTTCTACGATTTGTAACTCTTCCTTTCCGTAAAATAAAATTGAGTCGTCATAATATCTTTGAAAAGTCCTAAACATAAACGCACAGCCCAGTATAACAAGCGGCACAAGAAGAACGGTTTTCATTTTCCATGTAGTTTTCCCGGCTGCAAAGGCTATGCTCAAAGCGACAAAAGGCAAAGCAGGGTGGAGATGGACATAGTCAAACCGGGCGTATGCAAAAATTAAAGAACCTAATAAAAATAATGTTAGCAGCCACACCTTTTCTTTATGTTTTTTTGAAAGTGTGCTGAGTGCCAAAACGGGTAGTATAAAAAGTGGAAGGATTCTGACTAAAACAGGTATTGTTGGCGAAGTTCTACCCATTTCATTAAAAACTGTTGTATTAAAAGTGAATGTCCAATATAAGAAATCAT
>CAYWFF010000047.1:0-4165 GCA_964458085.1 uncultured Gammaproteobacteria bacterium
AAAACTGAGATATCCCAACTGCCCCACTAATTCCCAATAGAAAAAGTATCAATAACCTAATTGCGTTATTACCAATCTGAAAAACGCTCCACATTTTAAATTTCTGTAATCCCTGTAAACTTGCCGTAGCGAATCCGAACAAAATTAATGAGGAAGAACCCAAAAAAGCCAGTCTAATGAACGGGGTCAATTCAGGTTTTCTGAAAATAAAGCCTGCCACAAATGAAGCCGCCATTAGTGAAAGCAGCACACTAAATACAGCCATCAGAAATTTAAACAGCAATGCCAGCTTAAGGAATTGACAAGCTTTGGGTGGGTCGTTTTTAATGTATTTTCCGACAAAGCGGACAATTCCCGTATTCACGCCTAAATTCGAAACATCAGTCGTGAGAGTTAGAACACTAATGCTTAATGTGAGTATCCCGAATTGTGCGGGGTCTAGAAGTCTTGCTGCGTAAATATAAAATATAGCTCCCAGAAAACCCGTAATAAAAGTTGCACTGAAAGTAAGGCTGGTTTGCCTGAAAGTGGCTGTTGAAAAAAGAGGTGTAATAATTGGTAGATACTTCTTTAGTTTGTTCACTAGTTAAGTATACAAGATTGCTTATAAAAATTTACTTAAGCAGATTATTCCCTCGAAGCTTATGTATTAGAAGGGCTAATAATAAGGTAAGAATCGTAAGTCCCGAGACAATAAGACCGGGCATTACATACTTTTGAGGCGAAAAAAACAGATCATACGTTCCATCCTGGGTTACGGTAAAGCCATTAATAAGGCTATATAACCTAATACTGGGTTGACCGCTCAATTCCCACAGTGGATCATAAGTTTCGGAAAAAGCAAGTGTAGTGGGCTTTTCTATCCCTGCAACTGTTACCGTATAGCGTGTCGGATTAATACGCTCATAAGTGATTTTTGGTTTATAGCTTTCTGTTGCAAAAAGGTTAATTCTTTCTTGATCAGATAATTTTTCCCAATAAATTATTTTGTCTTCTGTGAGCTCTCTAAGGATGGCATCAAGTTCCACTACTGGAACGCTAACAATTGCATTTATAACATTTAAGTCACCTTCTGTTTTTATCGTCAATTCACCTTCTTTTGTAACACTACCTGCGTCCACCCAAGCAAAATCAGCACAATCATAGGTAAACAGCTGATCAGGTGTGTCTTTGTATCCTGTTAATTTAACTTCTCTTTTTTCCTCACATGCGTAATTTGTGGGAATATTTTTCAACACTTCATTGTTGTTTGAAATTTCAACTGTCCCTCCCCTACTACTCTTTAACACTCGGACAAACAACTGATCACCCAAACGCAATTTTTCATCATAAACTGTTAAGTCTCTGTCACCCTCTGCTATTGCAAATCCACCACCGTAATCAAAGTCCTGATAATCCAAATTATACTTTTGTTGCAAAAAGTTCCTCCACCACAGAAAATCTGCAGTTTCGCGTTTCCACCAAGCGTCAGCTCCCTCGACTGCATTTAACTTAGGATCAAAATTCAGGTTAATAGCTGGAAAAATAAACCTTTCTTCGGATATAAACGATAGCACCACGTCCTTTTTTTGTCTTTCATAGGCAATGATTTTAAAATCATGGTTGCTAAAAGCTTGTGGCAACTGTTTGGGAGCTTCTTCAGCAAAGATTAAAGCGTTATCTGCCAAATGAAAGTCGGAAATATTTATTAGAGTGTTATATATCCTATCAGATCCGACAAGATAATAAGCATTATTGGCTACAAACAACCTATCCTGGTGCTGTTTTGTCGTCAGAAGCGGAACCGGTGAATCGGTTAAGCGTTTGCTTATCCAAGGCAGGTCATTCAACTGATTCAAAAAAGCATAATAGTAGGCAATATTGTCAGCTTGTAAAGTTACGCGTCGTATATCCGGGTAAGGGTAGCTCAAGTATTCAATTCCCGCAACATCCATTATCTGCCCCATATAGGTAGACTCTCGTAGATAATTGAGCGTTTCATAACTACCAACAGTTCCAATTTCAAACGGTCTAAGTGCAAGGAGACGAATAGCTTCAACAGATGGGTGTAGTGGCGAACTGAACCCCAACGGTGGACGTGACGGAATCCACAGCACCCTGCCAAAACTGAGATCATTTTCTATTACTGTATCTACGAGTAGAAATTGTTCTTTATTGTAAGGGCGGCTAAAAGTACCAGTCATCTTTCCTAGCCAAACAGGTCTCACAATAAAAAGAATATACATTGTAATGAGAACTGGAATTAGTGCTATCCTGAATTTGCCAAAATTAACGTAAGCGTTAAAGCGTTTCTCTAGTTCGTCAACAGTAAAACCCAAAAGTACACTGTAAGAAAGTGCCGTTAGAAAGAAAAATTTCGTTGAATCCCGGAAAAGCGAGAACCCTGGAATTAAGGTAAATAGCCTCCGATAGACCTCCGGTAGTGGTGGATTTGCTCCTTTAACCAAAAATACCGAGATAATGGCAATACTTGTCCAAAATAGTACTTCTTTTTTTCTATGCAAAACAGGGGCAAGAAATACCAAAATCGGAATTATGAGAAATTCCGATAAAAGCGGTGTCACTTGTCCGAATACATTTTTATACCAATGCGGCTGCAATAAAAGTGCCGCATGTCCAAGCTTGGCGAAACTAAGAAAAGCTGTTTGAGACACACGCGCATAGCCGGTAGGCAATGACGGTGCCGCGGCCAAGATTGCCGGTAAAATCCAATATGCATTTAATAAAAAAAACAACACTATAACCCAAAGGCCACTTAGGATCCAGCTATAAGCCATCTTAATCCAATATTCACGCTTAACTTGTACCAATTCAAAAATAAATCTCAAGAAAAGGAGTATTAATAGAAGGTAAATAAATCTAACATCGAAGTAGCCAAGCGCCACGACCGATAGGGCGGCTAGTATCCTATGGTGTAACGTTTTTTTCACAGACTGTACAAACAGAAGGTAAGGTAAGGGGAACATGGCATACGCCAAAGCGATAGCAAACTGTCCACCGTCGAGAATTGTCAAGAGATAACTGTTTAGTAAATAAAATAAGATGGCGATAAATTTTCCTCTTTCACCCAGTTTTAATGTGTTCACTATTAAAGTAAGTGAAAACGTACCCAAAATTAAGACTGGAATAATTCCTATGACCCGCTGCAGAACGACAAAATCTATTCCCATAAGTGCTCCGAAGCCATATAAAACATCCACTGGCCATGACCATAGGGTTGATACCCCATACTCACCCAAGGCGGTACTAAATCTTGACCATGTTTGCGGCACAGGAAAACCATCTAATATCAATGACCGCGGCGTAATAGGAAAATCGCTTGCAACACTTAGTCTAGGAACAAGCAACCAAAAATAAACGGGTATCAACGAGACACCAATCCAGAAAGTAATTTTATAATCATGTTTTTTTTTCATAAGTAAGTCAGACACAGTCTCATCCAACACACGTGATCTTTTTTTGTCTACCATTACATTCTACTTAATCTAACTTGGTAGTCCTGGAAAATATAACTAGTTGTTTAAGTATCCCTACAATCCAAAAAATAAAAGACATTTTCAACATGACTTCCGACAGTGTCCAGCCAATCACTGATAATAGGAATGAGGATAGAGTAATTATTAATGCTAATTTGAATATACTTTTCGGTGTGGTTTTCGTCTTGTAAGCAACATACAGTGTTACCAACGTAAGCATCCAATAAAAATACTTATAAACGAGGATGTTTTGGTTCAATCTGAACAGCACATACAAGATTGCTAGTAAAATAACTAAAACAACTAAGCCTAATCTGAGAATAAATATCTGTCGTTTAATAATCATAATTAATTTTATTTTTCTGATACGCTCTATTTGACATAGCACCCAAGATGTTTTGGCTTCTAAAATCACCAGCGATTCATTACACTACCAATAGCTTACAGCAATCGTTATGTCAGTCTTCTTCCACTCACGCGCGGGTTTTAGATTTTGCACGATAAACAAATAAAAGGTATCCCGATAATCCTAAAAATGTAAACACAGAGAAGATTTTTGCTTTAGTAAAAATTTCTTGCGGAGCGTAATTAATTACAATATTGTACTCGCCCTCTTTGTCATACACCCAAGAGTTGGCAAACCCGTTTACCAACATGTGGTTTTCCAAAACCATTCCGTCTTCATAGAC
>CAYWFF010000048.1:0-3075 GCA_964458085.1 uncultured Gammaproteobacteria bacterium
TAATTATATTTTCTACTTCTTTAAACCATAAATACAGGAGTCAGAATGCTTGGAAATATTTATTTGGTCTTACTGTGGTAATATTATTAATTTCTAAGGGAGCAAATTCCCCTTTTTCGTACATCACTACTTCGTTATACGAAAGAATATCCATATTAGCTCCTTTGCGCAACCCTTTTGAAAAGGTTGGTATTTTACTGGCTTTACCGTTTTCATTTCTTTTTTCACTAGGTGTTATGCATATTTCGGAAAAGCTGCGATTGTTGATCCCTAAAGCACATAAGATCACGATTTCTTCATTAATATTCGCTTCATTGTTTTTATTAAACTGGCCAATGCTAACTCGGCTACTGTTTGTTGTTCCGGAATTTAATTACATCATTTCTCCACCCGAATACTACTCCGAGGCAAATGAATGGTTAAGTAGCAGATTAGAAGACACAAGAATTTTGCACTTACCCTTAGCTCCCGGCGAATCTGTTGATTATGATTGGGGTTTTACAGGCGGCGTGCCAAGCCAGGTTTTTTTTAGTGGATCATCAATAGCCTATGCAACCGGTATTGGTGGTGTTGATTTCAGATTACGGGACTTGATAACTTTGATCCATAATAAAGATACTGAAAATATTGAAAAATCTTTTCGTTCCTTAAATGTTGGATGGGTTGTGGTACACAATGAAACTTTAGTAGAAAAAAGAGGTTTGGAGTCTCCAAAAGTGATAAATGAATGGCTGGCGTCTGAGCCTCCATTTTTGAAGCATGAGAAAGATTTTGGGCGCTTGTCTATTTGGAAGGTTAGAGAACAATACAGGAATAACCACTTTTATCCGTCAGAAGCGGGAATAGAAGTAAAACAATCCCGTATCGCAACTAACTATCTTCCACTTTGGAAACATGTGGACCATGATAGATATGTTTTGAACACAAAAAACCCTAAATCTGACCAACAGTTTAATTTTTCCGAAAAAGAAATCATATTTCCGGAAAAGTCCCTCAGACATGCTTCTAAAAATCTTAAAGATGTGGAAAGTGCGGTTGTAAGTTTGCCTTATGTACGTTTTTTGCCAGACTCTAAAATTTATCCGATCATTTTATTGAAAGAGTTTATTGAAGAGAAATTTAACAGTCGGGATGATTTTGCGAAATGTGTAGAAACTGCCGGCAAACGATTGGTAGAAGTATATTTAATTTCCCAGAAGTCAGGCGGACAATTGCCGGAAGATTCCTATGTAAAATATGACAACAAAGTCGGTGCTTGTTTTCAAATAATTGCCCGGAACAATTTCATAGGA
The DNA here is from genome assembly GCA_964458085.1 of uncultured Gammaproteobacteria bacterium. Lineage (GTDB taxonomy): Bacteria > Patescibacteriota > Microgenomatia > UBA8517 > UBA8517 > CAYWFF01. The sequence goes on from CAYWFF010000048.1 coordinate 1,293, forward strand.
GTAGACGCTTATTCAAAAGAAGAAAAAGCTTATTTAACTTCTATGCTTTTGGATAATTATGTAATAGTAAAACATTTACTAGAGCAGATAAATTTTCCGGTAAGTGATGCACACACTATTGATAGACTGGCTGATATTTTATACGCCTTCGGGGTAACAGGGGAAGAGCAAACTATTCCCGATGACAGCAGTGTCACAAGGCACACTTATGAATATGAAGTTACAAATGCCGGTTCATATGAAGCCGATTTATTGTACGATCACCGGGAAGACGCTAATTCACCAAAACTGATTGCAGTTGATGACATAAGGACAGACAACTTCTTAATACAAAGTGATAATAATTTTCATAGTTATGGACCTATTAACTTAACACCCGGTTATCATACGCTAACGTTTGATGTCTCAACACCGAATTTAGCCGTTGAGTTGTCCGAAACCCATGAAACCGATCAGGAAATAACCATAAAATCCACCAAAACGGGAGAAGGTGTGATCGAGTTTACACTGGACCAGGTAAACGGTTTGTGGGACTACGTAATTGAGTTTGAATATTTTATTTCAAGAGGTTCGTCGCCGGTAATAAAAGTCGTAGAAGATACGAGTTATGTAAATATCCGGGGAGAGACAGAGGCAAAGGTGAACCTGGGTCTATTAAAAGATGAGTATGTAAGAACGTGGGCTTCCGGAGGGACTACTTATTCACCTTCATCAAATGCAAACAATGCAGTTGTCTATATCGCTGTACCACCCTGGAATGATTGCCGAAGATTCTTAACAAAGACAGAATGCGCTGACGAAAGCAATTTTAATAAATATGGTCATGTAAGTGAGGTAATGTTAAGAAATATTTCAATCCGAAAAGAATTTAATGGTCAGCCCATACTGGTTAGGGACATAGAAAAGCCTCAGTTGGGTAGTGTAAAACTTAACTACACCAAAATTGATTCAATGAATTACGAACTTACATTGGACGATCAAAAACCTCCGTATATTCTGCTATTTTCAGAAACATTTCATCCTGGGTGGAGAATTACCGACCAATATGGTGCAGAAATTACCGGATTGAGACATTTCACAGCCAACGCCTATGCTAATGGTTGGATAGTTGACAAAGAACTTCCTGAAAAAATAGTAGTTCACAATAAACTTCAGGACAATAAGATAATCGGATTAACTATATCGGTAATAGGGGCTATTCTTGTTTTTATTATCATTATAAAATCTAACCGCAAATATGAAAAATAAAATATCTGACAAAAGAGTGTTTTCTGTAAATAGATTAATTTCGATAGAGCTTACGTTTTTAATTTTAACAACCATTTTATGGTATATATTAACCCGCCAGCTCAACCTATTAGTGTCAGATGATTACTTAATTGACATCATTATAGTTGTTGCTGCTTTAACCATGTTGCTTTTCCGAAGTCCCCACCCCCGGTTATTTTGGTACGGGTTTTCATTTGTAGCTATTGCAGCGTTAACGAATGCTTTGGGTATTTCTTTAATTATGAATTTTTCAAGCAGCTTAAGTATCGGCATGTTTTTGTTGGGGATTATTAACCTAACTTTGTTTTCTTCGAAAAAGAATTTACATGATTAGACTGAAAACTTATTTTTTCATTCTCCTTCCGATCCTTTTAGTATATTCATCCTGGCTGTTTACAACCCACCCCAACGTTGGCAGTGATATAAGTTATCGTTTTCTACCTATGTCGGAAGGTTTTCTTCTGCCTTACACCTGGAGAAATATTCAAATAGGGGACGGTATGGGAAATAGTGT
>CAYWFF010000049.1:0-3068 GCA_964458085.1 uncultured Gammaproteobacteria bacterium
ATTCCTTGCTCTAAAACGTATGACAAAACTTTGTCCTGTAAATCTTTGCCGCTTGTTCCCTGGTTTACAAGTTGACGGATATGTTCCGCAGCAGCATTTGACGTCCCGATTATAAATAAGCTTCTGCCGTTCACTTCTTTTCCAAAAGCATCTTTCATTCTTCCTTCATCAAGGAGAGAAAGGAAAATATTTATAACTATAGGTGTTGCTTTTTCCAATTCATCTAAAAGAAGTAAACTGGCAGGCTTGTTTCTAATTGTTTGCGTTAAATTTCCCGGTTGTTTTGTAGCCACTGATCCAATTAGCCTCTCCAAGCCTTCATTTCCTCCGAATTCAGCCATATCAAAACGCAATATATTTTCTTCGCTTCCGAAGTAAAGCTCTGCCAACACTTTCGCGGTTTCAGTTTTCCCGACTCCCGTAGGTCCCAGAAAAAGAAATGAGCCAACCGGGCGGCTGCTTTCCACAGTACCGACTACTTTTGAACGGAGTGTTTTACCGATCATGCTAACTGCAGCTTCCTGATTGACTAGTTTAGTGTGAATTATTTCTTCAATTCTTTCTAACCTATCTTTTTCGTTTATCGAGAGTGATTTAAACGGTACGCCCAACTTTTCTTCAAGGACCGTATTTATAACTTCATTAGTAACTTGAGTGATTTTATTGGTTTCGGCAAAAATTACTACTGCATCTAAAAGTTCCAAAACTTTTTCCGGATAAGGTATTTCTGTAATAAATTTGTCCGATTCTTCTAACAGTTTTCTTAAGGAAGGTAATGTAAAAAGCAACCCTTTTTCCTTCTCCCAACGACCAGCTGCCTGCATTAGAATGGCAAATGCGTGTTCAGGAGTTGCCGGAGGTACTTCAATTTTTTCCATGAATTTCTTCAGACGCATATTTGTAGCAACATGCCGGTCATACTCGGCAACGCTGGTTACTGTAATTAAAAGAAGCGACCCTTTTTCGAGATGTGTTTCAAATACATCAGTAAAATCAATGCCCTCCACATCTTTGTTTGTAAGTCTTTGAATATCTCTAACTATAAGAATGATATTTCCTGCATATGCTGCTTCATCAAGAATTTCAGCTAATTTTGTTTTTTTGGAATTTATATCTTTTGTGTTTGATAGAAGCGAGTTATAGTCAAGTTCAAGTACCCGTTTAAAGGAAAGCTTTTCTCCAAGCTCTCCCCTAGACGCGCGATCGGCAAATTCATAAAGGACCGTCTTTTTACCGACACCTGGTTCACCAACTACGGCAATACTTAAACCTGAAGATAAACTACGGACAATTCTGTTAACAGTTGATTCTCTGCCAATTAATCTATGGGCAAACGATTGGGTCTTTGTATAGTCAACTGAATACTGGGATAGTGTGGGTGTATAACCGAAAATGAGCTCTATTCCAAGACCCGGTTTTCCTAGCTTTGAAGGTTCAAGCGAGTTTCGCTCCGTTTCCTGGGCATCCCACCACGAAGCGGCGTTTAAAAGGTCGCTTGGAATTACCCCTTTTTGGTCAAAAAACTCTTCCGGCCATGCTTTGTTATCCAATAAAAAAGCCACCAGTTCTTTAAATGAATTTCCGGTAAAGTCTCTCAAAGCCCCCGATATATCCTGAGTATTTTCTTTCAGCTCATCAAGTGTAATTCCAACATGGGATAAAACAAACTTACCGGGTGAAGATGTAAATATAGATTCTGATATATTATGTTTGCTTGCTGTGGCGTTTTTAACAAGTTTGGCAATAACGTTTGCCGGCTGGTGTTTAAATTTTTCGTATAATCCCAAGCTGGCAAAAGGCAATATAAACCAAAAAACAAAACCAACCGCGCCACCCAGAATAGCCAATACTACAAAAAGTAGCCCGACCCAAATTAACGTGAAACGTACCCCAAAACCTATGCCGCGGGAAATTAGATTAAAAGTATATGTTCTAAACCACCTATCAATACTAAACCCGGGTCTTGTATCTATTTCGATCAGTCTTTTCCAAGGAGAAAAAAGATTTTTTATCAGTTGTTTGAATGCAAAGTAATTCGAAAGCCACGATACTCCATGAAGCCACCCCTGAATGTAATACTTTAAACCATAAGAATAGTGCCAGGAGAAAAGATCCATACTTCATAGTAACATACAGCCTTAAAAACTACATATCTAGGAAAAAATAAATCTGCGAAAAGAATTATCAAATCAGATTTATCGGGCTTATTTTCAATATTTATTACAAGTATTCGAAAATTATAAAACAGTTTCTAAACTTAGTAACATCTATTTGTTTTTATTTAAAAACTTGTTACCATTGGTTACGAATGACTGATGCTACTTCCTGGATAAAAGAAGAACTTCTGAAACTAAACAGTGCAAATTTGTCTGTTAAACCTAAAGTACTAGAAAGTGCAGTAAGCGGACATATAGTAATTGATGGTGAAGAGTATTTAAACTTTGCATCGAACAACTATTTAGGACTAGCCGATAATCCCGATGTTAAATCCGCCGCAAAAGAAGCGATAGACATATTCGGTGTGGGACCAGCAGCAGTCAGAACAATCGCAGGTACAACCGTGCTTCATACCAAGCTTGAAGAGAAACTCGCTGATTTTAAAAAAGCTGAAGATTGTATTGTTTTTCAATCGGGATTTATGGCAAATATCGCCGTCATTCCGGCTCTCGTAGGAGAAAACGATGTCATTTTTTCTGACGAGCTTAATCACGCAAGCATTATAGATGCCTGCAAACTGACTAAAGCGGAAGTTGTCAGATATTCACATTGTGACGTAAAAAGTTTGGAAAAAAAGTTAACAGAATCGAATAAAACAGGCCGTAAGCTAATTATTTCTGATGGAGTTTTTAGCATGGATGGAGATATAGCACCGCTTGACAGGCTAGTAGAAGTTGCCGAAAAATACGGAGCAATGATAATGGTAGACGACGCTCACGGCGAAGGGGTGCTTGGGACAAACGGACGGGGAATAGTGGATCATTTTGGACTGCACGGGCGGGTTGATGTAGAAATAGGAACTCTTTCAAAAGCTTTCGGTGTAATCGGAGGAACGGCTGCAGGTAAAAAAA
>CAYWFF010000050.1:0-2782 GCA_964458085.1 uncultured Gammaproteobacteria bacterium
AAGATATCCCTGATTTGTTTTTTCAAAGAAGGATGCATCGCTTTTTCCGAACGTCTCATGCTGTAAGTATAACACGCTCACCTTTTTACTAGATAAGTTTCCAGGCTTATAGCGATTGCTAAAATTAGTATAAGGTTGAATATGGTGCCTACTCCTAAATAGCGAAGAATTAAAAAGACTGTTAGTATACTTGCCGCCAAAAAACCTCTACGGGAATGGGCAAACATAGTGGAGAATAAAAAAAACAGTCCACAAAAAACTATCAGGAAAAAAAGAGGAAGGGCTCCGGGTGTAAAGGGGTCAACAAAATACACCTCACCGATTGCCAATGATAAAAAAAAGACAATAGCAAAAATTAAAGGTAAAAAGTTTTTTCGGTATTTAACCTTATTTCGAGTAGTAGTTTCGGTGAGTTTAGCCAAAGGAAGGTTTCTATTCTTTTGTTTTTGGCGCTTCGCCAAATCAGGCAGTTTTAATTTCAACATAGCTAATTTGATTTCCAATTAATGATACAATGATCGCATGCTCGAGTATACGATTCTTTTTGTTGCAATTGCGGTTTTAACTCTGTTGATCTTACTTTACCGGCGGTTGGGGAACCAGAAACCTTCTCAGGAAATGCTGAATATTTTTAAAATGCTTCAGGAAGCGTCTCAAGAAGACAGAAAAGTTTTGATCTCAACACTTCAGCAAAATACTTCCAGTCTTAATCAGAGGCTTGATAACACTGCAAAAATAATCGGCGATGTCCAAAAAAACATAGGGGAAATGAGCGAAATCGGGCGCGGTATGAAAGAGCTGCAGGAATTTTTGCGTAGCCCAAAACTTCGCGGGAACATGGGAGAGCACATTCTAAATGAGCTTTTAGCCCAAATGCTTCCCAAGCAGTCATTCCATTTACAGTACACTTTTAAGTCAGGAGAAAAAGTAGACGCTGCAATTAAAACCTCAGCAGGAATTATACCTATTGATTCTAAATTTCCGATGGAAAATTTCCGGAAAATGAATGAAGCAGAAGGAGAATCGGATGCCAAGTTGCATAAAAGGCAGTATGAACGTGATGTTAGAGGTCATATTGATGCAATAGCCAAGAAATATATTTTGACGGATGAGGGAACCATAGATTACGCATTGATGTATGTTCCCTCGGAAGCGGTTTACTACGATGTGGTCAACAACGCTGATCTTTTTGACTATGCATCAGGCAAAAGAGTTCTTCCTGTTTCACCAACAACTTTTTATGCATACCTCAGGGCAATACTTATGAGTTTTGAAGGTCAAAAGTTAGAAAGTGAAACTAAAAAACTTTTTTCGCTTATTCGAGCTGTCCAGAAAGATTATTCTAAAACTCTGGACTCTTTCAGTACGCTTTCGCGGCATATTACAAATGCTTACAATACCACCTCCTCCGTGGGAAATCTTTTAACCGATTTGGGAGATAAACTCCAAAAAACTCAGGAATTGGGTTTACCTGAAGAAAAATTAAAAAGAATTAAAGCTAGTGATGAGTGAACTTCTTTTGTATAATGCGGCTGTATGTTAAGCGCTGCCGAAAGTAAAAAATTAAACTCTGAACAGCATGAAGCAGTTACTCACGGAGAAGGACCGCTTTTGATTATCGCCGGAGCAGGAACCGGCAAGACAACAGTCATTACTGAAAGGATTAAGCACTTGATACTTGAAAAAGGTGTTGCCCCTGCAGAAATCTTAGCCCTCACCTTTACGGAAAAAGCTGCAAGAGAAATGGAAGAACGGGTAGATAGAGCGCTTCCTTACGGTTATACCCAAATGTGGCTTATGACGTTTCACTCTTTTTGTGACCGTATTCTAAGGCAGGAGGCGCTTCATATAGGTCTTGATCCGAATTTTAAATTACTTACGGAAGCCGAAAGCACTTATCTTATTCGTCAAAACCTTTTTAATTTTGACTTAAAGTATTTCAGACCCCTAGGAAATCCTACTAAATTTATCAGAGGGATGCTGTCTCACTTTTCCAGACTTCAGGACGAAGACACAACACCTAAAGATTATTTGGAATGGGCAGAGAAAAAAGCAGAAACGGTTGAAGGTGATGAAGAACGAAAAGAAATTGAAAAGTGGTTGGAGCTTGCAAATGCTTACAAAACGTATGATGAATTGAAAATTAAAGAAGGTTTGATGGATTTCGGAGATCTAATAGTAAAGACATTAAAACTTTTCCGCGAGAGGCCAAATGTGCTTACGAACTATCAAAAACTTTTTAAATACGTTTTAGTTGATGAATTTCAGGATACTAATTACGCTCAAAACGAATTGGCAATCATGCTTGCAGGTGAACGGAAAAATATTACTGTTTCAGGAGATGACGATCAATCAATTTACCGTTTTCGGGGAGCGGCGGTATCCAATATTCTCCAATTCAGAAAAACTTATCCTGAAAGTAAAATTGTTGTTTTAACTAAAAACTACAGAACCGCTCAGTATGTGTTGGACAAAGCATACGACTTGGTGCAATTTAATAATCCCGATCGCTTGGAAGTAAAAGAGCAGATTGACAAACATTTAATTTCTCAAAGGAAAGGTGTAAAAGGGGAAGTCGGTTTTATTCACAAGGATCGGGTTGAAAACGAAGCAGAAGCGGTTGCAAGAAAAATTGAGGAGCTTTTGTCTGAAGGTTTTTCTTATAAGGATTTCGCAATTTTGGTGCGTGCAAATAATCATGCGGAACCTTTCATCAGAGCTTTCCAAAGGCACTCCTTACCCTTTCAGTTCTTAGGTCCCGGGAGATTATTTAAACAACCGG
>CAYWFF010000051.1:0-2624 GCA_964458085.1 uncultured Gammaproteobacteria bacterium
ACCCGGAGATACAAATCTGGGATATCCTGAGATAAAAAGAGTGCGCATGTATACATCGTTTACTTTAATATGATCAAAATCGAGCTCAACATAGTTTGGGGAAATAACATCTACAGGATCAAGTGTCTGCAGTTTTTTATCGATCTCTACCGGATCGATGGGTGTTTTTAAATTTTTTCTATACGGTTCATCAGTATCAACATTGGAGTTAAGTGTTTGAGAATTAGCTTTTGCAGCATTCTGAAACTGATTTTTAATTACCGTATCGGGATTGTCTGTGGTTTGTTTTGAAACCGGTTGTGAATTTTCAGTAGGTGAGGTAGACTCTTTGTCTTTTTGGCTTTTTCTTTTTGGTAAGAGATCGTTTAATTTCATGGATGTTTATTAATAGGGCAACCCTGAACCTTTTGTAGGAGGATCTGGATTATAAATTGTATAAAACAGTTTAACCAATTCTTCAGTAGTTAGTGGTGTTAATCTGATACCGAGTCTTCCTGCCTGCCTAATTAAATGATTTCTTTTGGGATAAAGCGCGGTTTTTGCCTTTCTTAAAACATAACTTTTTGGGAAAGGAAGGGTTTCACTTTTGTTAGGTGAAAAAGAAGTTTGCAATGACTTAGTTATCCCCAGTTCGTAAGGAGTAAACAAAATGACAATATAAAAATTTTTACTTAAAACATTTTTTCTTTTTATAGCCTCTGTTATAAATTTCCGATGATCTGCCAATACCTTTGCCAGTTTTGGTTTTTCTAACTTTTTTTCCGCTTCTATCAAATAATTCATGTACCGCGTAATATCCTTTTGCATTGAACGGACCACTATCTGTATCGGAAAATTTAACGAGTTGAGAAGTCCTGCATACGCAAAGATTACTGCTTCCTGTTCCTTTTCACTTAGAAGCGTGAAGTTTAAAGAAGATGCTTCCATCACAAGTCCTGCTCCGCCGCTTTTATAAAGCACTAGACCTTCTTCTATGGAAGATATAGGAATGAAATTTTGGGCAGAATTAGTAAGAGCAACATCGGGGATGCTTAGAAATGGTATGTGCATATTTATTTTAGGCATTTTGTTTTATTTCAGGTGTATTTATGTTTTCGTCAACTTCTATTTTCTTGCCGGTAATTTGAATAGGCGGAACAATCTCGTTTTTAGCTTCAAAACTAATCGGGCTAAATTCATAATCGTCTTTTTCGGTACTTAGTTCATAATTTCCATCCATTAATGGTGTAACTATCATAAAATGGCCGAGTTTGTTTGTTCTTAATGCTCTGACAGATCTCCCTTGGGAGTCTCTGATTTCTAAAATTGCATTTTCCAGAATTTTGCCTTCAGTGTCCATTACTTGACCGACAACAATATTGGGACGGGTAGGGGGAAGCGGAGGGGCAGCTTCCGGAGTGAATGTAGCTTTTTGAACATTTTGAAATTGAGTTCCGGTCATGGGAGAGACTACCGAACCGGCATCGTATACCTGATTTGCTGTTTCAGCTGGTGTGTCAATATTTTCAGCTTGTTTGGGAACTTCAACCTGTTTACTTTCAGGAATTGGAATATTTTGTTCTGCTGTTGTTTTCGGAACATCCTCCACTTGAGGGGTTTGAAGTGCAGCTTGGGTGGGTGCTGAGGCAGACGCTACGTTTTGAATTTGTGTGGGAGGTGTCGGCGTAACCACCTCTGTAGGTTTTGCCGGAACATTGGGTTGCACTTGAGGGACGTTGTGGGCTTCAGTTTGGTTTTGAGCAGAAACATCTGCCTGTATAGGTAGAGCGGCTTCAGGTTGGTAGTACTGTGGTTTTTTGTCAACTTGCTCCCAGTTAAAAACAGTAGGGGAGTATATAGATTTAAAAAATGAAAACAACCATGTTGTCAGCGGTCTATCCTGAATAGGGAAAAACGCAATTGCTATTCCAAAAAGAAAAGAAAGTATTACAAGCGGCCATTTAACTAAAGGATTGAGTGCAGAACTGTAAAAAAGCAGTGATACCAAAGCACCTCCTGCAACTTGGAAAAATTGCTTTAAAGTCATGTCTCCCACTAAATGAAACTGATATGACGAAATTTGTTGCGGTATAGGATGTTGTTCTTCCATCTGCGCTTAGCGCAGATCAAAGCACAAAGTGCAAAGCGCACAATTAGCTTAGGTCTGCGTTTTAACCTCCAATCTTTTCATAAATACTGTAAGCATTTTTAACATCTCTAAATTTCTTTTTTGAAAATCTATCATTATATCATTATGGAAAATTCGTAAATCCACAATTATTTCTAACCAATAGTCCGTTTCGGAGCACGATCCTCGAGCAATGGCAAGAAATTGACGAAAACTTTTACTATAGTGCTTGCCATACCCCTCAGCGATGTTTGCACCTACTGATGATACTGCACGGTAAAGTTGTAAAACGATAAATTTATAATCCGGTGAATATTTTTGTCTAGAAATATTCTTAACAATATCGACGGTTAAGTTTTTGGCTTTTTGATAGATAATTAAATTTTTGTAACTATTTGGCAGTTTGTCTTTGGGCATTTGTGTTTCTATTTTCTTTGCACTTTGAACTATGCTCTTTGTACTTTCTTAAGCTTACTATATGAAGGCTTCAATGCAACCAGCGCCTGTTTTCACATAT
>CAYWFF010000052.1:0-2591 GCA_964458085.1 uncultured Gammaproteobacteria bacterium
ATATTATTTTCATTTATGCCTACCAGGTTCATCCACCGCTTGCCGAATAAAGTACCATACCAGGGAAAACCAATAGCCATCGATATAATCGGAGCTGCCAATACTGCCAAGTAATTTATATCTGAATTAAACGTATTTATCACCTCCCCAACTCTTGTTTAAGTGTAAAGTAAATTTAACAAAATAGGAATATTGGAGAACTATATCTCTTCTACTTGAGCAACAAGGGACTCATCCCAAAATACCTGTTTTTGTTCAGGAAACAGATAAGCACGGTTTGGAGCCAGTTCCAGTAAAAAATCAGGAGTGTGACTTACAATAAGCATTGCCCCTCGGTAATCTTTCAAAGCTTCCAGAATTATCCGTTGCGACAATACATCCAGATATGTAGTAGGTTCGTCTAATATTAATAAATTAAAATCCTGCGCAGCAAGTAAAGCTATCGCCAGTCTAGTTTTTTCACCACCGGAAAGAGTTCCGACTTTTTGAAACACCTTGTCTCCAGGAAAAAGAAATCTTCCTAAAAATGCACGTGCAAAACCTTCATTTTTATGGGTAGTTTCAGTGAAGGTGTCAATCAGAGTTTTTGATAGGTCAAAAGTTTCAAACTCCTGAGAGTAATACCCTACTTTAAGCATGGGATTGAGAATTACTTCACCTCTATCCGGTTTAATGATATCCATGAGAATTTTAATTAATGTACTTTTACCTGATCCGTTTGGTCCGATAAGAGCAACCCTCTCCCCGCGTCTTATAGAAAAATTTAAATCACCAAGAACTGTATTTTCTCCATAAGATTTCGTGATATCAACAGCACGTATAGGCAATTCGCCAACATTTGCCGGAGTTGGGAGCGAAATCTTTATTTTTTTAACTTCCAATGGCATCTCAGGAAGCTCGGCTTTTTCTTGTGCAATTCTTTTTTGCTGCCTTATACGGGCACGAACTCCCTTTTTTGAAGTATATCTTACAAGTTTAGACAAACCTTCTTCCATTTGTTTTATGTGTTTTTTTTGAACTGTAATTTGTCGTTTGAGCAGTTCTTCCCGCTCTTTTTTGAGTTTTACATACTTTGTAAAGTTGCCGCTAAATTCTTCAATAGTTTGCTTGACAGGATCAACTGCAAGAATTTTATCAATAGCATTGTCCATCAGCGCCAAATCGTGCGAAATTAATATAAGAGTTTTAGGATACTGGCTTAAAAAATTCATAACCCAGAAAGTTCCTTCCTTGTCCATAAAGTTTGTCGGCTCATCCAAAAGAAGAGTGTCAGGCTCCGCGAGTAATGCTTTGGCAAGCGCAAGTTTAGTTTTTTGTCCTCCGCTTAGTTTTTGAGGAGGAGAATGCAGGTCTAGTGTAAGTTCTAATCCTGAAAACAGCCGCTTTATTTGGTGTATTTCAATTTTATTTTCAGGGTCAACATAAGCCAAGATACTGTTAGAATTCTCAAGTTCGGGATCGTGTTTTACTTCCTGCGGAACCAGAGCTAATGTACCCAAAACTTCGATATTTCCCTTCTGAATTTCTTCATTTTTTATAATTAAATTGAAAAGTGTACTTTTACCGGAACCGTTCGGACCGACGAGTCCCACTTTCTGTCCGCTGCCCACAATAAAATCTACCTCTTTATACAAAGGTTTTTCACCAAAAGAAAAAGACAAGTTTTGAACTTTAATCACACCATGTATTATCTATCTTCGAAGCGCAAAAGTACATCACGGAGCAATATATCTTTCACTATAACTAAATCTTTTACAAATTCTAAAAAAACCTGCTTTAATTTAGTTTCACCCAATTGCGATTTCAGGTTTTCGTAAAAAACAGTTCCTTAAACACTAATTTATATAACATTAGTAAATTAGTGTTTGACAAGGTATAAGATAACAATAATAATGACCTTGTCCCTATGAATAATAAGGCTAAAAAGATAGCCTACTATGCCGGCAATTCAGCCCTTGCTTTCTCGGACGTTTATTTACGGCCGGCTTATTCTGATATCACTTCAAGATACGGTAAACAAATCACAACCAAGACAAAAATCGCAAACGGTGTACCTCTTATAAATATTCCTTTTGTTTCTGCCGGCATGGATACGGTAACAGAAGACGCAATGGCAATCATAATAGCATTAAATGGCGGCATAGGTGAAATTCATAGGAACAATCTCCCCGGAGACCAAGCTGAACTGGTTATTAAGGTCAAGGAGAAAATGCGCGTCATGTCACAAAAACCTCCAATGGTTTCAGAAAATGCCACTATAGGAGATGCACTTAATTTACTCGCTAAACGAAACAGGGGTTTTGTAATTGTTTATAAAGGAGACAAATTTACAGGAAGGTTTTCCGGAATGGCAACCAGCCGCGATTTTCTGGCTGCCTCGCCCGAAACAAAAATTACGAGAGTAATGACACCTCTAAATAATGAAAGGGGGAAATCACTTATTACTACCCATGCTGGAATTTCCCTACCAAAAGCAGCCCAGATGATGGAGAAATACCGTATAGAAAAACTTCCGGTAGTAGATAAAGATCAAAAGTTGGTTGGCGTGTTTACGTATAAACATTATTGACAAGTTAAAAATCTTCCGAATC
>CAYWFF010000053.1:0-2472 GCA_964458085.1 uncultured Gammaproteobacteria bacterium
CAATTCCTTCTGAAATGCAAACATGCGCGGAAAATATCCAAACAAAAGAAATTTACTGCACCAATGAACGCATTGAAGACAGTAAATATACATATCGTGTTGGTTATACTTTGGAAGTACCCGCAGGCATTTATTATGTCTATTCCCAACTTCCCAATGACGTTTATAAAGCCTACTACAATGAATTTGTTAGCTGCGGACTCTCAGTCGACTGTTCATCCCACGAACCGATTGTAGTCAGTGTATTTGAAGGACAAACAACTGACGGGGTGGACCCTCAGGATTGGTATAACCGCCCCACTCCAACTGAATAAAAAACTTCATTATTATTTACTCTCCGCAACTTATATAATTCTTTTATCAAACTACAATATGAGGAACAAAAACATAACGCTTGGCTATCTTCTAATTGCATTGAATAATGCATTCTTCTGGTATGCTCCATGGCTTTTATATTTATATCAGTTTATCAACATTCAACAAGCAACCACTCTTCAGTTGATAGGTTTAGTAACCCGGGTTATTGCAGAAATTCCAACCGGAGCCATGTCAGATTTGATTGGAAAAAAGAAAACACTTTTTGCTGCTTTTACGCTCACAGCTATAGGTGAAACAATGATGGCTTTTACTTCAGACTATACTGGATTTGTTTTTATTTTCATCCTAATTAACATAGGCTACAGTTTATCCTCAGGAACCATGGACGCTTTTATTTACGACTCTTTGGTAGAACTGAAATCGGAAAACAAGTACCCAAAAGTGTTAAGCAAAATAAATGCCTACACATATGCTTCTACCGCGTTGGCTACAATAGTTGGAGGTTTTCTTTTTCGTTATTGGGGTGGGCTTCCGTTTTTGCTTACCGGAGTGGCAAAAGCTCTGGGTATATTAATTGTAATGTTAACCACCGAACCAAAAGTAGATACTTTTAAATTCTCCTTCACCAACTTTCTGGCTCAAACAAAAAGAGGTTTTGTTCAGCTTCTTCAACCAAAACTTATCCGTTCGACTTTAATAATTCTGCTTATAGGCTCGTTCTCAACTGTAAGCTATGAGATACTTGACGATGTGGCTGTTGTTGATTGGGGGTATAATGCTTTAGGGATTAGTATTCTATATACTTTCGTTATTGTTGTAGCCATACCTTCAAGCTTTTTATATGAAAAAATTTCAAAAAAAATAAGTCATTTTTATATTATTTTAATTGCAATCCTAATTTTAGCCGGCAACTATCTGTTTGCACCATTTGTTAACATCGCCATTTGGTCGTCTATCTTTTTAATTCGAGTTATTTATAGCCCGATTGAAAAAGCAGCAATTCTAGATATTCTTAATTCTGCGACCTCTTCAAACGTTCGCGCAACAACATTGTCAACTTACGAGTTGTTGGTAAAAATTCCTTTCGTAATTCTTGGCGTACCTATAGGTAGCTACATGAATGAATTTGGCGTAAAGTCATTCTCCGTAATATTCGCAGGAACATTACTTATATTATTAATTGTTTATCTGGCAATATTTAAGTTACACAAAAACTGAGAAGAAACTTTTACTCTCCGCTTGCATCGCAGAGGATTTTATATTCACAGTTCTGACACAAAAAGCCATGACTGCATTTGAAATCTGACTTTTCAATTTTTTCTTTCCAAATAAAAAGTTCTCCCACTGCTTTCTTCAATTGTTCACGGGTCCTAATAGTGGTAATTTTGGTTTGGGCATCAAAATAATAAAGACTTAAAACAATTTCGTCCGACCGTCTTGGAAAAGGTGCTTCACGCAAAAGTGCCGCAGCAAGAGCATAAATAGTAAGCTGCAAATCATTATCTACTTCTCTTTGAGTAGGAACATTAGCTCCTGTTTTATAATCCAAAATTTCAATTTTACCGTCTGAAAGTTTGTCTACCCGATCAATTTTTCCGCCTATCCGGAGCCGCTTTCCCTGGTGTTCAACCGGGAAAGTAAAGTTTTTTTCCAACGCAACAGGTAAAAGTTTTTTATGAAAATTGTCTTTATGATATTGATGAAGGTAGGTTATACCTTGGTCATACATTTTTTCTTCATGCTTTTTGCTGCTATAACCAAATTTAACCCACGATTCTTTCAGGCAGTTGTCCATACACGCCAATTTTCCCTCGTCACCATCCAAAACCTTCTGATAAAACAAATTTAGTGTGTTATGGATTGACTGTCCAAAACTTAAAGCAGGAGAAGGCGGAGTCGGGACTTTTAAAATATAGCGCAGTTTGTAATGCAGAGGACAGGTTCGGAAGGTGTCAATTTGGGAGTAAGAAATGTAGTCAATATGTAAAGGATCAACAAGTGTTGGCGACTTTTGGTGTTCACTATTACTTTTTTTCTCCCCATAATCAAGAATGCTTAGTTGGGTCCCGGCCTTTATTTCGCTTTCTGTCCCGGGCATATCTTCCCCCAAAGCTTCAAAAATAAACTGAGATAACTTTTTCTCCCTTTTCCCTT
>CAYWFF010000054.1:0-2158 GCA_964458085.1 uncultured Gammaproteobacteria bacterium
GATTTCAAAACACGGCGAGAGCGCAGAGACACTGGAAATTAGTGTTGCTGAAATTGAAGGGGACTATGCCAAGGGGGGCGCCAGTGAAGTTGGTCTGGGTGGCGGTATGTGGTTCGCAGCGAGAGTAAATGGTGTGTGGCAGTTGGTTTGGGACGGAAATGGCATAATTACTTGTGAGGATTTGACAGACTACCCGGAGTTTCCAACAAGCATGATCCCTGAGTGTTTTGATGAGATAACAAAAGAAATGGCGGATAGATAACCATGAAAGGTGACAAAACCAATATACTTATTTAGTCTAAATTTAGAGTAAAATTAGTTATGGGAATTAATACTGAAAGAGATGTTGAAGTGCTTATTAAAAACATAAGCATGTGAAGTGGTGTATGAAGGATAATCAGTGTATGGCTGGAAGTTGTCCTAAGAGAAAGGAGTCTTCTAATTGTTTTACTGATTTAGAAGCGATGAGAGAATCAGTCAAAGCGATTCAAAAATTAATTACTCCGGCAGGTGGCGAGGCGTGGACAAGTTCAGCTTCCCAACGCCGGTCTCGTAGCCCCAGGCGATAGTTAGAACAAAAGTTCGTTTAGTTTATTTCCTCCATTAAAATCAGGTTATAGTAATCTTTTTGACATATTGCTGTTAAATTATAGATGAGCGAATAATAGAGTTTTATGCATCTTTAAAAAGCAGAAGTGGAAAGCAATATAAATTTATAGTTGCTTGATAAGTTTAACTCCGAGAACTCTAAAAGGAACCTTGAATATATAGACTGCGGGGTATATATTCGTTCTATGGATGAAGTTAAAAAAATGTTTCAGACTTTAGTAAATGGTCAGAGTTCTTTAAAACAAGAGATATTAAAAGAGTTAAAAAAGGTTAATACAAGAATTGATGCTGTAGACAGTGGTCTAAGAACTGACATGAAAAAAGGTTTTACAAAAATCGTTAAACGTTTAGATGTTATTGGTAAAACAGTTGCTTTTCTCGAAGAAGACACGCCCACACGAGACGAATATGATGAATTGGAAAAACGGGTAGATAAAATCGAAACTAAACTTCAAAGTTGATTTGGGTAACCAAAGCGTGAATAACGTAATTATCACCAATAAAGCTCTTCAGAAAATGCAGGAGTTTGGACTATCTGAGGTACAGGTTGTCGACACTTTCAATACCGGCACTGTTGAAGCTTGGACTAACGGAAACGGTTTTAACTCCGTAAAAAAGTTTCATAACTATGAAGTCGGTGTTGCATACTTTCGCGACGAGAGGGGAATATACAAAATTACTACTGTCTGGAAAAGAATTCGAAGATAAATTCCCGAACTCCCTATATCAAAAGGCTGCAGAAAGAGATATACTGAGTATATAAATAAGCATTTAACATCGGACGAATTAATAGACGCATTTATTCAAAAGGGCGGTAAAATTCACAGGCAATATCTCCTAAGTTGGAACCGAAATAAACCTGCCGTAGTCTACTTTCATGGCTGGTTTTCAGGTAAAAACATACGTGAAGCAGTCTTGAAAGCTCTTTCGTAAACTGTAATAATTTTTTTTCTTTGACATTGTTCAAAGTATGTGTTACACTTGCCCCTGGCAGATTGAAAGAAGATATCTGCTTAAATTTAATTCTATTTTGAGTTAATAGATATAGGATACCCCAATTTTTTAAAATTCATTTATTGTATCTTAATCTCCAATATTCATAAATACGTTACTTCATTTAAGCAGGTCTGTTCTGTCAATTTACCGAAAAATTAAAAATTATTATGTATAAACAACCATATAGAAACTATCGAAATAATGGCCGAAGGAACTTCCGTTCCGGACCAAGCAAGAAAAGCGCTTATGAAATCATAACTGCTATCCGTGCTATGCAGGTTGCTCCAAAACCTATCAGCGAAGAAATTAACGAGTTTGTTCCCAAGAATACTTTTGACCAATTTGCTATTTCTGACAAACTAAAGAAAAATATCACCTACAAAAAGTATACTCTCCCGACACCGATTCAGGATGCTGCCATCCCTGCAATTTTAGAAGGAAGGGATGTTATTGGAATTGCCAATACCGGAACAGGAAAAACGGCAGCATTCTTAGTTCCCTTAATTGAAAAAGTCCTAAACGATAAAAATCAAAGAACACTAATAGTGACGCC
>CAYWFF010000055.1:0-1898 GCA_964458085.1 uncultured Gammaproteobacteria bacterium
GAAGACATAACTTAGTATAGTTACTCATGTTTTAAACTAATTGTCAATAAGAATAATAGTAAATATTATTTCCAAATTGCCTCGACTACTGATTTTACAAAATATTTGGTAAAATAAGCCATTCGCCCCTGTAGCTTAACGGATAAAGCAATCCCCTTCTAAGGGAGAGACTGGAAGTTCGATTCTTCCCAGGGGCACTTAATTATAAACTTAAACTTCTTTTAAAACTTCGCTTGAGCCTGAAGAATATTTGCACTAGAATGAAGCATGCTCACAATGCGCTATTTTTCATTCCTTTTTATATTTATTTTTGCTTTATTTTTTCCGGCAGGAATTTTCGCAGCAGAAAATCCGCTTTCTACAGACAACAACCCATTCGGAATTCATATAATAAATGAAGGTGACTTAGAAGATGCTGCAAATTTGGTTAATTCTACTGGCGGAGACTGGGGTTATGTTACGCTTGTAGTAAGGCGTGATGAAAGAAATATTGCAAGTATGCAGCGTACTTTGGACAAAATGAGACGCCTGCACCTTATTCCGATTATCCGTATAGCTACGCTTCAAGACGAAGAAAACTGGGTTAAGCCTACGAATGATGACATAGATAACTGGGTGTATTTTTTGAATTCTCTAAACTGGGTAGTAAAAAACCGCTACATCATAATCGGCAACGAACCGAACCACGCCAAAGAATGGGGTGGAGAAGTTAACCCAGGTGAATATGCCCACTATTTTTATGACTTTGCAAGTAAGTTAAAGGATGCGTCTCCTGACTTTTTCATTTTGCCTGCAGGTTTTGATGCCTCAGCGCCAACTGACAAATTACATATGGAGGAAGAAAAATATATTCGTGAAATGGTGTCAGCAAAACCGGATGTTTTAAATATTATAGACGGCTGGTCGTCACATTCGTATCCCAACCCTGGTTTTTCAGGAAATGCCGAAGGTGAAGGAAAAGGCAGTGTGCGTACATATCAATGGGAACTGGACTTATTGAAAGAATTGGGCATTACTAAAGAATTGCCAGTTTTTATTACCGAGACCGGCTGGATTCATGATATGGAAAACTTGAGCCTTCGTAATAAAACAATCGAACAGGTAGGGGAGGAGTTAAAAACCGCTTATTCCAAAACCTGGAACGATAATCGAATTGTAGCTATTACTCCGTTCGTGCTTAACTACCAGACTCCGCCGTTTGATATTTTTTCCTGGAAGAAAAAGGACGGTACCTTTTACGACTTTTATTACGACATTGCCAAACTACAAAAAAGGGAAGGAAAACCTAAACAGGAACATAAAGGAGAAATAATTGCGGTTTTTACACCTGAAGTAATTGACCACGGTGAGACATTTTACGGATTGGCTTTTGTTAAAAATACAGGCCAAAGTATTTGGCACTCAGGAGAAGTACAGCTTGTAGAAAGCAGTGGAAGAGAAATTCAAATTGAAACTCCTGCGCTTTTTGATATTGAACCCGGTCAAACCGGTTTCATACTTTATAGCGGTCTAAAAACCGATAATTCTGATTTTAGTTTTTCGATTCAAATTGAACAAAATGGAATTGCCATTAGCGAACCTTATTATAAACACATCGCGAAACACGAAAACAGTATGCACCTTGCACAAAAAGACAGCTTTTTATCAAGAGTATACAAACTCCTATCAAATGCAATCGCAAGTGAAATCTTAGCTTCATTTTGATACAATACAGATAGGCCGAAAGCTCTTTGTTAATTCAGTGAGTTTTAATGGGCCGGTAGCTCAATGTCCATCTGCGTCGGCGAGCTTCGTTCTAAGAGCAGTGAACTTTTGCGATTGATTGGGTCCCGTAGCTCAGTGGTAGAGCAACTCCCTCTTAAGGAGATGGTCGAAGGTTCGAGTCCTTCCGGGATCAC
>CAYWFF010000056.1:0-1777 GCA_964458085.1 uncultured Gammaproteobacteria bacterium
GGCCTATTGGGCGGGTTAGAGGAAGCAGGAATCTCTGCAGATATTGCAAAACACTACACTAAAAGAATTAATAAAGGTGAAGTGTTTGTGGCAGTTGCAGCGGAACCTACTTTACAGGACCAGGCTACAATGATCATGGAGAGACACGGTGCAGAAAATTTTTCGCTTACTGAAAAATAAATATATATGGGCATCTTCAAAAAAACGACCTCTACAGCCAGAGGCGGCGATTTGCCGTACGGCAATGATGGTCAAAGCAAGTCCTAAAAAGCAGAATCTAAGGACGTAAAAAAGAAACACACACTTCCCCAAGTAGGAAGCATAGCAGACGATGCGGAGTCGGGAAAAACAATCGATGGAGTTACTGTTAAATCGGATAATTCAACCAACTAGCTATTTTATAGTTTTTTTAATTTAGCTACAAAAAAGCCTTCCATTAAAGAAGAAGGCAGGATTCTTATAGCATTTTTTACCTGAGGATCAAAAACTTTGTCTTGCCATTTGTGAAATGCTCTAATTTTTTCCGGAATTTCCAGATTAATTGGTTCAAGAACAACAGAATCTTTTTCTTTTGTCAAAAGCCAATCAAGAACTTCTTCGTTTTCTTCAGGAGAGAGAGTGCAAGTTGAATAGACTATTACACCTCCCGGTTTTGTACACGTCAAAGCCGATCGAAGTAAATAACGCTGAAGGTGTGATAACTGTTTTACCTTCTTAATATTCCAAGTGCGATACGTTTTTGGATTTTCGCAATGGAATCTTCCTTCTAAACTACAAGGGGCATCAACTAAAACTCTATCGAAGTAGTTATTGTAACTTTTCCACAAGTCTTGACCCTTCTTTTGTATCACTGTAGTGTTTTTAACATCCAGCAACTTTAAATTAGCACGTAATTTATATAGCCTGACACGGCTTATGTCGTTTGCTACAATATGTCCCGTGTTTTCCATAAGAGCAGCAACTTGGCTGGTTTTGCTACCGGGTGCAGCAGTCATGTCCAAGATAATTTCATTTTGTTGTGCTTCCAGAACCAAAGCAGGGATCATACTTGATAAACTTTGTACATAAAGAAACCCGGAATCAAAAAGTCCTGTTGTAGTAAGTTGTTTTGCGGAGCCTTCTAGGATAAATGCATCAGGTAAAAAACTTACTTTTTGATAGCTTAAACCTCTTTCTGTAAGTTGCTGCATAAGTTCCCGAGAAGTTGTTTTTAAAGTGTTTGTACGAAATGTAGTCGGCCTTTCTGTACAAAATGCAGCCAACACATCTTCTTTCATTTTTTCAGGTAGTAAATTTTCTAAGCGATCAAGAAATGTCTGAGGTAAAACTTGTGAATTCATTTTGCAAGTATAACTTACACAACAAGTTTATAAAACGGTATACTCTTCCGGTGGAAACATACAAACCGACAAAACAGGAAATTGCCAATGCATATAATAAGCCTGTGCCTGATGTAATCGCCCCGCACCTTACAATCCTTTTTTGCGGTATAAACCCTGGCCTTTATACGGCAGCCGTCCAGAATCATTTCGGAAGACCCGGTAATAAGTTTTGGAAAGCGCTTCATGCAGCACAATTTACCCCCCGATTATTTCACCCAAGCGAACAGGAAAAACTGCTTAAATTGGGAATTGGTTTAACCAATTTAGTTAACAGAGCAACCGTAAGGGCAGATGAAGTAGCTAAAGATGAATTCATTAAAGGCGGAGAGAAATTGATTAAAAAAGTTAAAAGATATAAACCTCAATGGGTTGCATTTGTCGGTATTCAAGCTTAT
>CAYWFF010000057.1:0-1631 GCA_964458085.1 uncultured Gammaproteobacteria bacterium
GCCTCCGGCTAAAGCACCCAACGCACCGCCGCCTAAACCCCATAAGGCTGTCAGCGGTCCGGCAACAATTAAACCGCCTAAACCGGGCAACGTTACCGTGGACACTCCGGCAACTACTCCAAATATTCCCCCTAAAACACCTCCCCAAACCGCTCCGCCTTTTGAAGAGTCTTCCATATCTCCCAGTTCGCTCGCAGTTATATTTCCCGAGCGGGGATCTTTGGTGATAACGGAAATATCTTCATAACCCTTACTTTTCAATTCAGATACGGCCTTACCGGCTTTACTCTGCGAAGGGAAAACTGCAGCAATCATTTGTGTCATTTTGTATTTTACCTTTCAAAGTAAATCCTGACAGCAATTTCTAAATATATAATCGGCTATCGGTAATAAATCGGTAAGTTACTGCTTTTTCAGCTTCATCAAATCATTAATTATCAATAAAGTTAAACTAAATGAAATATACGGTATTGTTGTTTAAATTAGTTGAGGTATAATATTGTTGTTATGAGGGAAGTTATTAGCAATAATGTACATAAGTTTCGCGTTAAGTTAGGGATTACACAAGACGAATTGGGACATAAAGTAGGAGTTACAAGACAAACGATAATTTCTCTAGAGAAAGGTAACTACACTCCGTCTGTCAGTTTAGCATTAAAACTTGCAAAGTTTTTTAATGTATGTGTCGATGATATTTTTGTACTAAAAAAAGTAAAAAACATCAAAACCATTAGCTAAAAAGGGTAATTACTTTTTTACAAACAAAATTACATTCGGTAAATCTCTTCCTGGTCCTACTTTGTACCCTCCAGACCAGAGAGCAGTGGAACCTCCGTTATCAAGATTCAGCGCATTTTCCATCCCCAGAACTTTGAGAGCATGACCTGATTCGGCAACTGTTGCAGAATGGACTACTCCGATATAAACACTATTTCCTTTATTCGCTACGAAGCTTCTGTTTCCCTTACTGCCTTTTTTCGGGTCGCTGTCGCCTCCGAAAACTATGTTTCCACCGGATATTAAAAGCGGATAATTAGAAAGTACTCCGTCTACTCCTGTGTCTCTGCCCCATTGAGACGAAGCTGAAACAAAGCGGACGTAACTTCCTCCGAAAATAACTGCAGGATTGTTGCTGTATACGTTATTTCCTGAATTAAAATAATATTTATTTTTGTTCATAACAAGCAAATCAAAGTTATTTGTTTTACCGGCACATGTCGGGTAGCTGGCAGGACAAAAATAACTTCCGTTAATTCCGGCATACGCACCACTGCGTGATACGTAAGTTGCCAAAGAGAGAACCGGACAATCGTTTGCGCAATCTGAGTCTGATGCAGTATCAACTATAATCCGGGTTGAGGCTAAATCTGCAGCTACCAGACTTACTAAAAAATTACCCAAATCAGTTGTGACTTGTTGCCTTTTATATCCACTATCCGGCGGAGTATTTTCAACGGGGATGTTCGCCGGGATATTTACCGAAGTACTTGCTATTTTCAAATTTTCATCACTAATTGATTTTTGCAAACCGGTAAGCGTGTCAGTTGCTTTTGTTAACTCTTTATTTGCAAGATGTGCGACTATTTCAGCGTACTTTTCCTCATAGCTGGTTACGTTGATGTTTTTGGAAC